>NZ_JBHSOA010000096.1:0-22484 GCF_042655885.1 Streptomyces chlorus
CGCGAGTGTGGCCCTCATGGAAGGCTCGCTCCCGGCCGGCGGGGAAACGATCTCGCACGAGGCCGTCTACACGTGGATCTACGCGTTGCCCAAGGGCGAGCTCGCCCGGCTGGGCGTGATGCTGCCCAGCCGCCGCACCGCCCGCGGCCCCCGCAGCAGGCCCGACGCCTCCAGGGGAGCCCGGATCACCGGCATGCGCTCCATCCACGACCGTCCCGCCGAAGCCCTCGGCCGCCAGGTCCCCGGCCACTGGGAGGGCGACCTCATCATCGGGAAGAACGGCGCCTCCGCCGCGGCGACCCTCGTCGACCGCTCGACCCGCTTCTGCGTCATCCTCGCTCTGCCCGCGGGCAGGAACGCCGACAGCCTGTCGACCGTGCTCACCGAACAGGTCCTGGGAATGCCCGAGTTGGTCCGCAAGTCGCTGACCTGGGACCAGGGAACGGAAATGGGCCGTCACGCGGCGCTCACCCTGGCCACCGGCCTGGACGTGTACTTCGCCGACCCGCACAGCCCCTGGCAGCGGCCGACCAACGAGAACACGAACGGCATCATCCGCCGCTACCTCCCCAAGGGCACCGAGATCACCGACCACCAGCCCTACCTCACCGCCATCGCCGAAGAGATCAACAACCAGCCCCGCCGCTGCCTCGGCTACCTCACCCCACAGGAAGCCTTCCAGCGAGCCCTGACCGAAGGTGTTGCTTCAACGAATTGACACCGCCGGGTGCTGTTCTCGTTGCCGACGGTGATGAATCCCATAATGTGGTTCCTTTCCTCGTTGTTCGGTTCTGCTGTGCCGGTCAACAGCCGACGTCGGCCATACCGATGCGGCTGCCCAGGGCGGCTGCCAAGGGCCCGTCGGTGTCGAAGGTGCTCACAAGAGCGCCGTGATGGACGTGCCTGGTGTCTTTCGCCGCGGACAAGAGCGCCTCCTCGAACGAGCGCGCGTCCTGGAAACGGTCCTCCCGCTCCTTGGCGAGAGCCTTCGCGAGTACGGCATCAAGTGCCGGAAGGGCGGTGCCGGCCTGCGCGGGCTGCTCGTGGACGTGTTGGTAGGCAAGGGAGAGGGAGTTGTCTCCGACGAACGGTGGCCGCCCGGTTAGGAGTTCGTAGAGCACGCAGCCTGCGGAGTAGAGGTCGCTGCGGGCGTCCACGGTTTCACCGCACGCCTGCTCGGGAGAGAGGTACGAAGGAGTTCCGAGGACCACCTGGGCCTGGGGCAGGGCCGGATCGCCAGTGGCACGCGAAATTCCGAAGTCCACGACCTTGACTGCACCCTCGGGCGTGATCATCACGTTGGCCGGCTTGATGTCGCGATGGACGATGCCTGCTCGATGGCTGAAATCGAGCGCCGAGAGGATCCCGACCTGATACTGAATCGTTTCGTTGAGCGTGAGCCCGCGCATCCTGAGGAGATCCCGCAAGGACTGTCCCTCGACGTACTCCATGACGATGAAGGGAACCCGGACCTTGCCCGTCGAGCCACCTCCGACTTCCTCGTGCCCAATGTCGTAGATGGAGACGATGGCGGGATGGCTGAGACCAGCCACCGTCATCGCTTCGCGCTGGAAGCGGGACCGGACCACGGGATCTCGCACGAGGTCCTTGCGGAGCATCTTGATGGCGACCGAACGGCCCGAGCGGATGTCGCGACCGCGGTGGACGTGGGCCGTAGCACCCCGACCGATGACGTCACCCACTTCGTACCGACCGTTAATGACTCGATCCGCATTCATCAGCCCTTCTCCGCCGTCCGGGAGAGATCGTGATGGTGATCGTGTCGCCGAGACCGGCTGAGCCCCTTCGGTGCATGTCAGGCTCATCGACGCGGCTCCCAGCGGAAGAGCCGGACAGCCAGTGCGACGGCGACGAGGACCCAGGCCATGGTGATCGGCAGTAGGAGCAGGGAGTCGGCGAGGGGGGCGCCGCCGTTCCAGGCGTTGACGATCAGTTCGGTGGCCGCGCCTCCGGGAAGCAGCCGCTTGAGCAGGGCGAGGTCCTCGGTGCCGGTGATTCCCACCCAGCTGGCCACCGCGATCACAGACAGGCTCACCGGCAGGGTGGTCGCCTGGGCATGCTCTGGGGAGTTCGTGAGTCCTGCCGTGGCCAGAGCCAGGGCGACCAGCATGGCCGTCGTTGCCAGGATCGCGACCGCGAGGAGCAGGATCTGAGCCGGTCCGGTGGCGACCACACCCAGCACGATCAGGATCGCGACCGCTTGGATGAGCGCGATAACGGTGACCGGCAGGACCAGCCCGGCGAGGATGTCCGCGTCGCCCGCGGCGGTGGCGCGCAGCCGCTTGAGGAAGAGGTTCTGGCGGCGCGAGGCCAGCGTGGTCACCGCCGTGGTGTACAGCCCTAAGGCCAGCACGCTGAACATCACGATCGCCGCGATGTAGCCGAGGCTGCCGAGATCGGAGAACACCTCGTGCTGGTAGACGAAGTAGCCGCTGACGACGACCGGGATGACAAGACCGGTGACCAGGACCAGCCGGTTCCGGAAGGTCTGGATCATCTCACTGCGAGCGATCTCCAACATGCTGGTGGTTCCTTTCGTGGCAAAGTGCCGTGTGGTTTCAGTCGCGGCTGATGGCGCGGAAGACGTCGTCGAGGCGAGTCGGGCCGGCCTGCAGGTCTCGCAGCTCCACCCCGGTGTCATGCGCCCAACCCAGCAACCGGTAGAGGTCGTCCTGCAGGCTGAAGGTCTCGATGTGGAAGGCCCCATTGAGCGCACCCACGGTCGGCGGCTCGGGAGCGCCGGGTGGAAGCGCGAAACTGATCACCGACGGCAGGGCCTGCGTCAGCTCCGCGACCGTGCCTTCCCGATGGAGCGTGCCCTCGTGCATGAGGCCGATGCGGTCGGCGCGCTGCTGGGCCTCCTCCAAGTAGTGGGTGGTGAGCACGATCGTGGCCCCCTCTTCGCGCAGCCTGTCGACAGCGGCCCAGAGGGCGTCGCGGGACTGGATGTCCAGCCCGGTGGTGGGCTCGTCAAGGATGACCAGCTCGGGCCCGCCGTACACGGCGGTGGCGAAGTCCAGTCGGCGCTTCTCGCCACCGGACAGCTGGGAGGCCCTGGTGCTCGCCTTGCGGGTGAGGCCGGCGATGCCGAGCACCCGGTCCACGTCGTCGTGTCTCCCGCTCAGCGCGCCGATCAGGCCGACCGACTCCCGCACCGTCAGATCCGGGGAGAAGCCACTCTCCTGCAGCATGATGCCCATCCGCGGCCGCACCGCGCGCCGATCCTGCGGGCTCTCACCGAAGATCCGCACCGTGCCGGAGGCGGCCCGGCGGTGACCCTCGACCACCTCCAGGGTGGACGTCTTACCGGCTCCGTTCGTGCCCAGCAACGCGTAGAACTCGCCGCGCTTCACGTGGAAGGACAGGTCACGGACGGCGGTGAAGTCACCGTAGGTCACGTTCAGACGTTCGACGTCGATGACGGGAGTGGCGGGCATGGTGTTTCCTTTCGTGTCCACGAGCCGGTGGCGTCACGGGTCAGGCCCGTTCCCGGGCCGAGGAGGTCCGGCTGACCCGGTCAATGCCGGTTCGTGCCGTGTCATCAGACTCGCGCCGGGCGCGGTGCCTTCGCCTCGGTGGAAGCCCCCATGTCTTTCGCCGGTCATCACGTCCACATGCCGAGCCCCCGCCTGGTGGGCTGTGGTTCGCATAGGTAAGAATCACCTAGTCCGGTACGTACTCGAAGGGGGCGAAGTTGACGGATCTCTTGGGTCGGCGTGCGGAGCGTGAGGCGGTCGATCAACTGCTCACGCAGGCACGGGCCGGGCGCAGCGGGACGCTTGTGCTGCGCGGGGAGGCCGGCATCGGGAAGACCGCCTTGCTCGAGTACGCCCGCGAGACCGCGGCCCCCTCGGGCTTCCGGGTGGAGAGCTCGGTCGGAGCGGAGTCCGAGACGCAGTTCGTGTTCGCGGGCCTGCACCAGCTGTGCGCGCCGCTGCTGGGCCGCGCGGACGCGCTGCCCGACCCACAGCAGGCCGCCCTGGGCGTGGCGTTCGGACGGAGAGCCGGTACCGCGCCGGACCGCTTCCTGGTCGGGCTGGCCGTCCTCAACCTGCTGGCCGAGGTCGCCGAGGAGGGGCCTTTGCTGTGCCTCGTCGACGATGCGCAGTGGCTGGACGAAGCGTCCGCTCAGGTCCTGGCGTTCGTGGCACGGCGGGTGGAGGCCGAGCGGGTGGCGCTGGTGGTCGCGGTGCGCGACTCCGACGAGGGTGACGTCGAGCAGTTCGCCGGGTTGCCGGCACTGCGCCTGGACAGGCTCGGAGAGACCGACGCCCGGGTGTTGTTGACCACCGGCGTGCACACACCGCTGGATGACGCCGTGCGCGCGCGTATCCTCGCCGAGGCGCGCGGTAACCCGTTGGCGCTGCTGGAGCTGCCCCGAGGCGCACCCCCGGCACAGTTCGCCGGAGGGTTCGAGCGGCCAGACGTGCTGAGTGTTCCTCGCCGCATCGAGGACGGCTTCCAACGCCGTTCGGCCAGGCTGCCGGCCGAGACCCAACTGCTGCTGTTGGTCGCGGCGGCCGACCCGACCGGCGATACGGCGCTGCTGTGGCGCGCGGCCACCCACCTGGGCATCTCCCCCCAGGCGGCCCTACCTGCGGAGGCCGGCGGGTTGCTGGAGATAGGCGCTCAGGTGCGGTTCCGTCATCCGCTGGTCCGCTCTGCGGTCTACCAGGCGGCCACAGCGCCGGATCAGCGTCGAGCCCACCGCGCGCTGGCCGACGCTACCGACCCACAGGTCGACCCTGACCGGCGCGCTTGGCACCGCGGGCAGGGCGTGCTGGGCATCGACGAGGAGGCCGCCGCCGAGTTGGAGCGCTCGGCCGACCGGGCGCGCTCCCGCGGTGGGCTCGCTGCCGCAGCCGCGTTCCTGCAGCAAGCCGCAGAGCTGACTCCCGAGCCGGCCAACCGTACGAGACGGGCGCTGGAAGCTGCGCACGCCAAGCACGAGGCCGGCGCGCCCGAGAGCGCCCTGAGGCTGCTGACGGTCGCGGCCGCCGGGCCGCTGGACGCGTTGCAAGCAGCACGCCTGAAGTTGCTGCGCGCCCAGGTCGCCTTCCACACCACGCGCGGAAGCGGGGTGCCGGAAATACTGCTGGACGCCGCCAGGACCCTCACCCCGCTCGATGCGGCCCTGGCCCGTGAGACCTACCTGCACGCGCTCGACGCGGCGCTCGTGACCGGTGACTCCGACCGCGGCGTCCTGGACGTCGCCGAGGCCGCTCGGGCCGCACCTGCACCGCCCGGGTCGCCGCGGCCGCAGGACCAGTTGCTTGATGGCCTCACGAAGACCTTGACGAGTGGATATGCGGCGGGAGCGCTCGTGCTGCGGCACGCCCTGGAGGCGTTTCGCGACAACCTGCTCACGGACGCCGAGCCAGACCGCCAGAGCGACCGCTGGCTGCGGCTGGCCTGTCGCAACGCGCTGGCAATCCTCGATGACGAGCTGCTCTACTTGCTGGCCAGCCGTAACGTCCAGCTGGCTCGTGAGGCCGGTGCGCTGGCGACGCTCCCCGACTCGCTGCGCTTCCTGTCCATCACTTCGGTCCTGATGGGCGAACTCGCCCGAGCCGGCGAACTCGCCACCGAGGCGACGGCCATCACGCAGGCCACCGGCGGCGTACAGCCACGGCACGCTCACATCATCCTGAGTGCCTGGCGTGGCGACCAGACGGAGACCACGGCGCTCAACGCCATCACCGCCCAAGACGTCGCCTTCTCCGAGGAGAGTACGGAGGCCTCCATGGCTCAGTACGCGATGGCGGTGCTCCACAACGGGCTGGGCAACTATCCGGCGGCGCAGGACGCTGCGGCACGGGCGTTCGAGTCCCCCGAGCTGTCGCTCAGCAACCTGGTCCACTTCGAGCTCATCGAGTCAGCTGCCCGCGCCGGTCAACCGGAACGCGCGGTCGAGGCGATGAAGCAGCTCTGCTCCCGGGCCCGTGCCAGCGGGACGCCGTGGGCGCTGGGAATGGCGGCGCGTTCACAGGCGCTCACGAGCACCGGATCGGCAGCCGAGGATCAGTACCGCGAGGCGATCGCGCAGCTCAAGCACACCCGGATGGGCGGTTACCTCGCTCGTACCCATCTCGTCTACGGCGAGTGGCTGCGCCGCGAACGTCGTCGCCAGGACGCACGCGAACACCTCCGCACCGCCCACCAGCTGCTGTCGGACATGGGGGCGGAGGCGTTCGCCGAGCGGGCCGCCCGCGAGTTGCGCGCCACCGGTGAGCATCCCCGCAAACGGACCGCCCAGCCGACTGACTCCCTCACCGCCCACGAGCTGCACATCGCACGGCTGGTGGCCACCGGGGCGACCTCCCGGGAGGTCGCTGCGCAACTGTTCCTCAGCCCACGCACGGTTGAAGCCCACCTCCGCAGCATCTTCCGTAAGCTGGGCATCACCTCCCGCCGGCAGCTCAGAGAACTGCCGCTTCCCTGACCAGACAGGCAGACCACGGCCAGAAGCTCCGGATGACAATCGTCAAGTAAGGGGTGGCAAGGGGTCCCGACCAGGCCCCGGTCCGGTCGTGTTCCGACGTGCAATCCGGACGCCGGACCCAGGTCGGTCCGGTCAAGTCCCGCTGCGGGTTGGGTTGCGCACCGGCACAGTCCAGCCGCGGCACGCACCCGGGCGAGACGCTGTCCGACCGTCTCGCGTCGGCGCGCCGGCCCACCAGATCCGCCGCTTGGCTGCCCGGTCCGGGTCCAGGGCAGGCTGTCCACCCGAACCAGGCTGGGACCAGGTTGGGTAGACCAGGCTAGGCAACTCTCCCTGACGCGAACGAGCGTCTGCTGCGCGAGTCTGGGGACACCACAACGCTCCGAAGCGAAAGGAACGTCGTGTTCGCCAGTCCCGTCATCGAAGTTGATGAACTCAACTTTGACGACCTCTGGCCCGACGAGTATCTGACCTTCCACGTGGCAAGCGGGAAGCGCTACCGATCTGATTCGTCTGGCCACCGGGCAACCCACGGTCGACCCGAGATGACGACCTGTCACAGCACCGAAACAGGGGGCTCAACAAACAATGTCCATCGACGTCCATCGACGTGAACGTGACCAGGAATCCGGACCGGCGGCGCTACGAAGCCTCCGTCGGCGAGACGACGGTCGCCGGATTCATCGACTACCAGGAGACCAGCGAGATGATCGTCCTGACTCACACCGAGGTCGACCCGACCTTCGAGGAGTCGGCGGCGCCCTGGCCCGCGCCGCGCTCGACGATATCCGCGAACGAGGACTGAAAGCGCTGGCGATCTGCCCCTACATCATCAGTTGGCTGCGCAATCACCCCGAGTACCGCGACCTGCTCTACAACGCGGCCCCGTCCAGGGTCAGCGCTAGGTGGCTGACATGACCGACCTGACCCTCGACCCTGTGACCGTGCCGCCGCGATTCTACGGCGACATGGAGTTGTTCGGGCGGGGCGCGGAGACCGCGGCACTCGACGGTGTGCTGGCCCGCGCAGCGGACGGTGCGGGCTCCGGGCTCGTGCTATGGGGCGAGCCGGGCATCGGCAAGACCGCCCTGCTCGAGTACGCAGTCGACACCGCACCCAACGTCACGGTGCTGCGCTGCCGGGGCACCCGGATGGAGGCGGGGATCGCGTTCGCCGCCCTGCACGAGCTGCTGTGGCCGGTGATGGACCGGTTGGACACGCTCGCCGCCCCGCAGGCCGCGGCGCTGCGCGGCGCGCTGGGGCTGAGCCGGGACGAGACCAACCCGTTCCTCGTCGGCGCGGCCGTGCTGTCGCTGGTATGCGGCATGGCCCGGGAACGTCCGGTGCTCGTCGTGGTGGATGATGCCCAGTGGGTGAACGAGGCGACGGCGCGCTGCCTGGGCTTCCTCGCGCGCCGGATCGGTGCCGATCCGGTCGCGGTGCTCCTCACCGGACACGAGGACCCGCATGTCGGGCCGTGGGAGGGGTTGCCGGCGCTGGAGGTCGTGGGCCTGGCCGAGGACGATGCCCGCAGGCTCGTCGCCGCCGCCGTGCCTGGAGCGACCGAGGACCTGGTCGACCGCACGGTCCGGGCGGCGGGCGGCAACCCGCTGGCGCTGCACGAGCTGCCCACGATCGACAACGAGCCCGACGCCGACCCGGTGCCCGGACGGCCCGGCGACCTGATGAGGGTCGGGCCGCGGCTGCGGCGGGCGTTCGTCGCCCGGGCCGCGGTCATGTCGCCACCGGCCCGCGCGCTGCTGCTGCTGGCCGCCGCCGAGGAGCGGGGCGACCGGCACGTGGTGCACCGTGCGGGGGCCGGCTGGGGGGTCGACATGTCGACCTGGGACGAGCTTCTGCGCTCCGGACTGGTCCGCGCTCCGGGGCCCCGGCTGGAGTTCCGGCACCCGTTGATCCCGGCGGCCGTCTACGACGGCACGCCCTTCGCGGAGCGGCAGGCCGCCCACCGGGCGCTGGCCTCCGCCCTGCCGACCGACGCCACCGCGGAACGGGCCTGGCACCTGGCCGCCGCGGCCGATACGGCCGACGAGGACGTCGCCGCGCTGCTGGAGCAGGCAGCGGAGCAGTCGCTGCGGCGCAGCGCCGGGCCGACGGCGGTCCGCACGCTGCGGCGGGCCGCCGAGCTGTCCCCGGACGAGGGCGACGCGGCGCGCCGGCTCGCGGCCGCCGCCCGTGCCGCGTGGGCCGCGGGGGACTCCGGGGCGGCCCGTCAGTTGCTCGACGACGCCGAGAACCTGGTCGGCGAGCGCCACGTCGCCCGCCTGAGCGGCGGGCTGCGCGGGTTCCTCGAGTTCGCCTACGGCGTGCCGGAGCGTGCCCATCACTACCTGACCTCCGACATGGCCGTCGTCGAGGATCCCCGCGGGGTCATGGAAATGGGCTCGGTGGCGGTCCGCTCCGCGTGGTCGGCCGGGCGGGACGACCTCCAGCAGCAGGCGCTGGAGCGGCTGTCGACCGTGAATACCAGCGGCGATCCCACCCTGTCCGAGCTGGTGCCCCTGCTGCGTTCCTGGTGGTCCTGCCACGACGCGACCGCCCCGGTCGCCCCGGTCGCTCCGGAGACGGTCGGCAATCTCGCGGACCGGTTGGGGACGCGGGTGTGGGGCCTGCTGCCACCGATCCCGCTACTGCAGGCCTGGGGTGTCGATGGCCCGCTGCACGACGTGCTGCGCGTGCAGACCGTGGCGCTGCGGCGGCGCCAGGAGATCACCGCGCTGGCGGCGGTGCTCGTCCAGACCGCGGTCCTCGACGTCACCGCGGGCAGGTGGGACGCCGCCGGGAACGCTGCCGTCGAGGCACTGGAGCTGGCCGAGGAGGTCGGAACGGAGAATGTGGCCACGCAGTGCCGGCTCATCCAGGCGTCCCTGGCCGCCCCCCGCGGCGACGAGCACACCGTCGACGACCTCACCACCCGGGTACTCGCGGCCTCGGTCCCGCGCGGGGTGCGGGCGCTGAGTGCGAACGCGTACTGGCACCGGGGCCGGGCGGCTCTGTTCGCCGGCCGCCCGCAGGAGGCGCTGGACCACCTCGTGTGCCTGTCCGAGCCTGGTCACGACGCCGCCCACCGCACGTGCGCGCTCCTCGCCGCCGCGGACACCGTCGAGGCGGCGGTGCAGGTCGGGCGGCTCGACGTGGTCGAACCGCAGATCACCATGATCGACAGCTGGGTGCGGCGTACCGGCGCGGCCTGGGCCCGCACGGCCGCGCACCGGCTCCGCGCACTGGTCCGGAACGGGCCGGAGGCGGAGGAGTCCTACCGGGCTGCCCTCGAGGTGCCGGGGGCGCCGGACAATCCGTTCGAGTACGCCCGCACCCGGCTGCTCTACGGGGAGTGGTTGCGGCGGGCGCGCCGGCGGGCCGAGGCCGGGCGCCATCTCGCGGGTGCCGCCCAGGTCTTCGAGCGTCTCAGCGCGGAACCGCTGCGGGTTCGGGCGCTCCGCGAGCTGGCCCTGAGCGAAGGCTCGCGGATCCATGGGCCGGCCGGACCGAGGGACGCAGTCGGGCTCACCGCGCAGGAGTTGCGGGTCGCGCAGCTGGCCGCCGACCGGCTCACCAACCGGGAGATCGCAGCACAGCTGCTGATCAGCCCCCGCACGGTCGGCCACCACCTGGGCAACGTCTATCCCAAGCTGGGCATCACCTCCCGCGCCGAGCTCGCCCGCATCGACTTCGCGGGCGACCTCCGGATCAGCTCGGTCGATCGGTGACCCGGGCGGTGACCGATTGGATGCCCGATCCGCCCGGATCGGGGAGTTCGTAGCGTTCCCGGCGACCCGGTACCCGCCAGGCGGTGCTGCACCGCCCGGACGACGAGAGTGTGGCCCGCTGTGACCGATCCCGACCCCGACTCCGAGCCCCGCCGTGCGCGGGCGACCGGCACCGTGACCGTGACCGCAGGCTCGGTGAACAGCGCAGCCCGGGCGAGCGATGCGACGGTGAGCCTCGCGCGGCTCGTCGAGCCGGGCCACGAGCACGACTTCGAGACCTGGGCGCGCGACCTCATCGACGCCGCGGCGAGCGCACCGGGGCACCTCGGTGGCGGACCGTTCCGGCCCACCACCCCGGACGGACGGTGCATCGTGGTGCACCGGTTCCGTGACCGCGAGTCGGCCTGGGCATGGTCGGAACCGCCGCGGCGGGCAACGTTCCTCGCCGACTGCAAGGGGCACCACCACGCCGAGAACGCCCGCCGTGAGCTGAGCAGGACGGAGGGGTGGTCCACCGACGGCGGGGTCCCGGCGCAGCCACCCCCGCGGCGGCGGATGGCCGTCGCCGTCGCGCTCGACGCCCACCCGATCTCGTTGCTCACCAACGGGAGCATCGGGTCCGCCAGCGCCGACGTGCCGCTGGCGGTGCGGGCCGGGATCCGCCGATGACCGCCACACCCGGGCAGTCGGTCCGGGCGGACTACGGACACGCGGTGGAGTTCGGTGTCCGGCTGCCCGTCGGACCCGCCCCGGGACCGACGGTCCGGCTCGCCCGCACGGCCGAGGAGCTGGGGCTCGACCTCGTCGTCGTGCCCGACCGTCCGGACCGCCCCGACGCGGAGGCGTGGACGCTGCTGTCTTGGATCGCCGCCGTCACCGACACGGTCCGGATCGGCACCGACGGGCACGACGGCACCGCGCGGAACCCGGCGATGCTCGCCCGGGCGGCCGCAGGCCTCGACCACCTCAGCGCGGGCCGGGTCGAGCTCGGGATCACGGTGGGTGGACCCGGGCACGACGGCGAGGAGACGATCGACGTCGTCGCCGAGCTGTGGAACGTCCTCGACCGTGGACTCGCCCGCGTCGACGGTCCGCGGCACCGGCTCGCCGGCGCGCAGAAGGCGGCGCCCGCGCACGACGTGCCGATCACGGTGCGCGGACCGGACCCGCGCGACCCGGACCTGGCGCGGGTGGCCGGCACTCACGCCGACGGCTGGTCGGTGCCCCTGACCGGCACCGACGACCTCACCGCGGGCCGGCTCCTCGTCGACGCGGCCGCCCGGGACGCCGGGCGCGACCCGCGCGAGATCCGCCGGTGGGTGACCGTTCCCGGCGCGAGTGGTGACGGCTGGGCGGCCACGCTGCTGGATCTCGTCGTCGAGCAGGGGGTGGGGACGATCGTGCTCGACCTCGGCACCGACGATCCGGCGACCCTGACCCGGTTCGCCCGCGAGATCGTTCCGGCGGTGCGGGCGGGTGCCGATGCGGCGCTCCCGCACGGCGCGGCCGGGGTGCGCGTGCGTCGCTCGGCGGCGCTCGCCCGGCGCCGCCCCGGCATCGACTACGACGGCGTCCCGGCCGGGCTGGCCGAGGTCGTCGAACCGGGAGACCTCGCCTACGCGCGTCTGCGCGGGGGATACCTGCGCGGCGGTTCACCGGGCATCGTCCTGCGGGCGGCGACCGTCGGACAGGTCGTCGACGCCCTGGCGTTCGCCCGCCGGCACCCCGACCTGCCGCTGTCCCGGCGCAGCGCGGGGCACGGGCTGTCCGGGCGCTCCACCAACGACGGCGGCATCGTCGTCGACGTGTCGCCGATGAACACCATCGAGGTGCTCGACGAGACGTCGCGCCGGGTCCGGATCGGACCGGGAGCCCGCTGGACCGACGTCGCGAACGCCCTCGCCCCGTACGGCTGGGCGATCAGCTCGGGAGACTACGGCGGCGTCGGCGTCGGAGGGCTGGCCACCGCCGGTGGCGTCGGCTACCTGGCCCGCGGGCACGGGCTGACGATCGACCGGCTGCGTGCGGTGGAGCTGGTGCTCGCCGACGGCTCGGTCGTGCGGGCGAGCGACGCGGAGAACCCGGACCTGTTCTGGGCGGTCCGCGGTGCCGGGGCCAACTTCGGGATCGTGACCGCGTTCGAGTTCTCCGCCGACGAGGTCGGCCCGGTGGCGTTGGCCGCGCTCACCCAGATCGTCCGGGACACCACGCGCTACCTGGTCGAGTGGGGCCGGGTGGTCGAGGAGTCCCCGCGCGACCTCACCAGCTTCCTCATCGTGCCACCGCCGCGCGGCAGGCGGCCCGCGGTGGCGCTCACCCGCACCGTCGTCGACTCGCCGGACCCAAACACCGTGCTGTCCAGGCTGCAGCCGCTGGCCGGGCTCGCCCCGATGTACGAGCAACAGGTGGCCATCACCTCCTACGCCGACATCATGGCGAACGCGCGTGACGACGCACCGGTCTCGCGCGGCGAGCCGGTCTCCCGCAGTGGGCTCGTCCACCACCTCACGCCGGAGTTCGCGGCGGCCGCGAGTCGGGTGCTCCGCAGCGGTGCCGTGCACTGGTTCCAGCTGCGCTCGGTGGGCGGTGCGGTCGCCGACGTCGATCCGGACGCGACGGCCTACCCGCACCGGGCGCCGAACTTCTCGCTCGTCGTCATGGGCGACGATCCCGAGGCCGTCGACGCGCAGTGGGCATTGCTCGCGCCGTTCCTCGACGGGCTCTACCTCAGCTTCGAGACGAGCCTGCGGCCCGAGCGGATCGAGCAGGCCTGGCCGCCGCGGACGCTCGCCCGGCTGCGGGCACTCAAGGCGACCTACGACCCGGACGGCGTCTTCGACGACAACTTCTCGCTGTCCCCACCCAGCCGCCCGGACAACTTCTCCGACACCCAGGAAGCGAGTCTCTGATGACCGACTACGGCCACGAGCTGACCTTCGGCTGCTTCATCACGCCGGTCGCACAGCCCCCGATGCGTCCCGTCGAACTCTCGCTCGTCGCCGAACGGGCCGGGCTGGATCTCGTCACCTACCAGGACCATCCGTACCAGGCGGCGTTCACCGACACGTGGACGCTCATGTCGTTCGTCGCCGCCCGCACCGAGCGGATCCGGATCTGCGGCAACGTGCTCAACCTGCCGTTGCGCCCGGCCGCGGTGCTGGCCCGCGCCGCCGCGAGCCTGGACCTGCTCAGCGACGGTCGGGTCGAGATGGGCCTCGGCGCCGGCGCGTTCTGGGACGGCGTCGCCGCCATGGGCGGGACCCGGCTCGAACCCGGCCAGGCCGTCCGCGCGACCGAGGAGGCCATCGCGATCATGCGGGGGATCTGGGCGGCCGACGAGCCCGGCCGGCTGCGCGTCGACGGCGAGTTCCACCATGTCGACGGTGCGAAACGCGGCCCCGCCCCGGCCCACCCGATCCCGATCCGGATCGGGGCGCTCAAGCCCCGGATGCTGCGGCTGACCGGACGACTCGCCGACGGGTGGCTGCCATCGCTGGTGTACCTGCCGGACGGGCCGGCGTCGCTGGCGGCGATGAACGCGCACATCGACGAGGGCGCCACCGGGGCGGGCCGCGACCCGGCCGTGGTGACCCGCTACCTCAACATCGTCGGGCAGTTCTCCAGCAACGGTGACGGGCTCTTCGACGGGCCGCCGGAGCAGTGGGCCGAGCAGATCGCCGACATCGCCCTGACCCACGGGACGTCCGGTTTCGTCCTCGCCTCCGACGAGCCGGGCGCACTCGAGCTGTTCGGCCGGGAGGTCGCTCCACGCGCCCGCGAGCTCGTCGCCGCCGAGCGGAGGGGCTGAACCGGGATGACCGGTGACCGGGCGCGATCCTCACCAGGAAATCGCGATCCTCGAAGGTGCTGACCACGAGCCACCGCCCGTGCTGCCGTTCCTCGCCCCCAGTGACGAGACCGCCGCCTGCGTTCGCCCCGACCTCGCGTCGACCGGCTGGCATCCCTGGTACCCCCGGGTAGGCCGGCGCCCAGCGCACCCGGGACAGCACCTCGACCGGACAGCAACAGCCCGATCGGCCACACCGCGGACCCGATCTGCTGAGCGACGCCCGGTGACCACCCCGCCGGCCGCTCCCCGACCCGCAGCCAGGCGTGCAGCACGTTCGCCGCCACGGACATCACTGTTGCCGACGACGCGAAGCCGGTGGACGCGCGAATGCTGCTGGCACGGGCCTACTGCCACTCCGCCCAGCTCGGTCGGGCCGAGCACGAGGTGCACAATTCTCCGTTTCGACAAGATCAGGGAGTACGTGACCGCGCCGGGTTGTAGAGCTCCCGCAGGACCATGCCCATCGTCTGCTCGGCAAAGCGGGTTCTCCCGGGGTGCGTGTGTGTCGACGTCCGGCCCGTGCAGCGCGGGGTAGGCATCGGTCTTCCCCTCCTCGTCGTTGGAGTCCTGCCGGAAGCGACTGCAGGTGAGCCGATCCGATCGAACGCCATGCCGTTGCGGCATGGTCAAGTTGTGGCGGGCCGGTCGCCACGTGCGGACCACGCGATGAAGCCCGGTGCACCTGGAAGCGTGCGTTCGGCTCAGGTGATCTTCTCGAGCTCGGGGAAGTACCACCGGACAATCGAGCGGAGCCGGTCGGCGCCCGGGCGCCCCCAGTCGCGCTGCAGCTCGGCGGTCAGCGAGATCGCGGTGACCGGCTGCGCACCCGCGTGCACCATGCGCTGCATCGCGCGGTCGTGGGCGTCGGCGCTCACGCCTCCGATGGCGTCGGAGACCGGGTAGACCTCGTAGCCCTCGCGCAGCATGTCCAGGGTCGGGAACGCCACGCACACCTCGGTCCACAGCCCGGTCATGATGATCTTCTTGCGGCCGGTGGCTTCGACCGCGGCCCGGAAGTCCGGGTCCTCCCAGGAGTTCAGCGTGGTCCGGTCGATCTCGGGCACGTCCGGAAGCTCGGCGCGGAGCTCCTCGATCGTGCCGGTGTTGACCCCCATCTCGACCCCGACCGTCGTGAGCACGACCGGGAGTTCGTATGCCGCGGCCGCACGGGCGACGGCAGTGGTGTTGAGCATCATCAGCGCGAGGCTGGTCGAGCGGACTGTCCGGACCTGCTCGGGCTGGTAGTCGATCAGCACGAGCGCGGCATCGTCCGGGGAGATCAGGTGGTCGTCGGAGCGGACCGGGGTGACGCCTGCCATGATGTGTACCTCCGTCGTAACGTGAATTCTCGGTTCGGTGGTCCGAGTGGACCGTGGACCCACCGGACTGGGCCGGGACGGTGCTCCATCGGCGGATCACGCGCGGGGCGCGCCCTGCCACCGGCGCGGCCCTCCCCGACGAGGCGCCGGCCTGCGGCGAGCGCGGCCGGATCTCGGCACCACGCCGAGCGTTCGTCACGGACGCCATGACGCTACCAAGGTCCGAGCTCGTACGAATCAGGTACGCAATCGGTCACCGACACACCTCTGGGTCGATCATCCGCCGTCGGCGCCCACGCGGAGCGGCAGGTCGCCCGAGAGATCGATCCGGGCGAGCTCGGTGCGGGAGGTGATGCCGAGCTTCGAGCAGACGTTGGCCAGGTGGTGGCCGACCGTGCGCGGGCTGATCAGCAGCTGCGCCACGACCTCCCGACTGATCAGGCGGTCGGCGGCGAGCTGCGCGACCCGCAGCTCCTGCGCGGTCAGCCCAGCCGATGAACCGGGCGCGCGGCGGGCGGCCGGGCCGTCAGGTCCTGCTCGCGCAGCCTCTCGCGCCGGCAAACAGTGGTGCGGCCGATGGTTGTGACTCCTCCCCCTCATGAATGAGGGGGCTTCTCGCTATGCCGGGTTGGCGTCGCGACGGACCAGCCCGGCCCGTAGAACGTTCAGGGCGCCCACCGTATCCGCGTGCGCCTGGTGGCCGCACGAGACACAGTGGAACTTCTCCTGGGTGGTCCGGTTCTCCGCTGAGACGTGCCCGCATTCGGGACACGTCCGGGAGGTGTTGCGGGGGTCCACGGCGATCACTTCCCGTCCGGCGCTCTCAGCCTTGGCGTGCAGGATCGTCAGGAACACCCCCCAGCCGGCATCGTTGATCGACTTGTTCAGCCCGGCCTTCGCCGCGGACCCGTTGGGCAGGAAGCTGCCCGGCGTCTCGGGGTCGGGCTTCGGCGCTGGGGCCTTGACCATGTTGCGGATCTTGAGGTCTTCGTGCGCGATGAAGTCGTGTTCCCGCACGAGGTCCAAGGCCGTCTTATGCGCGTGGTCGAGCCGCTGACAGCGGACCTTGCGGTGCAGGCCGGCAACCTTCTGGACGGCACGGCGGTGGTTGGCGGTGCGCTTGTCACGACGCACACGCGGGAACCGGGCGAGGGCCTTCTGCGCGGCTTCGAGCTTCGCGGCGGCCTTTCGTCCGTGGCGTTGGTTCTCGACAAACCCACCGTTGGAGTCGCCGAGGAAGTTGGCTATGCCCATGTCGATGCCGACGACGTTGCCCGTCTTGGGTATCGGCTCAGGCTGTGCCTGCTCGGCGGTCAGGACAACGTACCAGCGACGGCCTTCGCGCTTTACGGACACGGTCTTGACCTTGCCGACCACGGGCCGGTGCTGGTTGACCTTGACGTGCCCAACACCCTGGAAACGTACCCGGGTGACCGGATCACGCGGGGTGGAGTCCCAGCGGCAGCCGTCGCCGTCCTTGGGGAAGTCCACCGTGTCGAACCAACTGACTCCGCGAAAGCGCGGGTAGCCGGGCGTCTCGCCGGCCTTCACGCGGCGGAAGAACGCGGCGAACGCCTTGTCGAGACGGCGCAACGTCGCCTGCTGCGAGGAGAACGACCAGCGGCCCTGACGCTCCGGGTCGAACGCCCGGATCTCCTTGAGCTGCGCGGACTGGTGCCCGTACTTGACACTCGTCTTCGAGGTGTGCCGGTAGGCGTCCCCGCGTTCCTGCAAGGCCCCGTTGTAGAGCGAGCAGTGATCCCGCAGCATCTCGCCCAGCGCGATCGTCTGGCCCACGGTGGGCCGCATGAGGAACTTGTACGCACGGATCACCCGGCCCACCCCCTTCCACGCCGGTTCGCTTGATCATACTACGCTTGGCGTATGTCACCGCGCTGGGAACCAAACCATGATATTCGTACCGGTCGTCACGTTGTTTACAACCTTCAGGCTCACTTGGTGTTCGTCACCAAGTACCGGCGCGGCACCTTTGATGACGACATGCTGAGGCGGTGCGAGGAGATCATGCGTGAGGTGTGCGCCGGCTTCGATGTGGAGCTGCGCGAGTTCAACGGCGAGGCCGATCACGTGCATCTGCTCGTCCACTACCCGCCGAAGGTCGCCCTGTCGAAGCTGATCAACTCCCTCAAGGGCGTCAGCTCCCGGTACCTGAGGGCCGAGTACACCGGCCGGATCAACCGCATCGGCATGGGCTCGGTCTTCTGGTCCCGCTCCTACTTCGCGGGGTCCTGCGGCGGAGCGCCGCTGACCGTGATCCGCCAGTACATCGAGGGACAGAAACGTCCCCTCTGACTGTCACCCCAGAGGCGTAGAGAACTCCGGCGCTTCGCGCCTCTGGGCCAAGGATGCGTTTCCCTCCCCGGCTGAAGCCGGGGATACCCACGCAAGATCAGGGATGGCAATCGATCGCCCCTCACCGATCACGACGACCGGCCGATTGACCGACCGATCCGGCGGGGGCCGCGGCGCCCGATACTTGGCTCGTGAGCCACCCCGCACGCGCCGCTGTGCTCGAGGAAAGGTGGTGGCCGAGGAAATCGAACTCGATCTCGAAGGCCCCGGTGCGGTACGGGATCGTCGAGGTCGTCAACCCGCGCGGGCTGACCCGCCAGGCGCCGGTCGGACGATCGTCATGACTGTGCGTGCACGGGGTCGAGCCCGCCAGCGCCCTTCTCGCGCGGGTCGTTATCGTGCGCTGTCGTTCGTGACGCATAGTTGGTTGGGGCCGATTTCGGATCTGATGCCCCTCTGTAGGGAAGGGAGTTCTTCCATGGCGCATGGGCCGATCCTGGTGCTCGCCGCGACAGGCGGACAGGGCGGGGCTGTGACCGACGCGCTGCTGGGTCGCGGAGCCCGAATCAGGGCGCTGGTACGTGACCCCGGCCGAAGTGCCGCGCGGCAACTGGCCGAGCAGGGTGTCGACGTGGTGGCGGGCTCCCTGAGCGATCGTGAGTTGCTCGCCACGGCCATGAAGGGGGTGGCCGGTGTCTTCGCGTTCACCACGCCCTTCGAGGCCGGTGTCGAGGCAGAGGTGGGCCAGGGGCGGGCGATCCTCTCCGCCGCGGCGCAGGAGCGCGTTCCGCATCTCGTGTTCAGCTCGGTGGCCGGGGCCGACCAGGACAGCGGGGTACCGCATTTCGAGAGCAAGGCGCGCATCGAGGCGGAACTGACCGCGGGCGATGTTCCGTACACGATTCTGGGGCCGACGTACTTCTTCGACAACGCGCTCGGTGGAGCTCGGCGTATCCTTGACGGCGTTCTCGATCTGCCGCTGCCGCCCGACCGGCCTTTGCAGCAGCTCGCCCGCCTCGACCTCGGCGCGTTCGCGGCGGAAGTGCTGCTCAACCCCGCCCCGTACCTCGAGCAGCGCATCGAACTAGCCAGCGACGCACCCACTCCCACGCAGATGGCAGCCGCGCTCAGCGCAGCGCTGCGACGGGACGTCCGCCATGAGTACGTACCGCTGACGTCCATCGGCAATCCGGACATGCACGCGATGTGGGCGTTCCTGAACGGGCCCGGCTATCGCGTCGACATCCCCGCACTCCACGATGCTCACCCGGAGATCCGCTGGACCGGCTTCGCCGACTGGACGGACCGCACCTGGGCGACCGCCCGCTGAAGCGGGCGTCCACCTCTGGTCGGCTCGCCGGGCAGCGAACACGAGCACGCCCGGCGAGCCCTGCCGCCCCCGGATCGCACGGATTCACGCGATGTGGCGAACCGGCCGCGCCGGCACGCCCTCCCGCTCACGGTCGCTCAAGACGCAGGCTGCAAGGTCACCTGCCTGCCGGGCCTGGCCATGCGGTGGATCGCCGACCTGGTCGATCAAGTGACCCTGCCCGTCGCGAAGCTGGCGACCGAGCTCGGACTGCGGACCAGCGCGCACGTCGAATCCGACGGGACTCGCCGCCCGACCGCCGACCTTCTTGAGCACGGCCTGCTGCGGGACACGTCGACGTTCATGCAGGCGTCGGCGACGACCAGCTGCGGATGCTCGCCGACGCCGGTCGTTCGGTGTCGATCAACCCGCACCTCGAGCTGACGATGGCGTTCGGCTGGCCGGATGCCGGCCGGATGCCGGCCGCCGGCCTGCGCCCGACCCTGTCTCTCGACGACTGCCCATCAGCCGGCGGCGACATGCTCCATCGTGCGCACCGCCTACGGGTACAGCGTGGCCTGGACGTCGTCCTGGTTCAGGCGGAAGTCGTGTTGGAAGTCGCTGTCGAGGTCGCCCCGGACTTGACCGCCTCGACAGCCGGGCTCTTCACGTTGTCCGTCATGGTCCGTCCGTCCCGGCTGGCCAGGGCCCGAGGCCGGGCCTCGACCAGCCTGTCACATCACGGACTTACACGAACTTGCAGACACGCTCGACGCTGGCGGTCATCCGCTGTGGCCCGGGGGCCGCGTGCTGGGCGGAATGATGTCCAGGACGGCCATCATGCCCATGTCCTCGTGATTGAGGATGTGGCAGTGCAGAACAGTCCTGCCGGTGAAGTCCCTGAAGTGGATGCGGACGACGATCGCACCGCGCTTCGGTACGTTCACCGTGTCGTACACGCTGTGGGAGGGGTCCTCTGCCTTCCCGTTGGTGCTCATCAGCTGGAAGTGGTTGGTGTGCAGGTGGAAGCTGTGGTCCTCGTCCGAGTTGTTGCGGACGGTCCACTCCTCGACGGTGCCGAGGATGGAGACGAAGTCGGTCCGGTTCGGGTCGTACGTCCGGCCGTTGATGTAGAAGATCGTGCCGGCCTTGTTCTCCGTGAAGACGACGGTCTTGCGGCCGGCGATCGTTGCGTGGCTCAGGTCCTCGTACGGGCCGAGGTCGGTCGGGAGCGCGGCCCGTGTCACGGGTGTGCCACCGGTGACGACTGTGGCGAGGTCCGCCCGGGGAAACTGGTTCCCGGCGGGGCCGGTGTTGTACGGCAGTGTCTCCAGCCGGGTGGTGTCGGGGGCACCGCCCTGGACCAGGACATCGAAGCGGGCGGCGGGGATGAGCAGTGTGTCCTCGGCGTAGACCCTGCCCACGGGGACGCCGTCCTGTGCGATCACGTGGAAGCGGGTGCCCGGGAGGTGCAGCTTGTAGTAGATGTTGGTCAGCCGCCACAACTGGGGCTCTCCCGGCCGGATGTGGATCATCGGGTTCTGCTGGCCGTTGACGGTGCGGTGGGTGGGCGCGCCGATACTCAGGGGATGGGTTTTGATCGCGTCGCCTTGGACCTGGAAGTCCTTGAGCGCGAGGGTGTGCTCGGTGATGTGCCGCAACGGCGCGGGCAGGCGCTGCTTGAGGCCCCCGACGACGATGATGCCCGACTCGCCGCCCGCGACCTGCGGGACGGACAGCTTGTCGGCGTGTGAGTGGTACCAGTAGGTGCCGGTGGGGTGGTTGCGCGGCAGCTGGTAGGCGTAGTGGTACGACTGCCCGTATTTGATGGAGAGGAAGATGTCGTCGGAGGGGGCGCGCGGTGATACGAACAGTCCGTGCGTGTGCAGATTGGTGTACTTGTCGGTCTTGTTGGTCATGGTCAGGTCGATACGGTCGCCAGGCCACACGCGCAACGTGGGGGGCATGTAGGCCCCGTTGTAGGTCGTCGCGTACAACTGGCGGTTGCCGACCCGGGCCTTGCGCCGTTCCACCACGATCGTGGTCCTGAGCACGCCGTTGCGGCTCACCACCTCCGGGGGATCCTGGAGCCGCGGCCCCGTGCCCGTCGGGGTGGGCCCGTCCTGAGCCACGGACCCCTGCGTGGCGCTGGAGCTCCCGCTCGGTGCGCTCCCCGCGCAGCCGGCGAGCCAGAGCGCGGCATTTCTCCCGCCGCGCGGACCGCACGCTTTCGGTCGAGCCAATCCGTGGGAGACAGGCCGTAGGACCTGCGGAAGGCCCTGCTGAACCGGGCGGGACTGGTGAAACCCCAGCGTCGCGCAACCTGGCCCAGGCCAACAGATCCCGGTGGCCGTACCGCGAGTTCCCTGCGGCACTCGTGCAGGCGCAGCTCGCGGATCCATTGGCACACGCTGGTGCCCTCGGCCTTGAAGAGCCGGTGCAGATAACGGACGGAGATGCTGTGGGCATCGGCGATGGCCTGGGGGGTCAGGCCGGAGTCCGACAGGTGCCAGCGGATGAAGGTCTTGATCCGCAGCAGCAGGACCCGGTCGGCACCCGGCAGTACAGCGGGATCCTCTCCCAGCTGGTCCGCCGCTGTGGCCGCCATCAGGTCGATGACGCCCTCGGCGAGTTGCTCCGCCACCGGCGTCGCGTATGCCTCTGAGAGTGCGGTAAGTGATGTTTCCTGCCGTTTCACACCGATGTGATGACATGCCATAACGGGGTGATTCCGGCGGTCGAATGATCAACATCGCCGCCCTGGCCGAGCGCACGGCTCCGGCTCCCCGGTTTGGCTCGACAGCCGAGGTCAGGGGCCTGCTACCCACTGGGACGAAGTGGTGCGAAATTAGCTAGACCATCACTTACCGCACTCTGAGGTCTCCGCCAGCCGTTCCAGCAACGGGGTGAGCAGGGCGGGCAGACCGCCGCTCGGGCGCACGGCCCGCGCGGTGAGCTGCCGCAGATCGGCCTCCGACCGCCCGAGCAGGGCCCGCGGCACCGCGAAGATCTTTAACTGGAAGCGCTCGGGAAAGGTGGTGCGGAAGGGCCGGATGGTCTCGAAGAACCCGATGTCACCGGCTCGCAGCACCGTGGTCCGACCGTCCTGTTCGGCTCTGGCCCGGCCGGTGCTCTGGAGCGCCACGAAGATGTCCCGACCGTCGCCGCGGGCTATGAAGCGCGGCGACCGGTGGGCCCGGCCCGGGTCGCATTCCACCGTGGTGATCTGCAGGCCCCCCAGGTGGTCGGTGCGCATGGCGGCGTCATAGGTGCGGCCGTCGGTGGCGATGTCCATCCCCACGAGGGTCGCGAGCACGGCGTCGTGCCAGAAATCCAGGCTCTCGCACGGTGGAACCGAGCGGGTGCTCAGCACCTGGGTTCGTGGACTTGCGTAGAGCACCGGACACCAGCGTCTCTCTTCGAAGGAGCCGATAGCGGTCTCGCCCTCCACGAGTTCGTACTGGAGCGCGCCCGAGGGACAGCGCCGCACCACCTCCGCCAG
>NZ_JBHSOA010000097.1:0-7517 GCF_042655885.1 Streptomyces chlorus
GCTACAAGAAGTCCCTGCAGTCCGCGCTGGACAAGGCGAAAGCCGCCGGAGCCGCCGAGAGCGCCGGCGCCTCCGCCGCGGACGCCTCCACCGGTGACGGTTCCGCCGGGAGCGGGGGGAACGCCCAGGCCGCCCTCAAGGACGGCATCGTGACCGGGGACGCGGCACAGACGGAGTACGGAGCCGTGCAGGTCCGGATCACCGTCGAGGGCGGGAAGATCACCAAGGCCGAGGCCGTGCAGGCGCCCAAGGGCGGCCAGAGCGACCGGGTCACCAACCAGTCCGTCCCGAGGCTCAACCAGGCCGTCGTGAAGACCGGCGGCGCGGACATCGACGCCGTGTCGGGCGCCACGTACACCAGCGCCGGATACAAGAAGTCGCTGCAGTCCGCGCTGGACCAGGCCGGTGGCTGAGACGGTGGCCGAGTCCGCACAGGCTCCCGCCGCGGTGCGTCATACGGAGGAGACGATGGGGACCGTCTTCTCCTTCGACGTCCGCGGCGGGCAATCCGCTGCCGTGCACGCGGCGTTGGAGGACGCGGCCGCCGGACTGCGCCGCGTCGACGAGGTGTTCAGCACGTACCGCGACGAATCGCAGATCTCGCAGCTGGCGCGCGGCGAGCTGACGGTCGGGGAGTGCGACCCCGAGGTCGCCGAGGTGCTGGAGCTGGCCGCGGAGGCGGAACGGGTGAGCGACGGCTGGTTCAGCACCCGCTACCGGGGCCGGCTCGACCCGACCGGCATCGTCAAGGGCTGGGCCACCGAGCGGGCCGCGCGACGGCTCGCGGAGGCCGGGGCGGTCGGGGTGAGTCTCAACGGCGGCGGTGACGTGCAGTTGCTGGGTACGCCGGGCGCCGGGCGGCCGTGGCGGGTGGGTGTGGCGGACCCGCTCCGTCCGGGCGGCCTGGCGGCCGTCGTCTCCGCTGCCGGGGCCGACGAGCTGGCCGTCGCCACTTCGGGCACCGCCGAGCGCGGCGATCACATCGTCGACCCGCGCACCGGCCGCTCCGCCGTGACCGACCTGGTCTCGGTGACGGTGGTGGCGCCCCGGCTGACCTGGGCCGACTGCTGGGCCACGGCCGCCTTCGCGATGGGGTCCCGGGAAGGGCTCGCATGGCTGGAGACGCTGCCCGACGCGGAGGCCCTGCTGATCACCGCGGGCGACGAGGTGCGCTGCACGGGGGGCCTGGCGGCCCGGCTGGGGTGAATCCCGAATCGGGGCAAGGGGACGCCGCGGCCGTGCCTCCGGGGGCGGCCGCGAGCGCCACCCGGCCCGTTCAGTTCCCGTTCTGCGCCAGCCTCAGCATGTGCTCGGCCAGCGCCTGCCCGCCCGCAGGGTCGCGGCTGATCAGCATGAGGGTGTCGTCGCCGGCGATGGTCCCCAGGATGTCGTGCAGTTCGGCCTGGTCGATCGCCGAGGCCAGGAACTGGGCGGCGCCGGGCGGGGTGCGCAGGACGACGAGGTTGGCGGACGCCTCCGCGGAGATCAGCAGTTCCTGGGAGAGCCGCCGCATCCGCTCCTCCTTGGCGGACTCCCCCAGCGGTGCGCGCGGGGTGCGGAATCCGCCCTCGCTCGGCACCGCGTAGATGAGGTCGCCGTCGGTGTCGCGGATCTTCACCGCGTTCAGCTCGTCCAGGTCCCGGGAGAGCGTCGCCTGGGTGACGCTCAGTCCGTGGTCGGCGAGCAGCTTCGCCAACTGGCTCTGCGAGCGCACCGGTTGCCGGTTGAGGATGTCCACGATTTGGCGGTGGCGGGCGGTGCGGGTCTGCGGTACGGCAGGCCCGGCAGGCTGTCCGTAGTCCTGATCGTGGCTCATCGTCGTCTCATTCTCCGGTTGTCCTCGGGGGCGTTCTTCGGCTCGTGGTGCGGTTCTCGCCCCGGTTCGCGGTCCGGCTCACTGTCCGGCTCGTCCTTCCCCGTCCGCTGCCCGGCCGACGGCGTCCAGGATGCCGGGCAGCGCCCCGAGGAAGGCGTCCACCGCGTCGTCCCCGAGGATCAGCGGCGGCATGAGCCGTACGACATCGGGGGCGGGCGCGTTCACCAGGAAACCGGCGTCCTGAGCCGCCTGTTGCACCTGGGGCGCGAGCGGTTCGGTGAGCACGATACCCAGGAGCAGGCCGGCACCCCGGACATGGCTGATCAACGGGTTGGCGAGGGCCTCGATCCCGTCGCGGAGCCGCTCGCCCTGCCGCTTGACGTTCTCGAGCAGTCCTTCGCTCTCGATGGTGTCGAGGACGGCGAGTCCGGCCGCGCAGGCGACCGGGTTGCCCCCGAAGGTCGTGCCGTGCTGGCCGGGGTGCAGCAGGTCCGCGGCGCGGCCGAAGGCGACGGTGGCGCCGATCGGCAGCCCGCCGCCGAGCCCCTTGGCGAGGGTGACGATGTCGGGCAGGACGCCTTCGTGGGCCTGGTACTCGAACCAGGTGCCGGTGCGGCCGATGCCGGTCTGCACCTCGTCCAGGACGAGCAGCGCGCCTGTGGCGGCCGTGATGGCGCGGGCGGCCTTCAGATAGCCGGGCGGGGGCACCACGACCCCGTTCTCGCCCTGGATCGGCTCGATGACGAGCAGTGCCGTGTCCGCGGTGACCGCGGCGGCCAGGGCCTGCGCGTCACCGTAGGGCACATGGGTGACGTCCCCGGGCAGCGGTGCGAACGGCTCCCGCTTGCCCGGCTGGCCGGTGAGCGCGAGGGCGCCCATGGTGCGGCCGTGGAAGCCGCCGTCGGTGGCGACCATGTGGGCCCGGCCGGTCAGCCGTCCGATCTTGAACGCGGCCTCGTTGGCTTCGGCGCCCGAGTTGCAGAAGTACACCCGGCCGTCACGGCCGAAGAGCCGCAGGAGCCGTTCGGCGAGCGCGACGGGCGGCTCGGCGACGAACAGGTTGGAGACATGGCCGAGGGAGGCGATCTGCCGGCTGACAGCCTCGACGACGGCCGGGTGGGCGTGGCCGAGCGCGTTGACGGCGATACCGCCGACGAAGTCGGTGTACTCCTTGCCGTCGGCGTCGCGGACGGTGGTGCCCGCGCCGCTGACCAGGGACAGCTTCGGGGTGCCGTAGTTGTTCATGAGCGCGCCCTGCCACCGCGCGGTCAGTTCCTCGTTGCTCACGACTCCCCCTGTGCGTGCGGTGTCCGGTCCTGGGACTGCGGTGTCTCGTCGGGCACGACCATGGTGCCGATGCCCTCGTCGGTGAAGACCTCCAGCAGGATCGAGTGCTGGACCCGGCCGTCGATGACGCGGGCGGTGGTCACGCCGTTGCGTACGGCGTGCAGGCAGCCCTCCATCTTCGGCACCATGCCCGAGGACAGCTCCGGCAGCAGCTTCTCGAGCTGGGACGCGGTGAGGCGGCTGATCACCTCGTCGGAGTTCGGCCAGTCCTCGTAGAGCCCCTCGACGTCGGTGAGGACCATGAGGGTCTCGGCGCCCAGAGCAGCAGCGAGTGCCGCAGCCGCCGTATCAGCATTGACGTTGTAGACATGGTGGTCGTCCTGGGAACGGGCGATCGAAGAGACGACCGGGATACGGCCGTCGGCGAGCAGGGCCTCGATGGCGCCGGTGTCGATCTCGGTGATCTCGCCGACCCGGCCGATGTCGACCGGTTCCCCGTCGATCTCGGGTCGGTGGCGGGTCGCGGTGATGGTGTGCGCGTCCTCGCCGGTGAGGCCGACGGCGAAGGGTCCGTGCCGGTTGAGCAGCCCGACCAGCTCGCGCTGCACCTGTCCGGCCAGCACCATCCGTACGACGTCCATGGCGTCCTCGGTGGTCACCCGAAGGCCGGCCTTGAACTCGCTGACGATGCCGTGCCGGTCGAGCGCGGCGCTGATCTGTGGGCCGCCGCCGTGCACGACGACCGGCTTGAGGCCGGCGTGCCGCAGGAAGACCACGTCCTGGGCGAAGGCGTTCTTCAGTTCCTCGTTCACCATGGCGTTGCCGCCGAATTTGATGACGACGGTCTTGCCGTGGTGCCGGGTCAGCCAGGGCAGCGCCTCGATGAGGATCTGCGCCTTGGGCAGGGCGGTGTGCTTCCGGGTGGTGCTCACGACGAGTACGCGCTGTTCTCGTGGACGTAGTCGGCGGTGAGGTCGTTGGTCCAGATGGTGGCGGTCGCGTCACCGGCGCCCAGGTCGGCGACGATGTGGACCTCGCGGTAGCGCATGTCGACCTTGTCGCGGTCCTCGCCGACGCCGCCGTTCTTGCACACCCAGACGCCGTTGATGGCGACGTCGAGTGCGTCGGGCTCGAAGGCGGCCTTCGTCGTACCGATCGCGGACAGCACTCGGCCCCAGTTGGGGTCCTCGCCGTGGATGGCGCACTTGAGGAGGTTGTTGCGGGCGATGGAGCGGCCCACCTCGACGGCGTCGTCCTCGGTCGCGGCGTTGATCACCTCGACCTTGATGTCCTTGCTGGCGCCCTCGGCGTCCCGGATGAGCTGCTGGCCGAGGTCGTCGCAGACGGCGCGTACGGCCTCGGCGAACTCCTCGTACGCGGGGGTGACGCCGGTCGCGCCGGAGGCGAGCAGCAGCACGGTGTCGTTGGTGGACATGCAGCCGTCGGAGTCGACGCGGTCGAAGGTGACCCGGGTCGCGGCGCGCAGGGCCCGGTCCAGTGCCTCGGCTTCGACATCGGCGTCGGTGGTGAGGACGACCAGCATGGTGGCGAGGCCGGGGGCGAGCATGCCCGCGCCCTTGGCCATACCGCCGACGGTCCAGCCGTCCTTCGTCACGACGGACGTCTTGTGCACGCTGTCCGTGGTCTTGATGGCGATGGCTGCCTTCTCACCACCGTGCTCGGACAGCCGGCCCGCGGCCGTCTCCAGCCCCGGGAGCAGCTTGTCCATGGGGAGCGTGACGCCGATGAGCCCGGTGGAGCAGACGGCGATCTCGCCCGCGCCGGTCCCGAGTATCCCGGCGGCCTTCTCGGCGGTGGCGTGGGTGTCCTGGAAACCCTTCGGTCCCGTACAGGCGTTGGCGCCACCGGAGTTGAGGACGACAGCGGCGACCTGCCCGCTCTTCAGCACCTGCTCGGACCAGAGCACGGGCGCGGCCTTGACACGGTTGGAGGTGAAGACGCCCGCGGCGGCGCGGCGCGGTCCGTTGTTGACCACGAGGGCCAGGTCCGGGTTGCCGTTCTCCTTGATCCCGGCGGCGATGCCCGCCGCCGTGAATCCCTTTGCTGCCGTCACACTCACGGCGCGACTCCGATCGTCGTCAGTCCGGTGGACTCGTCGAGCCCGAGGGCGATGTTCATGCTCTGCAGAGCGCCGCCCGCGGTGCCCTTGGTGAGGTTGTCGATGGCGCTGATCGCGATGATCCGCCCTGCGGCCTCGTCGTACGCGACCTGGACCTGAACGGCGTTGGAACCGTGGACGGACGCCGTCGCGGGCCACTGGCCCTCGGGGAGGAGGTGGACGAAGGGTTCGTCGGCGAACGCCTTCTCGTAGGCGGTCCGGACGGCCGCGGCGGTGCTGCCGGGCCGGGCCTTCGCGGTGCAGGTGGCGAGGATGCCGCGGGGCATCGGCGCGAGCGTCGGTGTGAAGGAGACGGAGACCCGCTCCCCCGCCGCCGCGCTGAGGTTCTGGATCATCTCGGGGGTGTGCCGGTGGACGCCGCCGACGCCGTACGGCGACATCGACCCCATGACCTCGCTGCCCAGCAGGTGCGGCTTGGCCGCCTTGCCCGCGCCGGAGGTGCCGGAGGCGGCGACGATCACCGCCTCGGCCTCGGCGAGGCCCGCCGCGTACGCCGGGAGCAGGGCGAGCGAGACGGCGGTCGGGTAGCAACCGGGCACCGCGATGCGCTTGGACCCCTCCAGCGCGGCGCGGCCACCCGGCAGTTCGGGCAGGCCGTAGGGCCAGGTGCCGGCGTGCGGGGAGCCGTAGAACTTCTCCCAGTCGGCGGCGTCGGCGAGCCGGTGGTCGGCCCCCATGTCGACGACGAGCACCTCCGGCCCGAGCTGCTCGGCAACGGCGGCGGACTGCCCGTGCGGCAGCGCGAGGAAGACGACGTCGTGCCCGGCGAGCACCTCGGCGGTGGTCGGCTCCAGCACCCGCTCGGCGAGCGGCACCAGATGCGGCTGCAGGCTCCCGAACCGCTGCCCGGCATTGGAGTTCCCGGTCAGCGCACCGATCTTCACTCCCGGGTGCGCGAGCAGCAGCCTCAAGAGCTCCCCGCCCGCATATCCACTGGCCCCGGCCACAGCCACTCGTACGCTCACGGAAACCTCCTCATCGATGGCATGACTATACGGACAGATGCAGGTTTATGCAATGCGGGCCGGACTGCCGACATACGCCGTTTGTGACCGAGATTTTTAGTTGGCGAATCTTGGTCCGAGCCGTGCAGGTCAGGCGGGCTTGGAGAATTTTTGTTGGCAGATCTTGAGCGGGACAGTTGGCGGATCATGAGCATGGATGTTCACTGTGCGTGAGTACCGGGGTGTTGATGTTGATGATCTGTTGTGACTGAGCGCGATAGTTGGCCCGTCCAGCAAAATAGGTGCTCAGATCTGGCGGCGCCGGCGGTCAGCCGCCGTGGAGCCCCCACTCGTCGAGGCCTTCGTAGACGTGGGCTTCGAGACATTGAGGTGCGTCAAGGCCGACGGCCTCGCCTCGGTAGAGGGCGATGAGCGAGTCCTTGCCTCGCCACCAGGTGTCCGTCACACCCTGTACTTCGGGCACCAGCTCGTAACCCCCGAGGTCCAATGACTCGACGGCCTTGCCCTTGATCCTTGTGACGGCCTTGGCCCAGCGAGTGGCATGGGCGGCGAGCGCCAAGGACTCCACCCATCCGTCTGTGCTCGCATGCAGAGGTGTCCAGCGGTGGGCGCCGATCCCGAATGCGCCCTCGGGGCCGATCATGAATCCGTAGGCCATGGACACCCGGCAGTTCCCCGCCGGAAACGACCAGCCCTCAGCGGCCGAGCCCTCGGGGCAGTCGGCGTCCAGGATGCGCGGGCCGCCCTCGTAGAACGGGGCAGGCGGCAGGGCGAGGCCGCCCCAGCGGTCCTGGAAGTCAGCGGCCCGGTCGATCTCCGCAGCGGGGATCCTGTGTTCGATCCACGCGTCGCGGTGGCGCCGGATGTCCTGCCGGGGGACACGGATGCCGTCCACCTCGACGAACCTCTGCGCCCGGCTGCTCAGGCCGACAGGCGCGACTGGGATCGGCGATACGGAGTTGTCAGCCATCATCGCCGCTCACCACCGCCGCCGTGGAGTACGGCCGACGCGACCTCCCGCACGCGGTCCAGAGTGATCCCCGTGCGCTGTTCGACGGCGAGGGGATGGTCGGTGGACTCGAGCTCGACGTAGGGACGCTCACCGACCGGGCGAGTGTGGACATGCGTCTTCAGGTTGAGGGTCGTGGGCGAGTAGACCGGCAGGTCGCTGGTGAGCCAGCCGAAGTACGACTGCTCCGCCTCGCGGCCGGGCCTGTCCCACAGATCTGCAGCCCGGGAGAAGTTCGAGCAATGCTCAGTACCTGTGGATCAGTTCCGGAGGGCACGCGAAGGGCGTACCTTCCCGAAT
>NZ_JBHSOA010000098.1:0-29085 GCF_042655885.1 Streptomyces chlorus
GGCGGGCGGGCGGGCGGGCGGGCGGGCGGGCCACTGACCAAGTCGCCAACTCGTTTTCACGGTAGGTTCAGCCACCTAGAGAGCTTTCACGGATGACATTTACACTCCCATTCGTCCGAAGTTTCGCAGAAGATTTCGGATCCGAGGGAGCTTTCACGGATGACATTTACACTCCCATTCGTCCGAAGTTTCGCAGGAGATTTCGGATCCGAGGGAGCTTTCACGGATGACATTTACACTCCCATTCGTCCGAAGTTTCGCAGGAGAGCGGTTCGCAGGAAGGGAGAAGACAGAGGCCACAGCGTTACGGGTCCGCTCCTGGCTCGACGGCATCAGGTGCGCGTACACGCGGAGGGTCAGCCCCGGGTCCGAGTGGCCGAGGTACTCGGCGAGGGCCTTGATGTTCTCCCCCGCGTCCAGGAGCACCGAGGCGTAGAAGTGGCGGAGGGCATGCATGCCGTTCTCCCGGGACTCGGCGTAAGGCCGGCCCCGCTCGGGCATGGGGATGACGCCAGCCGCGGCGAGCGCCGGTTTCCACGCCTCCTCGTTGAGCGACGTACGCCAGACATGCCCGCCCCGCGGCCCGGTGAAGAGGAGCCGCTTGGTCATGGGAGGACCGTCGGCCACCTTCCACGGCAAGGTGATTTCGACCGGCGGGAACCGCTTCATGTGGGCCCGGAGCGCATCGGCGACAGGGCCGGGAAGCGGCACGTCCCGCAGCTTGCCGCCCTTCGGCGGCGCGAACACGGCCTTGCTACGGCTCAGCTTCAGTTGCTGCACCACGTGCAGCGTGTCCGAGTCGAAGTCGATCGCGTCGACGGCCACGCCCAGGATCTCGCCCTGGCGGAGCCCGCAGCCGCCGCCCAGGTCGACCATGGCTTGGTAGCGCTCGGGCATGGCGGCCCGGACGGCGAAGACCCGCTCGGGCGTCCAGGGCACGACGCGCTTGTTGTCGACGGTCGGCGGCCGGACGGACCGGGCCGCACACGGGTTGCGGGGAAGGTGGCCGTCGTCCACGGCCGCACTGAGCGCCGCGCGCACGTTGGAGTAGATCGTCCGGGCGTACGACCCGCGGATGCCGTTCTCCTGCAACTGCCGCACCCAGTCCCGGATGTGCGCCGGCTGGAAGGAGCCGAGCGGACGCGAGCCGAGGTAGGGGAAGGCGTGCAGCCGTAGCTGCGACTCCATCGAAGCCTGGGTGTTCGGGTCGGCGCCCTGCGTGGTGACCCAGCGTTCGGCGTACTGCTGGAAGGTGAGCCGGGCAGCGCGCGGGTCGATGTACTGCCCCCGCGCCATGTCCGCCTCGATGTGCGCCAGCCACTGATCAGCGAGCCGCTTCTGACGGTCGGGGAAGCTCTTGGCCTTCTCCGTGCCGTCCGGGCCGACGTAGCGAGCGCGGTAGCGGAGGCCGGACCCGTAGCGCTCGGTCTTGACCTTGCGCACCTTGCCGTCCGGGCCGGTCTCGGTCCGATACCAGCGGTCCTGAATGTGCCCGGCCATCAGGCGGCAGCCCCTTCCCGCAGGGACTCGACCCAGGCTTGGACGTCCGCAGGGTCGTAGCGCAGGTGCCGGCCGACCCGGAAGCCACGGGGACCGGTGCGCTTGCGACGCCACTGGTAGACCGTCTCGACGCTGGGCAGGTCGAACATCGCCACCAGGTCGTCAGGAGTCAGGTACCGCGGCGGCAGACCACGCGGTTCGGAGGCCGCTTCCGGGACAGCGAGGCGTCGGCTACCCATGGGTGGGCTCTCCTTCTGTTCCGGGGGCGGGTTCGAGGGTTTCGGTGAGCCAGGCTTCGGCGTCGGTGAGGCCGGTTCCGGCGTAGACCCAGTGCGCGAGGACGAGGGTGGTGCCCTGGCCGGTCTCGGCCGCTGTCAGGGCCTGTGCGCGGCGCCATTCGGCGCGGGCGTCGCGGAGGGCGCCGAGGGTGGTGGAGTAGCGGCGGGACTTGGTGGAGAAGTGGCCGCGGAAGCCGAGCATGTGGGCCCAGGCCCGCAGGCGGAGGTGTTCGAGGTCCTTGCGGGCGCCGAGGGTCCAGGCGGTGCGGATGAGCCGGCGGGCGTGGTCGCTGATGTCGAGCTGGGCGAGTTCGGCGAGGAACTTCAGCGGCCGGTCGAGAACTCCCGTGGCAGTCTCGGCGCCCTTGGTGGCGTACTTGGCGATGTACGCGGCGACGGCCCGCTCGGTCAGCTCCTGGCCGCCGTCGAAGTCGGCCGAGCGGATGGTGCGGACGTCGAGCTGACGGCCGAAGGTGAAGGCATGGGCCCGGCCGTCGATGACCGGGCCGTCCGCGCGGGCGGCGGCAGCGGCGGCCCGGATGGCGTCGGCCAGCAGCTCGGCGGTGGCCCAGGCAGGAGGCAGGGTGTCGCCGCCCTCCGGGCCGTCGAGGCGGATGACCGCGTGGAAGTGGACGGCGCCGCGCCTCTGGTACTCGGCGACCTTGGCGAAGGAGACGCGGGCGTGCTCGCGGAAGCCCCGTTGCGTAAGGCCGGCGCGCTTGGCGACCTCCCGGCGGAGGTAGATCGAGAAGCGCCGCCAGAGAGCACCGGCATGCGCGTTCCAGAGGACGGCCGCTTCATAGTCGTAGGTGTCGGGGTCGAGCGGGGCACCGAGCACGGCGTCGTCCTGGTCGTGCTGTGCCCCGCAGCGGCAGGGTCGGCCGCCGTTGCGGCGGTTGTGGACCGGGCCGAAGCCGGGGGCGGTGAAGGTGGCGAAGACGCGCGGGTGGGTGGCGACCTGGTCGGGGGTGCCCTTGCCGCCGCGCAGTCCGGCGGTGATCAGGTGGTAGGTGTCGCGGCGGTAGGTTTCGGCGCAGGCCGGGCAGCGTGTTGCGCGGCGGTTGTTGCAGCGGACCAGGAGGCGACCGGCGGGGAGGCTGGACGAGTCCAGCTGGTGAAGGATGTTGCCGATCTCGCCCGTGCGGGTGTCGACGTCGTACTCGGTGCGGTGACCGTCGAGGCGTACGGGATGAGTGCAACCGCCCAGGCCCGCAAGCTGCCGGGCAAGGGCGGGCATGGTGCCGAGGGCGGCGAGGGTGCTCAGCTCCGCCAACGGGGGCGGGGTCGAGTGGGTAAGGATGGGAGTCCCTTTCGGCTGTTTCGGTGGCTGTGAGGGACGGCCCCGGGGCGGCGGGATGCTTGGCGGCGTTTGCCGCCCCGGTGGCCGGTCAGCGCCTGTTGGCGCCTGTGACGAGGGAGCGCAGGACCACGGCGGCAATGGCGACGGAGACGGCCGTAACGGCGACCGCCGCCAAGAGCGTGGTGAGGACGATGCCGACGACGACCACGGCGGTGACCGCGCCCACGTAAGGGGTGAGCGGGCGGCCGGCGGACGGCACCGGAGCCTGTTCCTGGTGCTGCGCGGTGAGGGTCGTGGGCAGGTGCGGAGCGTCGGGCAGGTGAGGGCGGAACACCACAGCGGACCTCCTGGTCACTTGTCGGTGCCGTTGACGACGTCGACCCCGGTGCGGGTGCCGGTCTCGATGGCGGGGGCGAGGAAGGTGTGGGAGAGCCAGAAGCCGAACAGGGCGATCACGACGGCGACCCACAGGCGGACGCCGAGGAACTTGATCGCGGCCCAGGCGATGACGCCCAGGACGAAGACGAGCGGGAGCGAGACGGTCATGGGGTCTCCTCAGCGGACGCGGCAGCGGTGGGTGCGGGCGGCCAGCTCGGCGGTGGTGCGGCTGTCGTAGTCGGCGGAGAAGCCGCAGCGCGGAGCCGTGCAGACAGCGGCGTGCTTCTCTCGGCCGCGGCCGTCGTAGTACGTGCCGACCTGGACGGGTCCGATGCGGACGACGCGGCGGAAGCGGGGGTTGGCGGGCATCAGGGCAGCTCCTTCGAGTCCGGGTGGTTCTCGCCGGTGAAGTCGGCGACGTGGTCGAGCAGCCACCGCCGGATCTCTTCGCCCTCGACGGGGTCGGCGGTGAGGATCACGGGTTCGGCGATGAGCATTGCTTCGGTGAGGCGGTTCTGACGGGTCAGCTCGGCAGCGCGGTTAAGGGCGCGGAGCGTGGATGGACGCATGGGCGGAAGTACTCCCGGGTTCAGGTGAGTTGGACGGCGATGGCTTCGGCGAGCGGCAGCGGAACGCCGAGCCGGGCGCGAAGGGTCGGGGGGTCGATGGGGGTTCCGGTCCGGGCGCGGTGTTCGTCGGCGACCTTGCGGGCGTGGGCGATGAGGGCGGGCGGGACGGGGGTGACGGACGGCGGAGCAGGTTCGGGCGCCGCTTCTACGGCGGGCGGCTCAGGCACCGGGGCCGAGGCCTCTTCGGGCTCTTCCATCGAGCTGTGGGCGAGCAGCGTGCCGCCGAGGAAGGCAACGGCCGGCCATCCGGCGACGAGGATGCGCAGCCAGGTCGGTACGGCGTCCAGGTCGAGCAGCCCGGCCGTGGCGACGTTGGCGCCGAGCGACGCGGTCAGCGCTACGAGGAACCAGCACCACCCGGCCGCTTTCGACCCGCCGGAGCGCAGTTGCCGCCAGGCAGCCACCAACAGCAGGTCGACGGAGACCGGGTAAGCCCAGGCCTTCCAGCCGTCCTGTCCGGCAGCAGCGGCCAGGTCGTGAAGGTGGGCGAAGGACAGCGCGGCGGCGATCAGGGCTTGGACGAGTACGGCGTCGAGGCGGACGGGCAGGGAACGCACGGCGCCACTCCTTCCGGTTCCGGGCATGGCGGGGTAGGGACGTGGCACGGGACGGCCGCACCTGCCGATGGATCACGGGGGATTACTCGGTGACGGGGTGGGGAGCGGTAGCCGTCCCGGAGGCCGCTACGGGCACGGGCGGGACGTACGGCCGGAAGGGCGCGAGAGCCGGGATGTCCGGGTTGAGGTGCGCCGAATCACGGCAGGTGGCCGCAGCATCAGCGAGGGACAGGTAAGGGGTGCGGATGCGGGACCAGCCACCGGAGGTGTCGCCGACGACAGCGAGGCCGGGCAGCTCGGGGGCGATCGAGCAGGCCGCGAGAACCGCTTCGGGCGCGATGTCGCCGAGCGCCATCTTGGCGGAAGGTTCGTCGTTGACTCGATGGCAGACACGTCCGGTGAGCTGGGCCCGCAGCATGGTCGCGCCCTTGCCCAGTTCGGCGCCGAAGCGTTGCCCGCACACCTCCAGATAGATGCCGGCCGCGCGGCCGAGCTGGGCGAGCCGGATGAGGTGCGTCACCATCTGATCCCGGCGTTCCTCGTCCTTACGGGTGGCGACGAGGAAGAGTTCGGCCACCTCGTCGACGAACAGGACGACGGGCACCGGGCGTTCACTCTCGGGCAGCCCCCAGACGTCCGAGGTGATCTCCTCGTCCGGGATGCCGGGCGCGATTCCCTGCCGTGCCTTGATCAGGTCGTATCGATCCTCCATTTCCTTGACCAGAACCGGCAGTAGCTCGGCAGCTTCGTCAGGATCGGTCGCCAGCGCGGAGAGCCGCGAGGCGAACGGCGCCAGCTCGACGCCACGCTTGCAGTCGATGCCGACCAGGGCGACGGGTTGGGCAGCGAGGCCGGAGATGAGGTGTCGGAGGTACATGGACTTGCCGGACAGCGTGGCGCCGAGGACGAGTTCATGCGGCACGGCGCGGTAGTCGCGCACAAACGCGGTCGCGTCCTCCCGAAGAGCCACCGGCACTCGCAGAGGCCCACTGTCGACGCGGCGCGGCATCCGCACCTTGCGTAAGACGTCGTAGCCGACGAGCCGGAGTTCGACGACCCCGGGCTTGACGTCCCTGACGTACACGGCGTGAACGCCCCAAGCGTGCCGCAGCCGTTCCGCCGAGGCGGCCACATCCGTCGGTTCCTGCCCGGGAGCGAGCCGCAACCGTACCCGCAGGCCGGTCGAGTTGGGCCGGATCACTCCGCGGCGCGGGGGAACCGGTCGCACCTCCCGCCGGGTGGTGGCCCGAACGGCCAGAGCCCGCCAGCGGGACGGCTCGACGGTCAGGCCGCAGGCGTCCATGGTCGAGGAGTACGAGGCCAGCAGCCGGACCACCGAGAGCGGCAGCCCGACCGTGGACCAGTACGCCGCCGGGTGGGCATGCCGGGCGTAGGCCGCGCCGCCTATTACAGCGAGCGGTCCGCCCAGCTCGGCCCACGTCACCAGGTCGGTCACGGCCGTCAGCCCGCCTGAGTCATCGGGAAAGCGCCGGGAGCAATGGCGGTCGCCCGGTAGGCGATGCCGTGCCGCTCCTTGCCGTTGAACACGCTCTGCCACGGCCGCGCCACCAGCCCCGGAAGCGAGACCGGAGCACCGACCGTCAGGCCCTCGGTCACGCCGCTCTCCGGGACGGTGACCTGGATCAGCGACGACTCACCCTCGTCGATGTAGACGACGCCGACGGTCATCAGTGCCTCACCGCTCACGGCGTCCTTGGCGATCTCACCGGTCTGCCGGTCGCGCACCTTCGGCGCCGGAGCTTCGGTGAGCAGGATCGTGGCGGTCGAGGCGTCAACGCGGATCACACGCACAGGGATTGCTCCTTCTGAGAGTCGATCAATCCGCCAACCTGACAGGTTGACTTAGCAAGTTCGAAGCTAGGGATGCCAGGTTGACTTGTCAAGTCGCTATCGCGGGGGTCTTGCCCCGGGTGGAGGTCAGTTCAGACGGTAGGTGTCTTCGAGTTCCTGCCGGTCGGCAGGCAGGAGCACGTCAGCGACCTGCAAGGCTCGGCCGGAGGCGTCACACGCGACCACCAGGACGCTCAGCACGGGGACGCCGTCCGGCAGATCCAGCAGCTCGGCTTCACGGGCTTCGGGCAGCCGGGCGGAAACCCGCTCGGTCACGTGGTCGAAGCGGACTTTCTTCCGCGCTTCGAGGTGTTCACGAGGACTACCGCTCAAGGGCTCACCGGACCCCAGCTCAGTGCCTTCCACCAGGCCGGCGGGGAAGTACGACGAGACCAGCTCGACAGCTTCGCCGTCCTCCTCGACCAGGAAGCGGCGCGCGAGGACTTCGGCCCTCTTCGGCAGACCGAGCGCCGAGGCGACCCGAGCCGGGACAGGCACATGCCCGACTTCGATCAGCCGACCCGCACCCTGCGACTCGTCGCGCTCCAGCGCCTCACGCCCCCGCCGGTCCTTCTGCTCGACGACTTCCGGGCGACCCCGGACGATCGTGCCGTACCCCTGCCGGGACTCTAGCCAGCCGTCCCGCTTCAGCAGCTCCAGCGCCCGGACGACGGTCGGGCGGGACATCCCGAAGGCCTGCACCAACTGGTTCTCACTCGGTACGCGGGCGCCGGGCGCGTACGTGCCGTCCTCGATGCGACGCTGAAGCGTCTGCGCAAGGCGCACGTACTTCGGTGGCTCCACTTCATACGCCATGAACGCCGCCCGTCGAGATTGGCCAAGTCAACTGGTCAACCAGACTAACGACAGATTCAAGGTCGCAGTAGCAGGGGGAAGCTATCCCATCACGCCGGCCAGGCATCAGCGACCACGAAAGAGACGACCGTTCCGCCGAAGCAGCTGGGCCCGGAGCGCCAGGAGTCGGCGATGGAGTCGACCAGGAGCAGTCCCCGCCCGTGGGCGTCGTTCGCTTCCGGGTGCCGCAGCCGTACGTTCGCCGGGAATCCCGGGTTGTGCACGTCGACACGGAGCGAGGTTTCCTCGCGGTACCACTCGACCCGCACCACCCACGAGTCATCCGACCTCCCGTAGCGGATGGCGTTGGTCACCAGTTCCGAGATCATCAGCGCGCAGTCGTCGACCGAGCAGGCCGGGTTATAGGGAGCGATGAACTTCCGGAACCAGCGCCGGGCGCGGGGGACTGACTCGGGCTCCGGATGCAGGGTCATCGCTCCGAGCCGCGGTGAGTCCTCACAGGGGTGACGGTCGATCGTGTAGGCCATGCGTGCTCACTCCTTGCCGCTGCCGTCGCAGTCGAGACAGCGCCGCTTCGACGTGGCACGGCTGCGGTCGTTGGCCGTGGAGAGCGCCAGCACCGTTCGGGAGCCGACGCGCTTCCAACCGCGCCCCCGACACCCCCGGCAAGCTAACCGCGCGTCCTGCACCGGCCGCCGACTCGTCACGTCGTGCCTCCTTCTCCTCAAGTGGCCTTAGCCACTTTCTGGATAGTGGCATTAGCCACTTAGAAGGCGCAAGCGGTTCGCCGCAACTGGCGAGTCGTCGTCAGGTGAGCGGGTAGCCCTGTTCGAACGCCCAGCGGTGCGGCGGATAGGTGGCTTCGGCGAACTCCAGAGGGCGGTCCTGGAGGTCGAAGACGACGTGATGAACGATGAGAACCGCGGATCCCGGCTCCAACCGCAGGTCGGCCGCCTCCTCGTCCGTGACAGCCCGAGCACACATACGGTCCTCGGCATAACTGCCTTGACGCCCAGTCATCCGCTCGACGTACATGAGCGTCCCCTCCTGGATCCGCTCGGGGTCCGTGAGCTTGGGCGCGCGCTGGCCGACGTCCGCAGCGAACCACGAGGTGGACAGGTTGATCGGGCCGTCCTGGTTGTTGGTCACGCGCCGGCGGTGCACGGCTCGGCGGTCCTTCACCAGACCCAGGGCCTCCGCTACGTAGTCCGGAGCCTCCAGCCACCCGGCCGAAGTGATCACCGCGTACTCACCGGGCGTGTAAATCTTCCCGGTCTGCCGGGCGCGCCCGTACAACTCGCGTGCACGCCGGTTTACTTCGAGGCTGCGCACGTACGTCCCCGAGCCCTGGCGCTTCTCGACCAGACCCTGATGGCTCAGCGCCTCCAGCGATCGCGCGGCCGTGGGCCGGGACACCTTCCAGTCCGCGGCGAGCTGCCGTTCCGAGGGGACCTCGTCCCCCGGCCGCAGGTCGCCCCGAAGGATCTGGTCGCGGATGTAGTGGGCGATCTGGAGATACTTCGGCTGAGCCTCTTCGATCTGCGGCATCTCTCCTCCCTTCCTCGTCCAAGTGGCTATGGCCTTTGGCCACTATAGGGTGAGTGGCCAACCCGTGAACCCGTACTCTGAACGCATGACGCGGTTGATCGTCGCAGCAGGAGGAGGGGGCGACGCAGTCGCCGCCGCCATGCTTCACGCCGCCCTCTACGGCAACGGGGACCAGGCGGTGATCCTCACGTACGCATGGGACCGCCTCCTGATCGACCCACTCCCGGGACCACGAGGAGCCGACAGCTTCACGGGACTCGGGCCCATCACTCAGTCCGTCTGGTCGGTGCCGGCCGAGGCCCAACCGATCGCCCCGGCGGGCTCCACACTCCCCCGCCTCGCGGCAGAGCTCCCGCACACCCTGGCCCTGCTCGACCCGCACCACGGCGTTGAGGGCATCACCCGCCAACTCGAAGAGTTGGTGTCCCACCTGGCACCGGCATCGATCGATCTGCTCGACGTCGGCGGCGACATCCTCGCCCAGGGCGACGAACCCACCCTCAAGAGCCCACTCGCCGACGCCCTCACCCTCGCCGCCTGCTGCCAGGTCAACGCCCCGATCCGGCTCCTGGTCGCCGGCCCCGGGCTGGACGGCGAGATCTCCCCCAACGACCTGCGCCCCCTATTCGGCACCCTCGTCCACACCTTCACGGCCGAGGACGTGGAGGTGATCGGCAGCATCCTGGAGTGGCACCCCTCAGAGGCCACCGCCATGCTCGCCGCAACAGCCCGAGGAGCCCGCGGCATCTGCGAGGTGCGCGACGCCGGCCTTCCCGTCCCCCTCACCGACGAAGGACCCACTGTCCACGAGGTCGACCTGGACGACGCGGTGAGCCGCAACAACCTGGCCCGCGCCATCATGACGACCGCCACCCTGGACGAGGCCGAGGCATACAGCCGCGAGATCTGCGGCTTCTCGGAAATTGACTACGAACGCAACAAGGCAACATGGCTCACTGAGCGGCCACCGACGAAGCTGGACCCCGACGACGCGCTGTCTCGGCTCGACCAGTTCCAGAGCGAGGCCCGAACCCGCGGAGTCACCCACACGACGTTCCGCCACCTCACCGAGACCCTGAACCTCAGCGGCTCTCACAGGGACGCCCTACGCCAACTGCTCATTAGCAACCGTCCGGAGCAGTACGCAGCTCCCTTGTGGCGCATCACCTCCGACGACTGAGTTACAACCTTCTTTACGGGTTCAAGGCGGCTCGCTCCGCTCACCGCGCGCGGCACGGGCGCCGGCCGGGCCTGCGCTCCTGTCTCCGCCCCGCTCCAGCCCGGCCGGCGCCCGTGCCGCGCCATGAGCAATCAGCTACTTCCGGTCGGAGGGAGGCGCAGCACAGCTCGGGCGGACGACTCATCAAGCTCAAGCGCATCGACCACACGGCGCACCTCGCATCAGACCGCACAAGTGGCTTCACAAGGCACAATCTCCCTCGCTACCATCGCTGATAATTCAAGTTGCTGGCTGCACTTACCGGGGGGCCGCGTGGCCGACTACTCTGCCAACGAATCCATGCTTGGCTACCTGTATCAGGCCAGATATGCGCTGCATGCCGCGTTGAGCCGGATCCAGTCCGGCTCAACTGCCAACGTTCGAATCGAACAACTGGACGACGTCAGTTTCGATTCACCCGGGACGCCGACGGAAGTACTACAACTCAAGTACCACACTGATCCTTCTACGACCATACCTAACGCCTCAGCGGACATCTGGAAAACGTTCAGAATTTGGCTGGATCAGCCAGCAGGATATTCCTTTTCACAGGAATCTCCTGTTTGTCGATATCTAATTACGACAGGCAGGGCGGCGACAGGTTCTGCAGCCTACTATCTGCGCGATCAGGACCGCGACTTGAGTAAGGCGACCGAGATTCTCACGAAGACTGCAGAAACCTCTAAAAACGACAAGCAGCAAGACGCATATGAAATGTTCCTTAAGTTGGAACCGACGGAGAGGGCTGCCCTTGTTTCAACCGTCATCGTGATTGACAGCGAACCACTCCTGGATGACCTCGAAGCCGATCTGCAGAAAAAGCTGTACTTCGCAGCCTCTTCAGATAAACGACCAGCTTTCCTTCGACGTCTAGAGGGCTGGTGGTTTCAGCGATGCGTGCAGCATCTCAGAGATAAAACTGCCCCACCTATCACGGTCGCAGAGATTCAGGAAGAGCTTGAATTGATAAGGGAGGAATTTAGGCGCGATAACCTACCCATCAATCCGGAGATTTTCGACATCGTTGAAAAAGAAGGAGGTGACAGCGACTACGTCCGTCAGCTCCAGCTCATCAATGTGACTGGTCCACGACTAGCAGGGGCCGTGTCGTGCTATGTTCGCGCTTTTGCACAGAGATCAGAATGGCTTCGAGATGACCTACTTGCTCCGGGCGAACTTTCCCGGTATGAGGAACGCCTAAAGGAGGCGTGGCGGGTAAGATTCTGGGAATCACGAGAGGAAATTGGCGAATCCGCCGCAGAAGCAGAAAAGCTAAAAGTCGCCCGAGCACTCTACAAGTGGGTTGAGCAAGAAGCCGATATTAGAATCCGAGAAATGTGTCGCGAATCTTTCGTTATGCAAGGAACTTATCATGGCCTTGCCGATCAGCGTATAGTTGGATGGCATCCCGATTTTGAAGCGAGATTGGCGTCTTTGCTTGAGAGCGAGCCTGCATGAGCCAGTGGCTGCAACAGTTCACTAGCCAGGAAGAATCAGCGCTCTTCAATCCTGCCTTCCTTTCCGTCGTCATCCGGAAGTCTGCTGAATTTTACGAGTCCGAGGCCAAGGAGAAGATGCCATTGTCTTTGGCTTTTTTGGCCGTCCCCGCCGCCATGAGTAAGCAAATTCGTGACACTTTTCCGATCACAAAGACCACGTCTCTTCTGGTCTGGATCGAAACGCATGAGAGAGAGCGCCTAGTACTGCAGAGAAATACGCCCGCGCTGGCGCCGGCAGTGAGAAAGGCACTGATTCTCGGCGCGCGAGCCGGGCTGTTCACACTGGAACATGCCAAGGTTGGCGCTACTCCCGCACGCAGGATCAGGAATCTGCGGTCACTATCTCAGGGATCCCCTGAAGTGAAAGACATTCTTAAGGTCGCTGAGCGACTAGGGAAGAGTTTCGCAAGATCAGGTGATGCCGCCTCGATCTTTTCAATTTGGGGAGTTGCTGCAGGATGATGCAGATTCGCGAAATCGTACTCTACTCGTGGACCGGAAAAAGGCGCAGGTTGCCGCTAAGGTTGAACGCGGTCAACATCATCACTGGAGATTCTGCAACTGGTAAGACCGCTCTTACCGACATCATTGACTACTGTCTCGGTAGTGGGACGTGTGATGTGCCACGGGGAAAAATTACAGAGACTGTTGCATGGTATGCACTGCTCCTGCAAGTGAACGAATTCCAGGTTTTCGTCGCGAGACAGGCCCCGGAGGAAGGCGCGCAGTCGTCTCAGCGAGTCTTTGTAAAACAAGGCGCGTCAGTTGGGGTCCCCGATTACGCGGAACTCACGCCCACAACGAATGCCGATGGCCTCATTAGTCTCCTGTCGCGGCTGCTCTCGTTCCCGGATACGGGAAATGCAGAGTTGCAAGGGCTCCCTAATTACTCCGTTACCCTCCGTCATGCTGCGTTCTTCCTGTACCAGCAGCAAGACGAAATCATCAGTCGGCAAAGACTCTTCCACCGCCAAGGAGAACCGTTCGTCTCAAACTCTATTCGGGAGACCCTGCCTTTTTTCCTAGGTGCTATCACGGCGGAAGACGTTCGGGTTGCGCGTCGCATCAATCGACTCAAGAAAAGGATTAGGGACACTACTAGAGAGGTTGCTGACCTAGAAGCAGCAGCCGACCGGGGCGGTACGCGAGCGCGACAGCTTCTAGCGGAAGCGGCTAGTGCAGGAATGACTACTGCCAATGCCTCTGGCGAAGATCCATCGAATGTCGATGCACTGGCAGAATTGCGAGCTATCCTGGCATTGCGTCAGAACGCGAGCGGCAGATCCACAGAAACGGACAGTGCGCAGCTCGGCGATGCTGACAATGCGCGCCAAGGTCTACTCCAAGAACGTGACCTTATTCGGAGGAGGTCTAAGCAAGCACAGAGTTCCCTTGAGTCTATCGCTACGCTTCTGAACGACCGGAGAAACTTTGAAAGGGAAGCGGCTGAGCAACGATCTAGACTTGCCTTTGTTCAGCTAATTCCTGAGGCTGGCATCGACGAATGTCCTCTATGCGGTTCCCACGTGGGCGGACAACAGGAAGAGATCGACGAGCTACGTGAGCACTTCTCCTCTCTGAGTCGTATCCCTCAGGCATTGCCATCTGAGTCTCCCCGGTTGAAGGCTCTTGCTGACACCTTGAAGCAGGAGATCGAAGAGTGTCAGCAAGCGGTCAGAAGCAACTCTGCCCAACTGGAGGCAATCGAGCGAGCGAGTGAGCGCGATAGAAACTTGGCGCTGCAAGAGAACGTACAGGCAGCCGTAGTCGGCCGCATCGACTTTTACCTTGAGGGGGTGGGAGGCGATGAACGGCTGAGGCTGCTCAAGCAAGAATTGGAATCCCTGCGTGTTCAGCTGGAGGCGGCCGAGAATGAGGTTGACTCCGATCTGATCCGTGACAGGACGCTTTCTATCCTGTCCAGACTGAATCAACTAATGACCAACTGGTCTAGCCAGCTCCCTATCGAACATTCGTCTAATCCTCTCAGGTTCGACATTAAGAAACTGCAGATCATTTTGGACACCCCATCTGGGCCGCTAGCGATGCCGCAAATCGGAAGTGGTCAAAGTTGGGTTGCCTATCACGTGCTAGTGCATATGGCACTCCATGAATGGTTTGCCGAGCACAACAGGCCCGTTCCAGGGTTCGTGTTTTTTGACCAACCGTCTCAGGTTGGGTTCCCTGCGGACTCAGAGTACCGAGATAATGATTCAGTTTCGGGTGACAGGAATACGATCGCGGAGACTTTCCGTTTCATCATTGATGCTGCCGGTCGGGCAGCAAAGCCCTACCAAATTATCATCGCTGAACACGCAGACTTCGATGAACAATGGTTCCAGGACTGTGTACGAGAGAAGTGGCGGAACGGTAAAGCTCTCATTCCGCAAGACTGGTGACCAGCTCGTAAAAGCAGCGCAGTTGAAGCATTGGCCACGAGCGGGAATCAAAACATTCGACGTGTCACGGCCGACCGCTACCGGCTTGCTCTAGCGGACGACAACCATAGTGTTGCTGAGGCCGGCCGGGGTACAGCGAGACACACGCGCGCCTGGCCAGTCGACGCACCCACCACCGTGGCTGACTGTCGTCGGCTGAGGCTCGTGCCACAACCGTGCCAGATGCAGGAGTCAGCCACGGTCAACACCGGTGCCCCTCGGTCGAGGAGCCGCCCCCTTCCTCGGCCGGCGAAGCCGCAGCTCAGGCCCGAGATCACCCAGCCTCTCTCCTAAAGCGGTTATCCGCTCCGATCACCGAGCCCACACCGGCTGGAACTCTTCGAGCAGTGCGGCATGAACAACGGCCCCAGGCCGCACAAGTCCCCACCGGCCCGGCCAAGTCGTGCGGAGGCGACTACCACACCTTCATGGGGCGGGCGGCCCTGCGGGGTGCAGTGCCTCACTCGCCGCCCGGATAAAGTCCTTGATGGCGTCGTCATACGGGGTGACGTTTTCAGGAACCGGCTCGTGCGGCTGGCACAGAGTGGCCAGCAGTCCTCCCGATATCTCGCAGGTGCTGAACAGATCACGCAGCTCCTGCAACACGTCCGTTGAGCTGTCTTCCATGCCGGGAGTGCCGATGGTGTGCCAAAAGCCCTGCGCGACGGGGACCAACTCCCAGATGCGTGCCACCTCATGCGGGTGAGCGAGAGCACGGTCATTGACTTCGAACATGGCGGCCCTCCGGAGCGCGTGTTGTTGGTGCACCAGCACCAAGAGACTGGCGGACAGTTGAAGGGTGATGGCTGCGTCGGCGACTCCGTCGGGACCTTCCAGTCGCACTACCCAAGCTCTGTGCGACATGTCCGTCTCCAGAGCCTTCAATGCAGTGATGCGCTCCCGGGTTTCCTCAAGCCGAGAGATGCCGCCGCCGAAGTTGTTGCTGGCGGTATCGGTGTAGCTGAGGACCGATTGGAGGAAGGCTGCGTAAGCGTCTCGCTGGACGCCGCGCCGCCACTGTAGGTGGTCGTTCCGGCCCTGTGCTCGCACGGCATCAAGTGCTGCCCGGTAGCTTGCATCTGCTTGGGCCAAACCGGCGCGAGCAGCCTCTTCCGCCCCGCGTAGCGCCCCCCGCAACTGCCAACGGCCGAGGACGAGAGTTGTCGGTATGCCGACGGCTGCGACGGCAGCCGCGGCCAACGCTCCAATTCCTTCGAGATCCATGTGTCACATGATCTACGCCCGGAGCGTCTGCAGGGCTCGGCATCTTACTCTTCCGTGGAGACGGCGGACATCGCTGGAGCGACGACGCGGACGGCTGGTACAGCAACGCCGGCCGCAATCTGCCCGCCAGCGGTGACTGGAGCTTTTTCGCACGAGCTTGCAGGCTGCGACCACCTACGAGTAGCCCGTGGCTCACGGCAGACGCGCAGAGTGGACGGCAGCAACCGTGCCAGACACGTGCCAGATCGTGCGGGGAACCACGGGGAATGGCGGGGACCAAGCCGCCGCTCAGTCAGGCCCCGCGCCCGCTTCGCCGCAGTTCAGCCAGGCAGCCGCCTACCGAGAGCCCAAGCTTCCCAAGCTGAGACTCAGGCACCGTCGTCACGGGGCCGCCGTCGCGGCTTGCTCTGGTCGACGGCATCGGCAGCGTGGCTGAGGCCGCTGGGGTGCAGCGAGGCATACGCGCGCGTGATCGGCCGACATCCTCGCCGTCGTGGCTGACTGTCGTTGGCTGAGGCACAGACGAACCCGCATTCAGCTTGAGTAGACAGCATCCGTCACCCATCTGCGGCCGGCGCGGCAGGGCTGTGCATCCTGGGCACCATGACGAACCCCGCGGGCCTGTACGTGAAGGTGCACTTCCGGCTTGAGATCGAGGACGACTGGCCCCCGGCGTCGGTGGAGAGTCTGTGGGCGGTCGACCGAGGCGACGGCACTGCGCGGCTCGACAACATCCCCTGGTTCGTCCGGGGTATCGCCTGCGGGGACGTCGTGGCCACCGAGTCCGACGAGGAGGGCGTGCGATGGGCCGGCGAGGTGGTTCGACGTTCCGAGAACTGCACCATCCGCCTCATCGTGTTCCGTGACGGCGGCTCTGGAGCTGCGCGGCAGAGCGTGATCAACGCGTTCCACGAACTCGGAGTCTGCGGCGAGGGCATAGAGCGGTTCGGCATGGTTGCCCTGGACGTCCCGCCCACCGCTGATCTCGCCAAGGTGCAGAAGCTGCTCAGCCATGGCGTGGCCAAGGAGTGGTGGGACATGGAAGAGGGATGCATCACCGCGCAGTGGCGGGCTACCTCTGCTGGCTGAGGCCGTTCATGTGATCCACGGCTGGGCCGTCTCTGGGCCGTCCGAGGTCGCTCGGCAGTGGCCAATGACGACCAACGATGACCACCAGGCGCGCGGGCCCACCGCCCCTGACCAGCAAATACCCAGCTCACCAAGATCCCCGGTAAGACCCAGGGCAAGAAGAAGTAACCCGACGCCAGTAAGCCCCCGGCCTGCGGTTTCCTGTCAGGTCGGGGGCTTCTTGGTGGGGTAGGGCCGTCCCTGAGCCGCCAGTTGCCCGGCCGAGCCCACCCGGGTGTGCCAGAGGAGTGCCGGATCCAGCAGAGAATCTTGGGAGGGGGGACGCCGGGCAACAGCCGGGGTACCGGAGAACTGCCGACCGAGCACCGCTCCCATCAGCCGCTCGCTAGCTTACGGCTCCCGGTCCATGGCGTAGAGCGGCCACGGACTCGGTGAGACCTGATCTTTCCAGCTGCCCCAGTACGTCGTCGAATGTCTGCGGCGGACGCCGTCGAGAGGTGGCGATCTCCTGCACGCAGGCATACACGACACGATCGTCCAGCCCTATGAGATCCATCATGAACTCGTCGGCGTTCTTGCGTTCAATCCCCCAATTGGCCAGGTAGTCGGATGGGAAGTCCTTGCGGTTGTTCGTGACGATCACTTGCGCGCCCGCCTGGATGGCAGCAGCCAGGACGTGTCTGTCGTCCATGTCCGGCAACTTGAGCCCCTCGACAAGGGGCTCAAAGCCCCTGACCAAGCAGTCGCGTACGGCTCCGTTCATGAGAGCTCTCCGACGCGCCAGAGTTTCAGGAGCGATGTCGTAGTCCCGCGCAATGTTCCGGTCCACCTCGTCGAGGATCACTTCTGTCCACCTGGCACGGACGAACCCCCTCCGGCTGACACGGATCAGCAGGTCACGCAGCGTGTTGGGATATAAGACGCACGCGTCATAGATCACGACGAAGGCCATGTCAGAGCAGCCCCAGCTCCTGGTCCAGCTCCATCAGCTCGTCGGCCGCGCCCTTGCGCCTCGCGTCGTCCTCACGCAGATACTGGCGCAGATCGGCGAAGCGGATACGGCGGTGACGCCCCACGAGCCTGAAGGGGATCTCGCCGGACTCAAGCAGACCGATCAAGTACGGACGGGACACGTTCAGCATGTCGGCGGCCTGCTGGGTCGTCAGCTCCGCGTCGACCGGCATGATCTGGACGCCTTGTCCATTGGCGAGAGCTGCCAGTATCGATGCGAACATTTCCGCCACCGGCCGCGGCAGGACGAGAGCTTCGTCGCCGGCGCCCGTCTCCAGGTGAACCCGGATGTCCTCGTCGCTCTGCGCTGCGCGTGAAAGGTAGCCGTTGATCCGACGCAGAGCCCGCTGCGCATCGTTCGCGTCAACCACGCCTGGTTCGAGCTTCTTGCCTGTCGCAGTTCCCATGACGCCCTCCACTGTCATATTCGAATTATTCGCAATAAACGAAGCAGATGCAACCCTGCATCAGGTACCTCTCCACGAACGGATGAAGCCCTTTCCGCTGCCGGACGCTTGGACCTGCCTCCTCTGCACCCATCCAGCCGGAGCCGGAGCCGACCGACCCGGGGGCCGGCCGCCGAGCGCCTCCACGTAGCGGGCGATGACGTCCAGCGTGGCCCCCACACCGTGCTCGATCCAGGAAATCCTGGCGACCACGAATCCCATCCGGGTCGCCACTTCCCCGCTGGGCGAGACCGGACTGCTTACGCGCTTCGGCGAGCTGACGGCCGCGTGCTTCGGCGAGGAGCCGACGAGACCCTGCCTCCACCTCGGCCGGCTCCACGCCCGCCTCGTACAGCTCCTGCTCCAGAACATCCCAGTCCTGCGCAGCCTTCTTGGGCAGGACTACTCCCTCATCCTCGCCGCTGGTGTACTCGTGGTAGAGCCGCTCGGCCAGAGGGATGTTGTCGCGGTACCAGCGCCCCCGGTTTCCGGCCTTGTCACCGCCGAGGAGCAGCAAGGCCGCGCGAGTCGGAGTGAAGCCGAAGACAATCCGGATCTCGGAGCGGCCACCCGACCCCGGTCTCAGCTCCTTCAGACGGTGCAGTTCCGATCCCTTGAGCCGGTCCACAAGAGGGCGCCCCCGTGTGGGACCCGCCTCGCGCAGGGCGGTGACAGCCTGCGCGACCTGGGAGACCGACCCGAGGTCCTCCTTGATCAGAGTCCTGAACCACTCCGCCTACTCGTCGGTGACCTTGATCGCCCAACTCAAGACGACTCCCCTCGACACCAGAATCAAATTTAAGGAAATCTTTAAACCTCGCAAGCCATCAATCCGCGCACGCAATCGCAACCAACCACCGAAGACTTGCCCGGGAACCCAACGTCCTGGCTGCCCCAGGAGTCACGCGGGCCCGGTGGAGCCGGCACGGCCATCGAAGGACTGCTCCCTCACGCCGACGTCTCCTCGTCGTGCCGGTACAGGGGGCAGAGGAGTTCGACGGACTGCGGTTCGCTGGTCTCGGGGTCATACTCGACGCCCACCAACGTGGAGAAGCGGCGGTCCCCCACCTGCCCCCAGAGCGTGTTGAGGTCGGAGGCGAGCAACTGCACTACACCGAGGGAACCTTGCGTGTGGATACCGGCGATGGCAAGCAGCGAACCCGCGCCGTCCGGACGTGACAGCCTGCCGAGGTATCCGACGTCGTACGGGCGGACCGAATCACTGTCCTGTCCCGACCGGTAGACCGTGTCGGTACGGCGATCCACTACCGTCCAGGGCCCGTCTTCCGCCCGCTTCCAGCGCAGTACGGGATCCTGCGCGTACGTCTCCCACATCTCCTGGGACATGCGCGGCCCGCAGACCACGACCAGGCCCTGCCGGTTGAGGTCGATCTCGCCACTCACCGGCACGTGCTCCGAGGTGACGCCCAGCCCGTACGACCGTGCCAGATCTTCCAGCCGCTTGCCGCAACTGACGTCGTCCACGGCGACGACTGTTCGCCCGCGCTCGTCGTCGCGCCGCAGCGGAGTGGCGACGGTGATCGCTCCCCTGCCGAGGAAAGCGCCTTCCGGTGCCGGGCCGGTATGCCGGATCTGGTGTATCCGCCCGCGGCTCAGGCCGGCCTTTGCCGCGATCTGCGCGTACGACAGCCCTTGCGCGTGGAGGTCCTGGACCACACGTCGGCGGAGCCGGGCCAGTTCGGTCACCTCGTGCTGCGCGTCGGCCAACCGGGCTGTGACCTCGCGCAGGAGCAGGTACGGATCGTTGATCGCCATGATCCGTTGCAGCTCTTCCGACATGGCCTCACCTCCTGGCACCCACCAGGAGTCCAGGGCCCTAGACGAAAGGGGGCGGGAGTCGTTGTCCCGAGCGAACGCCCATCACGTAGAACCTGGCCCGCCGCCGAGGAACACCCCGAGGACTCACCGGTTACCGCCTGCAAAGGGATTGCGGACCCATCACCGAGCGGAGCTCGGTCACGCGCCCTCACGCGCAAGATCGGCCCACACGGAGCGCCCGTCGGGCCAGTTCTTCACCCCCCCACTCCTTCGCACAGGCCACGATCATCTGCAGCCCCCGACCGCCCTCCTCCTGGCTGGTCGTGTCACACAGGTGCGGTACGCGATGACCGCCCTGGTCGACCACCTCGATACGTACGAGGTCATCGCCGAAGCCGACCACCACAAGGAACCAGCCGCCGACCGAACCACTCAGCGTATGCCGCACAGCATTCGTCGCGAGCTCGCTCACCAACCAGGACGGCATCATCGACAGGACCCCGCTCGTGCAGCAGGGCGGCGACGAAGTGACGGGCATGGGCCACTTCCTCAGCCATGCCGGGGAAGGCGCGGCACCACTTGGATCGCATGGAACTCTCCTCACCTGCGTCTAGGGGTCTAGACAGCACGGCGGCAGAGTATTCCCGCAGCGACCAACGACCCAGGCATAACGAGGAATTATTCCCCTAAGGGGTGACAGCGTCTCCCGGGTCGCGAAACTCCTTCATCACGCGCAACAACAGCTCCCGTCCCTCCCCGCCGAAGACCGCGGCCTGCTCGAAGCGTCCGAACATCTCCTCATACGAGGCGAGTTCACCTGAATCATCCGATACACGCTCACCATCAAAGGTCTCCACCACAACCGCCCGCCGATCGCACAACGTGAATCCGTGACGCGGCAGGACCGGCACCGGCCGACGCCAGGGGATGACCCCGAGCCGCACCGTGCTCAGACTCTCAACGGCCAGCAGCCGGTCGAGCTGCGCGAGCATGAGGGCCGGGGAACCCGGCCAGGTCCGCAACACAGCTTCCGTCAGCACGAACACCGACTCCCGCCCCGGCTCGTACAGGACACTCTGCTGCTCCACACGAGCAGCGACAGCCCGGCCGACCACCTCAGGAGTCGCACTCGGCACACTCCCAAAGACGTGCCGGGCGTACTCCGCGCTCTGGAGCATGGCCGGCAGAACGACGCATTGGAACGAGCGCACCAACCGAGCGGACCGAACCTCTTCATCGACCGCCATGCCGGCCGAAGTAACCCCGTCAGCCGACTGACCGGAATCTGACGCAGCCTCCACCGCGGCCAAGAGATCACGCACTTCACCCGCGGTCGGCTCATCAAGGCCGAGGGCACGCGAGAGCCGGTCGAGTACATCAGCGCTCGGAACCATGCGCCCGGTCTCGACTTTGGACACGGTCGGCTGTCCCACCCCAGCCCGCTGCGCCAACACGGCACCCGTCAGACCAGCCTCTGCACGAAGCCCGCGAAGACGCGCCCCGAGTGCCTTCATCCGCTCCCGCCGTTCACTCCCCATGCCCAGGGTTCTACACCACGTGCCAGCAGGAGCCGGGGTTATGAGCCTCACCAACCACCGGCTGGGACCGAAGTGTCAAGCATCTCCCGGGACCGGACAAGCCCCGCACCACAGACCGAGTTACAACTTTCTCTACTGGTTCAAGCACCCGTCGTCGCTTCGCTCCTCCGGCCGCCCGCACCCGCCCAAGAGGCAGGCACACCGTGCATGAGGTCAGAACACGTCGTGGCTGGGGCCGGTCGGCTCCGCGACTTCAGCCGGCCACTTTGGCGCGAGCCTCGAAGATCATGGCCCCACATCGGGCACTGACGGGCAGGTCCACAAACCTGCCCGATCCGCGGACCGGCGCAAGGGGCCATGATCACTCGCGCCAAGGTAGCTCCAGCCCAAAGCCGTTCCGCCGACCGCGTGCCTCACTGACCGCCGCATGATGAACCGCGGTAAGGGACCCTCAACGGTTCGACTAAGCATGGCCGGACCAAACCCGACCCCCCGGCCCTCCTCGGCCTGACGTGATCAAAAATGCGAGGCCGAACCATGCCGAAGCCCTGGGAGCCCACCCGACACAACAGCCGGATCACTCGCCTGCCTGCCAACGCCCCGACAAGCCAAACGGTCCGACGGCGAACCGCCGGACCGTTATGGAAGATCAAGAACCGAAGGTGATGATGTAGACGGGGCTGTTAGAGCTGCCCTCGTTGTGCACTACCGGACAGGACGTCTTCTGCTTGCTGTCCTGGGTCTTGACCTGAATTCCACAGAAGGGCGAATCGTCCCAGTTGAGCGTGTTGATGTTGCTGAGCACGGGGATGTTGTCCCCCCCGTTACCGGTGGCAGCGCTGGCCCCGCCGATGCCGGCGAAGAGGATTCCGCAGGTGGCTACAGTCACCGCTGCAATCTTCTGGACGTTCCTCATATGTTCTCCTCCGCTTCTCTGCCCCAGATCGGGCAGACACCTAGAGAACGATGCGCAAAAAGGATCAGAGCGTAACGTCCTTCATGCTTTGATCACTCCTACGGCCGTACAAATTCCCAAGCTGAGGGCTCGGCCGGCCGCCGTCGTCAGGCGCTGGCCGTCGGCACTTGCTCTGGTCGACGGCACAGGCAGCATGGCTGAGGCCGGTGGGGGTGCAACGAGGCACACGCGTGCGTGATCGGTTGGCGTACCCGCCATCGTGGCCGACTGTCGTCGGCTGAGGTTCAGACGGGTCCCATCGAAGGTGCCGGCCGTCAGAGCCGAGCGCGCCGAAGCTGGGCCGTGCCTGGGCCGTCCGAGGCCGCTCGACAGTGGCCAATGACGACCAACGACGACCACCAGGCGCACGATCCCACCGTCTCTGACCAGCAAAAACCCAGCTCACCAAGATCCCCGGCAAGACCCAGGGCAAGAAGAAGTAACCCGACGCCAGTAAGCCCCCGGCCTGCGGTTTCCTGTCAGGTCGGGGGCTTCTTGGTGGGGTAGGACTGTCTCTGGGCCGTCAGCTGCTCGGCCGAGCCCATCGGCCACAGGTCGGCCCAGTGGTACGCCGTAGATCGCCTCAGCCTCCCGAGCTGAGAGCACGAGTTCGATTCTCGTCACCCGCTCCACGACGAAGGCCCAAGTCAGAAGCCGGGTCCTTTCTTGTTGCCTGTCCTTGTTACACATCGGGCAACACGCCTGCACCGCACTCACCTGCGTCGCCACTCACCCGCCTCACCACGGATGACTCGCACCGGCCCGTCCACTGCTGTCGCCCACGTCCTCTGCACCGGGGTCGCCGGAAGGCCGGCCGGATCGCTCGGGACCGCCCCACCTTGGCCGCACCCGGGAGCAGCCATCACGAACCCCTTCACGCATACTCCAGTATGCTTGCCGCATGTCCTCAACGACTCGCATTACCGTCACCCTGCCCAGCGACCAGGTGGCGGAGCTCCGCAAGCTCACGGACAACGTTTCCGGCTATGTGGCGGAAGCGGTCGCCCGCCAGATCCGGCACCAGTTGCTGGGCGACGACCTGCGACGCCATGAAGAAGAGCACGGGAAGTTCAGTGACGAGGAACTGGCGGAGGCCAGGTCGAAGATTTTCGACGCCCTTGCCCCCTCCAAGGACGCGGACGCCGCATGACGGGGCGCATCGAGACCGTGGTCCTGGATTCGGAAGGGCTTTCGGCCTGGATCGCGCAGGACCGCAAGTTCCTCGCGCTGCTGCAGGTGTTCCACGAGATGGGTGCCGACCTTGTCATCGGAGCGAACACCATCGTGGAGGTCAGCCACTCGCGTACCAACGTTCCACGCCTCAATTGGGCCCTGTCGCGCATCAAGGTGGAACCGGTCACCGAGCAGGCGGCAAAGGCCGCCGCAGAGCTCCTCAAAGGAGCGGGACTGCACGGTCACAAGTACGCCATCGACGCTACCGTGGCCGAAGTAGCCCTTCGCCAGCCAAAGCCGGTCGCGCTGCTGACGTCCGACAGCGACGACATGACAAAGCTCTGCGGTAGCCACGTCCGGATCATCTCCCTGTGACTCACCAGCCCCTTCGAGAAAATACGGCTCGGCGCTTCCCCATCGGGATGTTCCCCGGCGTGCAACCTTGGTGGACGGCTACAGCACCCCCGCCGCTCGTGCCCCATCCATAGCTGAGAGCGCGAGTTCGATCATCGTCACCCGCTCTATGCGAAACCCCCAGGTCACCGCCCCAGGGGTTCTTTGCGTCCAGGCCGGGCGTGGGGCCAGAACGAATGTCGATCATGGCCAGAGTGGGGCCAACTGAACCTGTCGCAAACAGCGCTCAGGCTCCAGGATGGCGGGGGCACCGTTCGCGAGTGCCGGCCCGTAGACGGCGTGCGTGAGGATGCTCCCATCCCGTCTGCCATCGACCCAGGCAGAGCCGAGCAGACGCGGCCCAGGGCGTCAAGGTCGTTCGTACAGTGGCACGCTCCACCTGGACGCCCTGAACCACGCCCGCTCCACGGTGTGCGGGTCGACGACGGACGGGAGGGGAGCTGGGGAGAGTGGTGGGTTGGGGTGGTACTTCAGCGCATACACCGATCGCGGAACGTGCAAAATCCGGCTTGCTGAGTTCTTCGGGACTCTCAGCAGAGGCGGCATGTACCCTCGCCCCGTGAAGGATCTACGCCCGGCCGCGCCGGACCTCCTGATCTGGGTCATAGCCTGGGTCCTCGTCACCGTGATGTTCTGGTTGGTGGCCCAAGCGACCGGCAGCCCGAATAACTGGTACGCGAGCGCACTGCTCGCAGGGGTCAGCGTCGCCGTCGGAGAACTCGTAGACCGCTATAAGCAGAAGCGCCGCATACGAAAGCGCAAGTCCTGACCAGGTCCGAGGGGTGCAGCAGCCTGCCAAGAGCGCCCCTGTTTCTGACATCAGTGTCTGACACCAAAGAGCGCGAACAGCGACGATCGACGCCGAACCTCAGCGCGCAGTCAGTCGAGGTAAGGGGCGGGTTGACCAACGTCGACGGCTCCCCATGATCGACCTGATAAGGATGAGGCCATAAGTCAAATCCTGTGCCCACCGCGGGGCGCCGTCCTCGACCTATGGACGGTGCCCCGTTGGCTTGCATCAGTCATTGAGATTCCACCGACCTCACGACGAGGAGAACATACGAGACTCGCGCCTACAGACGAAGAAGAGCCCGTCAGCAAGCTGACGGGCTCCCGCGAAAGACCGAGGCTAACCTGCCATCAGGTCAGATCGTCGGTGTCTCATCGACGACCTCTTTGTGCGGTTCGACAATGAACCTCCAGCCATCGCTGGGCTCCATGAATCGCACTCGGGTCGGGTAGATGTCCAAGGCGCGGCGGTCACGATTCTGGCTGCTCGCGTTCTTCCGTCCCCGGGCCGGCTCCTCGAACAAGTCGACCTTGACATCCGGCACCGCGACGACTTCCTCGCTCCAGCGCTGAACGATCCCCGCGCCGAAGGCGTCCCGGGCGGCGGAGTAGAGCGACTCCAGAGATTCCCTGTTCCCGTTGGGCACAAAGAGGGCGAGGTTCAGGAGGACGCCGGCATTCTGAAGAACCTCGATTTCCTCTCCTGCCTTGTCGGCAACCCAGATCCCGCGCTCTTCGGCATTGTCCGGGAGAACGCGGATTTCCTGACCGAAGATCGTCCTCGCGGTGAAGGACCCTCCCTCAAAATTCTTACCCGGCTCCGTAAGGGAAGCCGGGGCATAGCATTCGAGAGAAAGGCCATCCATCTCTGCCGAGACGAAGATTCCATCCTGGAGACCCAACTCCGAAACCTCTTCGGCCGTAAGACGTCGGGCCGTGACCTTCTCGGTATTCACGCCATTCCCCTTTTTTTCGTGGCGTCCTGCGAATTCATTGAAACTCTACCACGAAAACGATCACTCAGTTCCCGTTTAGTTTCCGTGGGAGGACAGCAGAAGAATCCTCCCACGTCACCGGCGAAACGTGGCAAGCGCAGAGAAATGCCGCGAGACTCAAGAGGTTACTCACCCGCTTCGACGGCGCTTTCGGCAACCAAGTCAGTCGTCAAGTGGAATGCGAGCAAACTTAGCGGCGAGCGCACCCGGCTCGGCCAGGCGGTACCACCGTCGGGACGAGTTCCGCACCTGTTCGTAGAAGGCCAGTTCGCCCTGGGCCAGGGCCGGCACGGGGTCCGGGGCGTCCAGCCAGTCGGCATCGGGTATCCGTCGGCGCATGAGCACATGGTGTCCCCAGGAGGCCGCGCACGGAACATGCCGTGATCGAACTCCTGAAGCGGGGCGCGGAACGGGGCTTGCGGAATCGGCAACCGGGCTCGTCCTCCCGGCAGAGTCTTCCGCAGGGCCGTCGAGGCGCCTGGCAGCGAGGAGCGATGTGCACCATGGGCAGAGGTGGAAGCCTCGGGTCTGCTGCGCTCGGTGGGTGCGGGTCATGCCCTTCAGCGCCTCCACCAGACCGGGCGGTGGAGCACCCTTCGCATACGTTTTGCCACGGTCGAGCCAGCCGACGTTGAGCAGTGTGGCACTCCGCCAGACACCCGCTGCCGTCGGATCCCAGTTGTCCCTGTCGTACGTGTACGGCGTCAGGTCTGCGTACTACGTCATGGCGGTTGTCTACCAGCGGGCGCACCGGATGAGCACCAGAAGCAGCGGTGAACCACCGTCATTCTGGGGCGAAGCCCGAGGATCAGCGACCAGCCAGATGCGTGCGTCTGCGTAGTTCGGGGACGAAGTCGTGGACAAACGATCAGCGATTCCCAAGCTCAGAACACGAGTTCGATCCTCGTCACCCGCTCTTCTACGAAGCCCCAGGTCAGTGGCCTGGGGCTTCGTCGTTGCCCGAACCTCTTTGGACGTCGCGCCTCACCTGCGCACCACCTGCCTCCTTGTCCTCGTAGGTTCGGGCGAGTATCCCCACGGTGGCGGCCATGGCCCGGCGGAGTTCGGGCGGTGCGACGACCTCGACGTCCCCGCCGAGTCTCAGCAGCTCGCCGCAGGCGTGTTCGGTGCCCTCGACCGGGATGACCGCCTCGACCCATCCGGCATCGCCGACGGCGGTCGCGGTGGAGTCGACTGCCCGCACCACCTCCGGGGGGACGTTGTCGGGCAGGCGCCGGCGTCCCCGGGGAGACAGGCGGACGGTGGCTGTGCCGGTGTAGCGGTGAGCCCGGAAGTCATCGAGGTAGGAGACCCAGTACGCGCCCAGGTCGAAGTCCTGCGGCCGGTCGAACCGTTCGTCGTCCAGCACCGCGTCGAGGACCTGGGCGACGCGGTACGTCGCGGTCCCCTTTCCCGTGGCGGCCACGAGATACCACGTACCTGACTTGAGGACCAGGCCGTAGGGGTGGAGGTGGCGATTCACCTCCTGCGGGGCGCGCCAGCGGCGGTAGCGCACATCCACCGCACGCCGGGTGAGCACCGCGTCGACGAACAAGGGGAGATGCGGTGTCTGTTCGGGTTCCCGGTACCAGCCGGGGGCGTCCAGGTGGAACACCGCCGCGGCCCGTGCCGCCTCTTCGCGCAGTCCCGCCGGCAGCGCGGCGAGGAGCTTCAGCCGGGCTGCCGACATCTCGGCCGTGAATCCCAGGTCGGCGGCGGGCCCGGGCAGTCCGGTGAAGAACAGTGCCCGCGCCTCGCCCTCGGTCATCCCGGTGAGGCGGGTGCGGTAGCCGTCGAGCAGTCGGTAGCCGCCCCCGCGGCCCGGTTCCGCGTAGACCGGGACCCCTGCGGACTGCAGGCGCGCCACGTCACGGTAGGCGGTGCGCACGGACACGTTCAGCTCGTCGGCGATTCGCCGCGCGGACATACGCCCCCGCGATTGCAGCAACAGCAGCACAGAGAGCAGTCGGCCGGCAGACATGCGCGCATTCTCCTCGGAAACCCTGACAGCACCTGTCACACCGTTCCCCTACCGTCGACCCACATCCCGGCTCCGACCGAACGACCGAACAGGCCGGGAGCCGCGCATGGAGCACGGAGAACACCGGACAGGAGCCCTGCTGTGCCACCCACCGAACTCGTCGGCCCGCCTGCCGTGATCGAGCTTCGCCAGTACACGCTGCGTCCCCGCCGGCGCGACGACCTCATCGAGCTGTTCGACCGGGAGTTCGTCGAATCCCAGGAAGACGTGGGGGCGAGTGTGCTCGGCCAGTTCCGGAACCTCGACGATCCGAACCGTTTCGTCTGGTTGCGCGGATTCCCGGACATGGCGGCCCGCCATCGGGCGCTCACGGACTTCTACGGCGGACCCGTCTGGACCGAGCACGGCCCGCAGGCGAACGACACCATGCTCGATTCCGACGATGTCCTCCTCCTGCGCCCCGTGTCGGCCCGGGACGGCTTCACCGGCTCCCTCTCCGCGCGGCCCCCGGTCGGCGCTCCGGCGCCGGACCGGTTCGTCTCCGCCACCGTGTGGTCCTTCCCTCCCGGACGGCAGAACGGCGGCATCGCACTGATCCGGGACGGCCTCCTCCCAGCGCTCCAGGAGACGGGGCCCGCGCCGCTCGCCCTCCTGACCACCGAGCACGCGCACAACACCTTCGCCAGGCTGCCGGTCCGCGCCGGCGTCAACGTCGCCGCGATCTTCACCTCGTATCCCGACGAGAGCGCACACCGTCGACACCTCGCCGACATGCTGGCCCACCCCCTCGCACGGGACGAGATCCTGCCGGGTCTCGAGCGGGAACAGACAGCAGCACCTCAGGTACTCCGGCTCAGGCCCACCGGCCGCTCACTGATCTGACTCCGAACCGGTGCCTCAGGAGAAACGGTCGAGACCGGACTGCTTGCGCGCCTCGGCGAGCTGATGGCCGCGCGCCTCGGCGAGAAGCCGACGAGACCCTGCCTCCACCTCGGCCGGCTCCACACCGGCCGCGTACAGCTCCTGCTCCAGAACATCCCAGTCCTGCGCAGCCTTCTTGGGCATGGTTACTCCCTCATCCTCGCCGCTGGTGTACTCGTGGTAGAACTCCTCGGCCAGTGGGATGTTGTCGCGGTACCAGCGCTCCCGGTTTCCGGCCTTGTCACCGCCGAGGAGCAGCAAAGCCAAGCGAGGCGGATCGAAGCCGAAAATGATCAAGACCGCTCCCGAGATCCAGCACCCGTCCTCCACCGCCACCCACGGCCGCGGACTCGGCATGGTCGCCGCCCTCGCCGACAGCGTCACAGTCCAGGGCGACGAGTCCGGCCGCACCATCACCGCGAAGCTCGGCACAACCGGTCACCAGAGAAACCACCCGTGTGGATAACAGGGCTACGACGCGACTACCGGCGACCGGAGCCGAATCCTTCTCCCCACGGGCTTACTCCCCGACGGGCCAAACGCGGTCCTCTCGCGGGTGGATCTCGGCGTAGGGGCACAGGCAGACGCTCCGGCTGCCTCGCGTCTGCAGACACGATCCATAATCTTGACCACGACGTTTCCACCCCTTGCACAACAAGCAGTGCCGCCATGCCGAGAGCATGGCGGGCCGCTTAGAAGCCATCTCAATTGGCTCGGTAGGCTGTCGACCATGGCAGGGATCGTTGAGCGGCTGGTG
>NZ_JBHSOA010000099.1:0-23749 GCF_042655885.1 Streptomyces chlorus
CCAGCACGCTCGACGCAAGCCCGCGCCCTGCGGAGCCGGTGTGGGCGGGTGCCGAAGACGGGTTCGTGCGGATCGGCCCGGAGTCCGAGGAGGACCTCTACCTCTGCGTCGGGCACATCGCGTTCGACGACAGGAACGCGACCCTCCTGACCGATCTTCTGCCGCCACTCGTGATCGTCCGCGTGGCCGATCCTCATGGCAGACGGCTCGCGCAGCTGATCGATCTCCTGGCCACCGAGGTCGGGGTCGTCGCCGCCGGCGGCCCGCTGGTGCAGAACCACCTCGCACAGATCCTGCTCGTGCACATGCTGCGTGCTCACGCCGGTCAGACAGACCGGCCCACCGGCTGGCTGGGCGCCCTGAACGAGGACGGCATCGGTGCCGCCCTGCGTGCCGTGCACGCGGACGTGGCCCACTCCTGGAGCCTCAAGGAGCTCGCCGAGATCAGCCACATGTCGCGTTCCGCGTTCGCCCAGGCCTTCAAGAGCCACGTCGGGGTCCCGCCGTTGGAATACCTGATCCAATGGCGCATGAGCCTCGCGCGCGACGCCCTCACCCGCGACACTCTGTCGATCTCCGATCTCGTACGGGCCACGGGCTACCTGTCCGAGAGCGCGTTCAGCACCGCGTTCCGCCGCGTGGTCGGCTCATCGCCCGCACAGTTCCGGAACCAGGCACGGCAGCCACCGCGCTCGGCCGCGAACGGAAGCTGAAGGAGGCCTCCTGTGCTCAGCTTTACTCTGTCGGGGATCTTGGAGTTTCGCGGCGCGACAGCATGATCAACGGGCATGCTCGGGTGGTTCCGATAACCGATGCAGCCGTCGAGGTGCCCGTTGTCCCTCCGTCCCCGTTCCGGTGAGCAAGTCCCACCTCTGACCGCGCAGATCGCGCGGGCGAGCAACCCGGATGGCACGACGGCGATATGGGTGCGCGACCGGCTCGATGGGCTGTGGCGCGACGAGGACTTCGCCGACTGGTACCCGCGCGACGGGCGCCCCGGCCTCCCGCCCGCCCAGCCGGCCACCGTCTGCGTGCTGCAGTTCCTGCTGAACCTGTCGGACCGGCAGGCCGCCGAGGCGGTCCACTGCCGCATCGACTCCAAGTACGCCCTGGCCATGGAGCTGGACGACCCCGGCCTCCACCACAGCGTGCCGGCCGACTTCCGTGACCGCCTCACCGAGGACGACCGCGCCGACCGCCTCCTCGACCTCGCGCCGGCCCGTCTCAAGGAGGCCGGGCTGGTGCGTGAGCGCACCACGCGGCGCACCGACTCCACCCACGTCCTGGCCGCGGTCCGCGACCTGACCCGCCTGGAGCTGATCACCGAGACGGTCCGCGCGGCGCTGGAAGAAGTCGCCGGCACCGCCGGTCATCTGCTGGACGATCTGGTCGATGTCAATCCCCTCGGACTGTGGAGATCTTCTGAGCGGCTGGCTCCAAGGTGGAGTTGGCGCGATGGTCGTGCTCGTAGTCGGTCGGACTCCGGTACCCACACACGCTGTGCAGTCGGTGCGTGTGGTAAAAGCCGGTGATCCAGGTCGCGATCCGCAGCCGGGCCTCGGTGCGGGTGGCGAACGTGTGCCGGTGGACGTACTCGACCTCGAGCACGCTGTTGAACGCCTCGCTGACGGCGTTGCCGAAACACGACCCGACACGGCCCATGGACTGCGTGACGCCCAGGCGCCGGCGGGCGCGGCGGAAGCGCCGGGAGTGGTATTCGCTGCCGCGGTCGCTGTGGAAGATCACGCCGCTGACGTCGCCGCCCCGGGTGGCCGCGGCCATATGCGGGGAGGCGACGACGAGGTCGGCGTCGTGCCGCTCGCCCATCGCGTGGCCGAGCAGGCGGCGCGAGAACAGGTCGATGACGGTGGCGAGGTAGAGCTTGCCCTCACCGGTGGTGATCTCTGTCCTGTCGCCGCACCACACCTGGTCCGGAGCGTCCGCGGTGAAGTCCCGCCGCACGAAGTCCGGGGCTGCGGGGCGCTTGCCGGGCCGGGTCGGCCCGCGCCGTCGGCGGATCTTCCGTCCGGCCCGGCCGAGTTCGGCCATCAGCCGGGCCACGGTGTTCACCGAGACGCGCCGGCCCTGGCGGACCAGGACGAGCCAGACCTTCGGAGATCCGTAGGTGCCGCCGGAGTCCTCGAAGACCTGCCGTATCGCGTCAGCCGGCTGCCCCCGCCGGACCTGCCGGGCAGTGGTGGGCTTGTCACGCCACTTGTAGAACCAGGACTCCGACACCCCCAGAACCCGGCAGGCCAGACGGTGCGGGACCTTGTGCCCGGTCCTCTGGTTACCGATGAACGCGGCCACGGCGGCCGGGCCCGTCTCGGTCACTTCACCCAGAGGACCATGCATCGCTTGAGGACATCACGCTCCATCTCCAGCGCGCGTATCCGCTTGTTCTTCTCACTCATCTCCCGCCGCGGCCGCCCCAGCTCGGCGCGCTCTGCCTCGCGCATCCGCCCGCCCGGCACGGGCTCGGCCGGCCGGTCGAACGACGCCGACCCGTTGCGCCGCCACCGCGACACCCAGCTGTGCTGCGTTCCGGAGTGGACACCGAGCTCCTCGGCGACCTCCGGGATCGGCCTGCCCGTCTCGATCACGATGCGTACAGCACCCTCGCGAAACTCAGGCGTGTACGTCCGTTGCTTGGACCCCATGAACCCCAACTTCCCCTGCAATCACGGACTCCACGCTACGAGGGGAAGGACACCCGCCTGTTCACCGGCCCGCGTGGCGGACGCATCTCCACCGCCGTCCTGCGCGACGCCACGCACTGGGACGACGTGGTCACCAAGCTCGGCTACGAGCACCTGCGCCGCCACGACCTCCGGCACACCGGACTGACCTGGTTCGCCGACGCCGGAGTCCAAGTACACGTCCTGCGCAGGATCGCCGGCCACGGATCACTGACCACCACCCAGCGCTACCTGCACCCGGACGTACACAAGATCACCGCCGCCGGGGCGGCGCTCTCCGCCCACCGTTTCGGATTGCTCCGAAACCGGCCCTGACCTGCGACTCTCACGAGTCGGGACGACAGGATTTGAACCTGCGACCCCTTGACCCCCAGTCAAGTGCGCTACCAAGCTGCGCCACGTCCCGATGCGCTCACATGCGGTGAACCGCGTGATCACGCGTTCAGTACTTTACCCCACGGCCCCGGCCGGGCCGAAAGCGGTCCGGGCACGGGACAATCGGAGTATGGGCAGCATGGACAGCACCTCCTGGGACCAGGAGGACAGGTCCGCCTCCGGGCGGGCGGGCGACAGGCGCGACCGGGACGGCGACGGGCGGGCGCGCAGCGCGCGGCCCCGGGACGGGCTGGGGCGACCGCTGCCCTACGGGGCGCGGGGGGTGCCCCGGCAGCCGGAGGGGGTGGTCCGGCCACCGCTGGAGAGCGTCGCCGAGGCACAACGCCTGCTGGACGAGGGGAAGCCGTTCCACGCGCACGAGGTGTTCGAGGACGCCTGGAAGTCGGGGCCCGAGGAGGAACGGGAGCTGTGGCGGGGGCTCGCCCAGCTCGCCGTCGGGCTCACGCACACGGCGCGCGGGAACACAACCGGCGGAGCCCGGCTGCTGCGGCGCGGGGCGGGCTCGGCCGAGGAGTGGGCGGCGGGCGCCGGAGAGTCGTGTCCGTACGGGATCGACCTCGGCGGTGTCGTCGCCTGGGCCAGGGAGCTGGCGGCGGAGGCGGAGCGGGAGGACGGCGTTCCCGTGGACGCCGGGGCGCGGGCGCCGCGGCTGCGGTCGGGCGCCCGGGGGCAGGGCTCGTAGGCGGGAGGTGCCTGGACGGCGGCTCCCGGCAACGGGACCGGGGCGGTGCGTGGAGGCGGAGGGCCCGATGTCAGTGGCGTGCGGCAGACTCGGGGCGTGCGAAGGATTCATGTCATCGGTATCGGTGCGGGCGACCCCGACCAGCTGACCCTGCAGGCGGTCAAGGCGCTGCGCGGCACGGACGTGTTCTTCCTCCTCGACAAGGGGGAGGTGAAGGCGGACCTGACCGGACTCCGCCGGGACATACTCGACGCGCACCTGCCGGAGGGGGCGTACCGCGTCGTCGAGGCGCGCGATCCGGAGCGGGACCGGCGGGCCGGCGGCGCCGACTACTCCGCCGCCGTCGGCGCCTGGCGCAGCGCCCGCGCGGACGTCTACAGCCGGCTGATCGCCGGGGAACTGGGCGAGGACCAGGTCGGCGCGTTCCTGGTGTGGGGCGACCCGTCGCTGTACGACAGTACGCTCGCGATCCTCGAGGAGGTCCTGGCGCGGGGCGAGGTCACCTTCGAGTACGACGTCGTACCGGGGATCAGCAGTGTCTCCGCCCTCGCCGCCCGGCACCGCACGGGGCTCAACAGGGTCGGCCGCCCGGTCCGGATCACCACCGGCAGGCGGCTCGCGGAGGGCTTCCCGCAGGGGGTGGACGACGTGGTCGTGATGCTGGACGCCCACCAGACCTTCCGGCAGTACGCCGACCAGGACATCGACATCTACTGGGGCGCCTACATAGGCACCCCGGACGAGATCCTCGTGTCCGGACCGCTCGCCGAGGCCGCGCCCCGCATCGAAGCGCTGCGCGCCGAGGCCCGCGAGCGCAAGGGCTGGATCATGGACACCTATCTGCTGCGCCGGACCCCCGGGGCCGGTGAGTCCCGGGACAGGTGAGCCCCGGGGCGTCGAAGAGACCCGAGCCGCTTCAGGGCGCCCGCCGTATCGGGCACCGCGTGCACGCCTGCACGCCTGCACACCTTCCGGGAGGGGCGGGCGGCTTACGACCACGGTCGGCGGGCCGAGTTCGCGGGCTGCCGTGACTTCGGCGGAGGGCGCCGGCCCCCACTGTCCTTGGTCACCAGGACGTCGCCGCGGTCGCGGCGGGGGCCGGGAGGGATCGAGGCAGGTAAGGGAACGGGGCAGGCCCGCGAATGTCGGACCTACACCGTGACCAGGACGCGGAAGCCGACGTCGCCCGTGGCCTCGTACGGCCTACGATGACGCCGGCGACTGGAGGAGTCATGGCCGTGGACTTGAGCAGGCGGGCCTACCGGGCCCAGCGGTGGGCCGCGCGGGTGGCCCTGGTCGCCGCCGCGCTCGCGGTGGTGGTCCCGCTCCTCTACGGGGGTCTGCAGGGCCTGGTGCTGCTGCTCTGCGGTGTGGTGGGGCTCGCCCTCAGCGCCGCCGCTCTGTGGTGGATGCTCACGCTGCGGGGGCCGTTGCGCTGGCTGGCCGCGCTGGTGGTTGTGTGTGTGCCCGCGGCCGTCATCGCCCTGTACGCGGTCATCCTGTTCTGGGCTCTCCCGGTGTCGCTGGCGCTGTGGGCGCTGGCCGTGTGGAGCGGGCGGTTCGCGCTGCGCGGGACGGGGAACGAGCGGCAGCGGGAACGGCAGCGGGAACGGCGGATGCCGCTGCCCCGGCGGGCGGTACTCATCATGAATCCGCGGTCGGGCGGCGGCAAAGTGGGCCGCTACCGCCTGCGGGAGAAGGCGGAACGGCTGGGTGCCCGGGTCGTCCTGATCGACCCGGAGAAGGAGAACGACGTGGCGGCGATGGCCCGGGAGGCCGTCGCGGGCGGCGCGGATCTGCTGGGCGCCGCGGGCGGTGACGGCACGCAGGCACTGGTCGCGGCCGTGGCCGCCGAGCACGACATCCCGTTCCTGGTCATCAGCGCCGGGACCCGCAACCACTTCGCCCTGGACCTGGGCCTGGACCGCGGCGATCCGGCGGCCTGCCTCGACGCGCTCACCGACGGGGTGGAGCTGCGCGTCGACCTGGGCTTCGCCGGTGACCAGCCCTTCGTGAACAACGCGTCCTTCGGCGCGTACGCGTCGATCGTGCAGAGTCCGGCGTACCGGGACGACAAGATCGGCACCAGCCTGGAGATGCTGCCCGACCTGCTCACCGGGCAGCAGGGGGCCCGGCTGGTCGCCCGTGTCGGGGACACGACGCTCGACGCGCCGCAGGCCGTACTGGTCAGCAACAACCCCTACCGCACGGACGACCCCTTCGGTCTCGGCCGAAGGGAGCGGCTGGATTCGGGCGTGCTCGGTGTCCTCGGCGTCAAAGTGGAGGGCGCGGTCGACGCCGCCGCGCTGCTGCTGGACCCCTCGCGGGGCCGGCTCACCATCCTGACCGCCCCCGAGGTCCTCATCGAGGGCGACCGCGCGGAAATCGAGGCCGGGGTCGACGGGGAGGCCCTGCTGCTGCCCGCGCCCGTCCGCTGCCGTATCGCGCCCGGCGCGCTCCGCGTCCGCGTCCCGCGCAAACGGCCCGGCGTGGCCCAGGCACCCCCGCGCCTGAACTGGCGGCGGCTGCGCAAACTGGCGGCGACGGTCGGCCGTACGGCGGCTCCGAGCCGGTTCCGGCACCATCCGGAGATCCCTGACGTCCCGGAAGGACAGGGCCCCTTCCTCGGACGGTAGACCCGGTGCGCACAGCAACGGCTCCCGGCTCAGCGCACCAGCAGCTGTACGCCGCCCACCACCGTCGCCGCGATCACCAGCCGCTCGAACAGCCGCTGGTTGATCCGGCTCACGGCCCATTTCCCGAGCAGCGCGCCGGGCACGACGAACAGCACGAGCGCCGCGTCGAGCAGCAGTGATTCCGCGTTGATCAGTCCGAGACCCACACTGAACGGCACCTTGGACGTGTTGACGATCAGGAAGAAGAACGCCGACGTGCCCAGAAAACCCAGCTTCCGGAAGCCGGCGGAGAGCAGGTACATGGACATCACCGGCCCGCCCGCGTTGGCGACCATGGTGGTGAAGCCGCCGAGGACGCCGTACGAGCGTGCCCTGAGCCGGCCGGCCGGGGAGGTGGCCTCCTCGGGTCCGCTCCGTGCGCTCCGTGCGCTCCGTGCGCTCCGTGCGCCGAGTTCTCCCTCGGCGTCAACGGCGGCTTGCGCGGCCCGGTCCGCCGCTCGCCGCCGCCACACCGTCACCGCGGCCATCAGCAGCAGGATCGCCCCGATCGACGTCCCCACGGCCTCGTCGTCCGCCCACATCAGGAAGAAGGTGCCGACGACGACACCGGCCGCGACCGCCGGGAACAGCCGCCACAGGGTGGGCCAGTGGGCGTGCCGCCGGTAGGTGAGGGCGGCGAGCACGTCCCCGGCGATCAGGATGGGCAGCAGTACGCCGGTGGAGGCGCGGGCGGGCAGCACCGCCGCGAAGAGGGCGAGGCTGACCGTGTTGGCCCCGCTGACGGCGGTCTTGGAGAAGCCCACGAGCAGGGCTGCGAAGGCGAGGGCGGCGAATTCCCAGCCGGTGAGGTGCCAGAGCGTCATCATGTCCATTGCGGGGACTGATGGTATGTCCACCTAACGATCGCCGTAAGCGCCGTCTCGCCTGTCGGCACCTCGCACCTCGCACGGCGCTTTCTGCCGCCACCCGCGCACGCCGTGCCGCCGCCCGCACACGCCGTGCCGTGCGGTGCGGTGCGGCCGAGCCTGCCCGGGGCGGGCCCGGGTTTGTGCCGGGGGAACGAGGGCACCCGCGCGTTCGCGGAGCATCCGAGGATCCGAGGATCCGAGAAGGAGCGATACCCCATGACCGTTGTGCGGAGCACCCTGCCCGACGAGGCCCGCCGGGTCACCGGCAAGGCACTCCAGGAGACCCTGGTGGATCTCCTCGGTCTCTCACTGATCGGCAAGCAGGCCCATTGGAACATCGTGGGTCCGAGGTTCCGCTCGGTCCACCTCCAGCTGGACGAAGTGGTCTCGACCGCGCGCACCCAGGCCGACACGGTCGCGGAGCGGGCCGCGGCGCTCGGCGTGCCGCCGGACGGCCGCCCCGAGACCATCGCCAAGGTCTTCGCCCTGCCCGTCCCCGAGGAGGGCTGGCTGCGCGACGCGGACGTCGTGCGGCTGATGGCGGAGGCGCTGGGGGCCGTGATCGTACGGCTGCGCGAGCGCGTCGACGCCACCGAGAAGGCGGACCCGGTCACCCAGGACCTACTGATCTCCGTCACCGCCGAACTGGAGAAGCAGCGCTGGATGTTCGAGGCGGAGAACGCCCCCGCCGAGGCGTGACGGATCCCGGACGCCCCGGACACTCCCCACGTCCCGTTGACATTCCCTCTCCCGCCCCGCCCGCGCCCCGCTCCCCCATTCCCGGGACAACGTGATCACTACGCAGGCACAATGGCCGCGGCGGCCGGATCAGGTCGTGGGGAAGGGCAGGGAGAGGGAGGGGAAGAGACGTGGGGGAGAGCCACACCCCGCCGCGCGTCTCGACGCGGCTGGACACCTCGGTGGCGCACAACGCACGCGTGTGGAACCACTGGATCGGCGGCAAGGACACTTACGAGGTCGACCGGCAGGTCGGCGACCAGGTCGCCTCGATCATCCCCGTCATCCGGGACATCGCCCGCGCGGACCGGGAGTTCCTGGGGCGGGCCGTCACGTACCTGGCCGGTGAGCGTGGTGTGCGGCAGTTCCTCGACATCGGCACCGGGCTGCCCACCGCGGACAACACCCACGAGATCGCCCAGCGGATCGCGCCCGACTCCCGGATCGTCTACGTCGACAACGATCCGATCGTGCTGACGCACGCCCGGACCCTGCTCGCCGGCACCAGGGACGGCGCCACCGACTACATCGAAGCCGATGTGCACGACCCGGACGCCATACTCGAACGGGCCGCCGGAACCCTCGACTTCGACCGCCCGGTCGCGGTGATGATGCTGGGCATCCTCAACTTCGTCCTCGACACCGAGAAGGCGCGCGGAACCGTCCGGCGGATCATGGACACGGTCCCCTCCGGCAGTTTCCTCGCCCTCACCCACCCCACCTACGACGCCGAGGTGGGCGGTGAGGACCAGATCCCCGCGATGGAGTTCTGGAACGAGAGCGCCACTCCCCCGATCACGGCTCGCAGTGCCGAGGACATCGCCGCGTTCCTCGAAGGGCTGAACCCGGTCGAGCCCGGCCTGGTGTCCTGCTCGCAGTGGCGCGCCCAGGCCGGCTCCGCCCGGGGGGTACCGCAGTACGGCGCGGTGGCCGTGAAACCCTGACGCGTCCCGGATCTCCCCTCCCCGTCAGTCCGAACCGTCGAAAGTATGATCAAGCAATGTCTGACACGACCGAAACCACGCCGGGATGGCTGTCCTCCGACGAACTGGAGATGACACGTGCCCGCATGCCGATCCTGTACGTCGAGTCCGTCCCCGTACGTGTCGACGACAGCGGGGAAGTCACCAGCGTAGGCCTGCTGCTGCGCATCGGACCGGACGGCACGGTCAGCCGGACGCTGGTCTCCGGCCGGGTGCTGCACCACGAGCGCATCCGGGACGCGCTGCTGCGCCACCTGGAGAAGGACCTCGGCCCGGTGGCGCTGCCTCGTGTCCCTGCGTCGCTCCAGCCGTTCACGGTCGCCGAGTACTTCCCCACGCACGGGGTCACGCCGTACCACGACCCGCGTCAGCACGCGGTGTCCCTCGCCTACATCGTGCCGGTGACGGGTGACTGCCGGCCCCGGCAGGACGCCCTAGACCTGGTGTGGTTCAGCCCGCAGGAGGCGCTGTCGGAGGCGGTGCAGAGCGAGATGCCGGGCGGCCACGGGGTACTGCTGAGGCAGGCCCTGGCGCACGCGGGCTGCCTGAGCTGACGCGGTGCGGGGTCGCGCATCCGGCGTTCGGCGGGAGTCACGTCCCATGCCGTTTCCGGCCCCGTACCGCGTCACGGCCCGGTCAGAGGGCTCGCCAGATGTTGTCGAAGGCCGCCGTCTCGATGGCCCGCCGTTGCCGCACACCGGCCAGTTCGACGACGGCTTCGTTGACCGCGGCCAGTACGGTCACGGCACGGTCGTTCCCGAGGTCCGCGAAATCGTCGCGGTCGGCGCCGCTGTCGCGGTCCCCGGATCCGTCGATCGGGTCGCCGTCGTCCCTGCCGCCAACGCCCGCGGCGGCGGCGAGCGCGGCGAGAACGGGTTCGTGCGCCGCCCAGCGGTCGTTCGCGTGCCAGCGCGCCGGCGAGTCGGCCAGCGCCGACGGGTCGATGCTCAGCGACGGCTTCCGAGCGCGCCAACGGCCGGCCGCCGAACTCCCCGTCTCCAGCACCGCCAGATACGCGGCGACCAGGTCGCGGCCCCGGCGCCACAGCCAGTCCTCCACCGACTCGTGCGGTTCCCGGCGGACCAGCGAGGACGCGGCCTGCCACAGCAGCCGATCGTCGGTGCCGGACTCCGCGGCCGGCTCCACTGCCTCCCACGGGCCCGGCACAACCCGGTCTCTGTGCAGGTCGGCGACCCCGGCGTCGATGAGGTCGATCAGCTCCGCTCCCGCGAGCGCCAGTGACAGGTCACCCTGCTCGACGGACGGACCGGATCGCGTGTCGATCACGACGACGAGCAGATCCCGCGCTGTGGTCATGAGCGGCTCCACATCGAAAAGGGGCGGCGGTGAACAGTGGCACCGGGATTCAGCGAGTACCCGTTGCCCCCGAAACCACGAAGGCCGCCTCCTCATTCCCGAGAAGGCGGCTTCCGACCTGCGATGAAGCTGGTCGGGACGACAGGATTTGAACCTGCGACCCCTTGACCCCCAGGAGTGCGGGCTACCGGGATTATCTGGATAAACCGGCTATTTCAAGGGCAGATACCGTGCGCTTCGCGGTGTGAAGTTCGGCATCGCGCATGCCGTTTGGTCCCCAACTGGTCCCCAGAACGCAGACCAGGTCCAGCCTCACAGCCGAGCGCGGGCCGATAGCCGCTCGCTCGGCTGTGTCAGCTCCCGGGGCACTGTCAGTGGCCGACGTTACCGTGAGAGATCAGCCAGATCGGCTCGTGGCCTCGGAGGGTGGCAGGCGTGGGTGACGTGGAGTGGCCGAGAGATCCAGGGGCCTACGAACAGGCCGTCGCCGTCCTACTCAGCTGCATGCACCCGCAGCTCCTGCGCGTCGATGGATCAGGCGGCGATGGCGGCAGAGACGCACAGCTCACGGACCCCGACGGGCTCCACGTCTTCGAGATGAAATCCTTCACCGGCCGGATGACAAAGGGGCGCCGGGACAAGGTCGAGAAGTCCTTGGGTCGGGCAGCGCTGCTGAACCCCGTCAGCTGGGACGTCATCGTGCCAATCGACCTCAACCCGACCGAGGAGAAGTGGTTCAGCGGCCTTCAGCAGCGGTTCTCGTTCCCCCTCTCGTGGCGCGGGGCCACCTGGATCAAGGCCCGACTGGCCGAGCACCCGGCTGTGCGCCGGTTCTATTTCGCCGACCATCACGCGGAGCTGGGGCACCTGCCTCAGGAGATCGCCCGGAGCCACATCTCGCCCATTGACACGGCGGCCGACACGGCCGCGCGGCTCCGACAGTTGTGCGACCGCCTGGCCGAGCTGGACCCGCGAGCATCTCCAGCTTGGCGTACAGGTCGATGTTGCGCAGCCCGTGCACGGCCGGATCGATGCGCACCAGCGGGGTGTTACCGATGGCCTCCGTGATGCTGTCGTACCTCATACGGATGTTCCCCCCATAGACGCGATCGGCCAGTAGTCCTCGTCCAGGCACCAGCGCCAGGACTCCGCCTGCCGCTCCACCGCGACCGTTCTGGCGAGCGGCTGCCGTTGTGCGCGGTGTGCGTGGAAGCCCATGGCGTATCCGGCGGTGTTGGCGAAGGCCAGCAGATCGCCCACGCGCGGCAGCCGGGGCAGGTGGACCAGACGGCGGGTGATGAGGTCTGCCTCCAGGCAGAGGTTGCCGGCGAGGAAGACGCCGACCGGTTCCTCGTCGCCCTTCTCCGGCTCGCCGCGCGCGAGCAGCACGGGGTCCACGAGGACGCCGTGCTCTTCGAGGCTCATGTCTCCCGCGTTCATGCCCAGGCGCACCAGGTAGTGCCCGACGTCCGAGTCCGCGGGCCGTACGTCGAGCACCCACGCGAGCGACAGTCCGCACTGGTCGACCAGGGAACGGCCGGGTTCGATGTGGAGGTCGTGGAGGTGCTCCAGCAGGAGGGTGGCGGGTGTCCGGCCCAGAACCGGCGCGGGCAGCGAGAGCAGTTCGTCGAGGTAGCCGGGGCCGGCGGTGGGGCGGTGGCCGGGGTACAGCGCGGCGGCCCCGCGCACCGTCCCTCCCTCGTTGCGCAATCCGTAGCCGTGGCCGCGCCAGGTCAGCGGCGGGCGGCCACCGAGCACCGATTCGCTCAGCGCGGTGGTCCACCGCTCCCACTCACCGGCCTCGGCGACGTAGCCGACGCCGAATCCGCCTCCGATGTCGACGGCACGCGGCGCGAGGCCGCGCGCCCGGCAGTCGTCCATGAACAGCACGCACTGCTCCAGGGCCCGGACCTTCTCCTCCACACCCGTGGTGTCCAGGTGGTAGGCGACGCCGGTCCACTCGACAGCGTCCGTGTGCCGTTCGAGGGCCGCGAGCAACGGCTGGGCGTCCCGCAGCGGGGTGCCGAAGCGGCTGCGCCGGGAGCGCAGCCGGGTGCCCGCTCCACCGTGGCCGGTGGCCGACTCGAACCCGGACAGGCGCACCAGTACGGCGGCCCTGCGCAGGCCGTGCTTGCGCACCAGGCCGGAGAGCAGTTCCAGTTCGCCGGGCGAGTCGAGGTTCACCGTCGCCCCCACACGCGCCGCCGGCCAGAGGAACCCGGCGTCCTTGGGTCCGGTGGCCATGATCCGGTCTCTGGTGAAGCCGCAGCTCAGGGCGTGTTGCAACTCCTCCGGCGAGGCGACGTCGATGCCGACGGCGGCCACGTCCTCCGCCGCCAGTCTCCGTGCCAGGGCGCTGGACCGGTTCGCCTTGTGCGCGAAGTACACACGCCCGGCGAGGTGGTAGCGGTGGTAGACGGCACGGAAGCGCGCCGTGTTCTCGGCGATGACCTCGGGGAGCAGGATGTTGAGGGGGGAGCCGAGCGCGTCGACGAGCGAGTGCAGGAACGGCCGGGCCTCGAGCAGTGAGGCGAGCGGGGGGGCCACGCGCGGCCTCAGATATAAAGGCTCCACGTGGGCCCCTCCCGTGTCTGTCGGACGGCCGCCGCTGCGGCCGTCCCTCGGTAGTAGTCGTTTCCAGCATCACCCGCCGCTACCGAGCCGCGGGCACCGTGCATCCGGACGTACAGGACGACGACGTACTCACGGCACTCAGGATGGCCGAGGCCGCGACCAGGCCCCTGCCCGACTCGCTCAGAAACGAGCGCCAGAGCCGCCGGGTCCGGGCGATGCTGCACCGCACACTCTTCACCGGCCGCTGACGGCCCTGGGGGTGCGGGCGGCGGGCGGCGGGATCAAGCTGGCTTGATCTTGGTGAACCGGGACCCGCCCTCACCCCTCTCCCCCTGTACGGGGACCTCTGCGCGCGCCCAGCCGCGCTCCGGCGAAAGATTCGGCGCGTGTTCCCCGGGCGACACGGCAGAAAGTGCGGCCCGCGCCACGAGAGGCCGGGACATCTCTCTGCATCGCCCTTTTCAGCCACCATTCAGGGCGAAATATTACCTGCCGGGATCCTCCGTCGCCGCCGCGTCGGCAAGTACCGGTCGAACCGGGCAGCAAAACCACAAGCGGTGAAGCCCAAACCCACTCGACGGTCATCCCATACGGACATCGGTCATCCAGAATTAGCCATCCGGCACAATTGCCGAGGTTACCGAGGAGCCCTCGCCCCTCTATCACACGCGCGCGTGAACAGTCGAAGTGAAACCTTTTACCGCAGTCCAGCGACGCGAAACAACAGGCACACGGACGGCCGCCTTCCTCTGCCCCTTACCGCATCCTTACGCGCCAGGTGCGCTCATTCGGATGCCACAGCAAGCAGACAACTACAGGCGCGCAAACGGTCCCGCAAGGAGGCGATGCCGTTGAAGGCCCAACTATTCCCGCAAGGGATACCGGCGAAAGGCCGCACCCGGGGAACAGACCGGCATGGCGGGCAGAACGCAGAAACCCGCCGGGCCGTGGTGTCCTTTCCCACGGTCCGGCGGGTTCCTGCGGTGGCGGCCCTCGGCGGGCGGAGCCGTTGGCGGCCGGCTCTGCCCGCGGTGCTACTTGACGAAGTCCTCGACGACCTTCGGCGGCCAGGTCCCGACGTTGAGGACGCCCATGGAGTAGGCGCGGGAGACCAGGGCGGCCCGGTTCGGCACCCGCAGCTTCCGGAGCAGACCGGTCACGTGGTACTCGACGCCCTGTCGGCTCAGGTAGAGCCTGGAAGCCAGCGGGATGGTGGACTGACCTGCGGCTATGCCTTCGAGGATGCGCGCGTCGATCTCGGAGAGGATCTTCTTGCGATGGGTCACGACGCCTGCGTCCTGCGAGTCGTCCGAGGAGCGCATGAGCACCAGGATCGCTGCCACATCGGGGGTGTCCCCGCTCACGGCCGCGGCAGTGAGCGTTCCGGCGAAGGCGGAGTCCTCCGACCCCACGGCCACCACGTGCGAGGCGAACCGCTGGCGCTTGCCCTCTACCAGTCGGGAGAACTGACGCATCAGCGGCTGCTGGACGCTGGGGTGCACCAGGTCCCGGAAGTTCCGGCCGCAGACGTCGGCCGAGGAGTCGCCGAACCGCCGGAAGAACTCCTCGTTCGCCTGCTGGACGGTCAACATCGGGTCGAGCGAAGCCATGCACAGCCCCGACTGGTCGAACCGCTGGGCGTGCGCATATCCGTTCTGGCCGGATTCGAGTTCACTTATGACGCTCTGTGCCGAATCTGCGGGTAAAGCAATCGCCATGGGGCCGCCATCCTTTCAGGTCCCCCGATTCACTGGGAATATTGAGCATTTTCGCGCGAGTAGGATAAGACCGCCGGTCGAGCCTCATGCACCCTCATCGACGATTATCCATTACTGAATGGAGAGTAGGTAGTGGCATGGTTACACGTCAACAAGAACCCTGTTCGCACGGCTAAACCTGTGGTCCGAACCATGGATGGTTCGGTGCGTCGGCACGGGAAGTGCCCGAGGGGCCGATCGGGGCGGATTGTCGACTTTCACTCAATTCCGTCCGACTTGAGGTTCCCTTGAGGTTAGCGGCGATGCAGCGGGCGCGATCGATCGAAACAGTTACCGCGACGTTCCGTAGCACGCCGTTAACCTCGAAGTTTCGTGACGGTCCACCGACTCCGTCGGTGGACCGTCACGAAACTTCGAGGTTAACGGTCAAAGCCTACGCGGGAAGGGCGTCCGCCAGCTCGTGGCGGCCCGAGATGCCGAGCTTCCGATAGGAATTCGTCAGATGTTTCTCAACGGCCCGTGAACTCACTCCGAATTCATCCGCAATTTCCTGGTTGGTGAACCCGCGGCTCACCAGCGTGATCACCTTGCGCTCGCTGCGGGTGAGGATCGCCGTCCGCGGCTCCGCGGGCGCGCCCAGGCCGTGCTCGGCCCGCTCGACCAGCCATGGCGCGCCGCAGGCCGCCGCGAGGGTGCCGGCCTCGCGCAGCACGGCCTCCGCCTCGGCGCCACTGCCCAGTTGCCGGCCCAACAGCACCAGGGTCCTGGCGAGTTCCAGCTCGAAGGACGAATCGCGCAGTACGGTGACCGCTTCACGCAGCAGGGGGACGCCTTGTGCGCCCTGGAGCCGGCCCTTCAGCCGCAGGGCGCGCACCAGCGCCGCGGGCGCTCCCCACGCCCTGGCCCAGACGAGCTCCTCATCGGCGAGCCGCAGGGCGGAAGAGGAGTCACCGACGCGCTGGTAGAGACCGATGGCCTGCGGACGCCACGGGAAGAGCGCCGAGTTCCGCCATCCCGATGCACCCAGTTGCCGGCCGCACGTCAGCAGGCTCTCCAGGGCCTGCGCCCGCAGTCCCCGCTGGGCGTCCACCGACGCCTGCAGAATCCGCAGCGAGGCGGTCAGGGCCAGACCTGCCAGCCTGCGCCGCCCGGCCCTGGCCAGGACCTGCTCGCTGAGTGCCGGGTCCCGCAGTTCGAGCACCACGGAGGACAGGATCATCGTGGACACCTCGCGCCAGTCCGCGTCGGCCATCGCCAGGGCGCGCTCGACGTACTCACGGGCCAGGGTGGGTTTGCTCTGGGAGACCAGGACGAACGCCCGCTCCGCGAAGAGAAGCACCGCGTCGGCGCCGGCTGTGTTCTGCCGCCGGTTCTGGTGCTCGGACGACAGCCAGGAGGACACGACGTCCACCGACTCGGCGGCGAACAAGGTGGCCACCACCAGGGGAAGCACCGTGTGCGCGCGGCCCGGTACGGCCGGCTCGCGCTCCAGGATCCGGCCGGCCGCGCGGGCCGCGTCGGCCGCGGGCAGACGGCCGGTGAGCGTTCCGGAGAAGAGCAGTACGGCCAGCAGTTCACGTTCGGCCGCGGAATCCAGCGCGGGCTCGTCCCCCAGCCCGCGCAGCCGCTCCATGGCCGAGGCCAGCTCGCCCGGGTTCTCGTGCCCGTAGTGCCGCAGCCTGGCCTCCAGGCGCAGTCCCAGCTCACGCGCGGGGCCGTCCCGTTCGGCGGGCGGGCCCAGCCCTTCGGAGGCACTGAGCAGCAGTTCGGGGCAGGAGGAGTGCGCCGCACCGAGCAGGGGCGGCGGTATCCGCAGGACTGCGGCGGCCCGGTCTTCCGGCGTCGTCAGCAGCGGTACGGCCTGCACGATGTGGCGGCGGCATGCCTCGTGGTCGAAGAGGCCCTCCGCGATGGCCAGTTCGACCAGCAGCCTGGCCCGGGTCTCGCCCTGGTCACGGTGGCTGAGCAGCACGCGGCGCAGATAGCGGGCGGCGCGCTCCGGCTCACCCTGCCGTATCGCGTATTCCGCCGCGGCCCGCAGCACCGTCGCCGCCCAGGGGCGGACGGTGCCGGTGACGGCCATCAGGTGGTCGGCGACCTGCTCCGCGGGGCGGCCGTTGGTGTACAGCAGGTCCGCGGCGGCGGCGTGCCTGCGCTCGCGTTCGGCCACCGACAGGGTGGACTCCACGGCGTCCTGTACGACACGGTGGATGAAGCGGGGCTGGAGTGTGTCGGCGAGCAGCCCCGCCTCGCGCAGCGCGCGCCGCGCAGCGCCGAACCCGGGCGCGTCCAGTCCGGCGAGCTTCCTGATGAGCGCGGGATCTCCGTGGCCGCCGAAGGCCGCGATCGCCACCGCCACGTCGCGTACCGCCCGTGGCCGGGTCCGCAGATGGCTCGCCAGCCGCTCCCGGAGCCCCGCGGGCCGCAACGTCCGCACCCGCTCGGCGTGTTCGGCGGTCGGGGGGTGACCCTGTGCTTCCATGCCCAGCAGAAGCGAGGTCAGGAACAGCGGGTTGCCGCGGCTCACTTCATGACAGGCGCGTACGTACTCCTCGTGTCCGGCGGCGTCGCACCGTTCGCGGATCATGGCCCGCGTCGCGTCGGGCGACAGCGGCGCGAGGCGCAGTGTCTCCGTGGCGGCGGAGGCGATCCGCGGTACCAGGGCATGACCGGTTCCCCCGTCGCCGTCCCGCAGCGTACAGACGAGCACCACCCGAAGTCCCCGCAGCCATCCGGCCACGTCGGCGAGCCAGCGCAAGGAGGGGAGGTCCACCCACTGGAGGTCGTCGACGAGGATCAGCAGCGGGGCGTTCTCGCTGGCGTCGGCCAGCAGGGAGCGCAGGCCGTGCAGGCATTCCTCGAACACGGCCTCGGACGGCGGGTGAACCGTCGGCGGGTCGTCGGCGCCGAGCATCAGCCGGATCGCGCGGTCGGACCGCTGCGCCCACCGGTTGCGTTCCGTCTCCGTCGCGCCGGACAGCAGGCTGTCGAGCAGCTGTCGCACCACGCCGAAGACGAAGTCCCGCTCCATCGGCGCGGCGTTCGCCCGCAGTACGCGTACGTCCGCGGTGCAGACGGCGCGGGGCAGTTCACGCAACAGTGCGGTTCTGCCGATGCCGAGTGGTCCCGACAGCAGGATCACGGAGGAGTCGCCCTCTCGGGCGGCACTCAACGCGGCCGCCAGTCGGCCCAGTTCCCTCTCCCGCTCAAGAAGCATCTCTCGGCCGATCTCTCATCTTCCCTACCGCGAGGCTCAGTTCCCGGCGCCCGGCGGTACGGAGCTTTCGGCGGGCAGCGCCCCGTCGCGGCCGCGGGGTGCGGCCGCCCTCGAAGAGCGGATCGGCGACCTCGCGGTTCCCGTGTCCTCGCCCCGTGCGGACCGCGGTGTGCTGTCCCGCGGCCGGGAGCGCGCGCTCCCGCGGAGGCACGGTGGCGCCCACCGGCCGTGGGCAGGCCGGCGTCAGTGGCCCGAACCGAGACGTCCGCGCGGTGTGCGGGCAGCCTCCGCGGACCTCTCTCGTCCACTTAGGCAACGATGTCATGAGTCGACCGACCATGCGGCCGACCTATCCACTCGCGGTCCCGCGAGCCTGGGCGGAGAGCGGACGCGGCCCGGCAGGGCAGACGTACTGGACGGTCATGAGAAGCAGGGCGTCTCGCGCACGGCTCGGCCGCACACGCTGCCGGCCGGGCGCGTTCACGCCGTCCCGGCGGTCGTCCGGTCCGCATGCGGGCTCCAGGGATCACACCGTCGGATACTCGTTTGTCCGGCCAGTCACACGTACCGCCCCGCCTGTTCGCTTCAGCGTCGCCAACGTGATTCGGATGTCCGGCCGGGGCGCTGCCCGTCGGGGATGTCCGGTGTGCGCAGAGCGGAACCGAGTTCGGTCCGCCCGCTGACCCCCAGCTTGCGGTATACGCCGGTCAGATGCGTTTCGATGGTACGTACCGTGACGAACAGGGCATCCGCGATCGCACGATTGCTGGCCCCGGCCGCGGCGAGGCCCGCCACCCTGCGTTCCATACCGGTCAGCATGTCGAGGCTCGAGGCGCTCATCTTCCGCATCCTGCCGCCCGCGGTGACCAGTAACCTGCGGGCGGACCCGCCGAGCGCCAGTGCCCCGCAGCGCTGTGCGAGGTCGGTGGCGGTGCGCAGATGCTCTCGGGCGCCGCGCTGGTCGCCCGTCTTCAGCAGGGCGCGGCCGAGTATGAACTCGGCTTTGGCGTGCTCCGCCCTGGCAGGCGAGTCCGCCAGGGCGGCGACCGCTTCGGTGAGGGTCTCGATGCCCGTACCACCGGGGGCGATCACCCCGCGGGCGAGCGCGGCGAGTCCGAGCGCGCGGGGCGTACCCCAGCGCTGGGCCAGCTCGGTGCCGTACGCGACCATGTCCCTGGCTTCGTCCCCCCGGTTCATCACCGCGAGCAGGCAGGCCGCCTCGGACCACCAGGGTGCGAAGACCGGATTGCTGAACCGGGATTCCTCGAGGGACCGGCCGCACTCGAGATACAGGCCGAGGGACGCCTCCCAGTCACCGAGCGACCATCGGGCCCGGGCCCGCGCCATGAGACTCAGGTGGTACTGGAGGACGTACCGCTCCAGACCGGCACGTTTGATGCCGCGGAACACCGCCTCGGCCTGTTCGGCCTCACCGCGCTCGACCAGCAGGGACGCGAAGGTGATCTGCGGCAGCGCGCTGCCGCTCCCCCACCGCTCCGCCCCGATGATCTCGACCGCGGTCTGCGCGTCGGCCAGCGCGTCCGGGAACGCGCCCGCGCCGTGCAGCACCAGAGCGCGGGTGGACAGGACGAGCACGAAGGTCCAGACGGCGACGTTGTCCTGGCTGCGCTCCAGCGTGCGGTCCAGCGCGCCCAGCGCCCCGGTGACCTCGTCGGCGAGGCTGAGGGCGAAGGAGGAGGCCAGCGACGACCAGGTCTCCAGCTCGCCCCCGGGCGGAGTGAGCGCACGGCGGGCCTGTTCGACCGTCTGCTCCGCCGAGCGGCCGTCCATCGCGGACAGCACCATCATCATCGCGAGCATCTGCCGCTGGGCAGGCGTGTCTCCGGGGGGCGCGGTCAGCAGCGCGGCCCGGTCCAGAGTCGCTGCGACCGTCGATTTCTCGTCCGACCCGACGATCAGCAGAGTCGACTCGACGAGTGTGTGCAGCTCACGGTCGGACGGGTCCGGGCGGGGCCCCAGTTCGGCCTCCAGCTCCGCCAGGACCGCCTCGAGGACCTGTATGCCTTCGGGCGACCGCTGGACGGCCAGGCAGACCATGCCGTACCGCACGGCGGCCATGGCCCTGGTCCGTACGTCGGCGGCCAGTCCCAGCGCCTCTTCCAGCACCAGGATGGCGTCCGCCGGATTGGGCTCCGCGAGCGACGCCGCCATCTGGATGCGCAGCGGCACACTGTCCGGTTCCGCCTCCAGCGCCCGGCGCAGATAGCGCACCGCGGACTCGGGAGCGCCGCGCCCCTCGGCCTGGGTGGCAGCCTCACGCAGCACCGCCGGCATCCAGGGCTGCGTCACGGCGGGAAGCAGCATCAGCCGGCCCGCCACTTCCTCGGCGGGCCGGCCCGCGTCGCTCAAGAGCAGGGCGGCTCTGGTGCGCAGCGCGGCCAGCGCCTCGGCGCCGACGGGTTCGAGCGCGGCCGAGCGGACCACGTCGTGCACCAGGTCCGCGCGGTCCGCGGCCAGCACTTCGGCGCGCCGCAGCGCGACGACGCCTTCCGCGACGAGCGCGGGGGGCACCTCGGCGAGCATGCCGACCAGTTCGGGGGTCTCCTCGCCCAGGACCGCGATCGCCCTGGCCACCTCACGCACCCACAGGGGCTGGCTGTCCAGCAGTGCGATCACGGAGGACGCGATCACGGAGCCGCCCACCTCGGCGACCCTGCGCACGCCTTCCCTGTCCGGCTGTACGCCCTCGGCGCGCAGCTCGCCCAGGAGCCGGCTGAGCGTGAGGGGGTTGCCGCCCGAGACGGCGGCGGCGCGCTCGACGAATACCGGATCGGCCGGCGTCCGGAAGATCTGCCGGGCCATCTCCCCGACGGCGGACCGGCTGAGCGGCGCCAGCCTCATCACGGTGGGACGGCGCTGCGCCGCGATGTCGGCCAGCGCGGAGGGGGCGACCGGTTCGGCGTCACTGCGGTGGGCGAGCACCACCAGCAGCGGAAGTTCCTCCGCACGCCGCAGCAGGAAGTCCACCCAGCCCAGGGAGCGTTCGTCGCACCAGTGCACGTCGTCGAGCACGAGCACGAGCGGGCGGTCGACCATCAGGTTGGCCGCGAGCCAGTACAGCCCGTGCAGCACCGGGTAGGCGGCGGAGGCGCTCGGGTTCTCCCGGTCGAACTGTCCGGACATGAGCGCGGGCAGAGCGCGGCGGGCGGGTCCGCGCAGCAGAGGGGAGTGCCCGGCGCCCGCACCGTTCAGTCCCAGCGAACCGAACAGCTCACGCACGCCGCCGTATCCCGCCTCCCCGACGACTTCCCCGCAGGAGCCTTGCAGCACGGTCATGTCGCGGCAGGCTTCGCTCTTGAGGAACGCCTGGAGCAGGCTGGTCTTCCCGATGCCCGCGGGACCGGACAGGATGACCAGCCCCGCGCGCCCGGAGCGCGCGGCCTCGGCCTGCCGGGCCAGTACCCGCAGCTCATGGCTGCGGCCGACCAGGGTGCTGGACAAACCGGAGAGGTCGGCCTGATCCAGCATCGAGGTCTCCTCGCATCTCGGGGAACGCAATAGACCGGTGACTCGTCGACGCATTCCGCCATCCCGCAAAAGCAGTTGAAATGATCAACGGGCGTGAGATTACGTGATCACAAAAACCCGTACAATAAAGCGCACGAGCGCGCCCGGAATGCGGCGGTCGCCTGGCGCAAACTTGATCAAGCACCGTTGTCCGCCGACCGCCGTCGCGTCGTGAAGGAGCCGTTTTCAGGCGCGCCGGAGTGCCGCCGCCGGTGCGCGCGACGCTTCCCGGACCCCGGACACGACACCCGGCCGGCCCGGCGAGAGAGCCACGGGACGACCAGGCGCAACGGGGTGGCCGGGCGACAGGGCGTCCGCACGGAGCTCGATGGGCACAACGGGCGTGGGCATGAGCGTAGGCATGGTCCTGCACCTGGTCACGGGCACGACGGACGTCACGCCTTTCCCCCGGTGACCGTCACCCAGGGGGAATCAGCCACCGGCGGCACCCGTCACACCGCGCCCCGGTCAGTCCGAGGACCGGCCGCTCACGCGCCACTCACGTCCCGGCGGACAGGTGCTTGCGCAACAGCGCGATCACCGCCGGAGCCTGCGCGCTCAGGTAGAAGTGCCCGCCGGGGAAGACCTGCAGGTCGAAGGCGCCCGTGGTGTGGCGGCTCCAGTCCTGCGCCTCGTCCAGCGTGGTTTTCGGATCGTTGTCGCCGGTCAGCGCCGAGATCGGAACGCGCACCGTACTGTCCGGATCACAGCGGTAGGTCTCGATGGCCTGGTAGTCGCTGCGGATCGCGGGGAGGATCATCCGCAGAATCTCCTCGTCACCGAGCAGCGCGGTGTTCGTACCGGACAGCAGCTTCAGCTCCGAGACGATGCCGTCGTCGCTGAGCGTGTGCACGTTCTCGTCGCGGTGGCGGGACGGCGCGCGCCGTCCCGAGGCGAACAGATGGGAGAGTTCACCGCCGTCGGCCTCGAATCGCCGCGCGACCTCGAATGCGATCGTCGCGCCCATGCTGTGCCCGAAGAACGTGGTGGGCCGGGCCCGGAGCTGCTTGCGCAACGCCTCGTAGACCTGGTCGGCCAGGACTCCCAGATCGCCGGGGCTGGTCTCTTTGCGCCGGTCCTGACGGCCGGGGTACTGGACCGCAAACACTTCGGCCACGGAGGCCAGCTGCGCGGAGACCGGGAAGTAGAAAGACGCCGAGCCACCCGCGTGGGGGAAACAGAAGAGCTGTTCCGAGCTGTCCGGTGCTGGATGGAAGCACCGTGCCCAGAGGCTCTCCTCGGTGGACATCGTCATCGACTTGCATCCTCCTAGGAGTGGGCCGGGCGCACTGAACCGCACAGCGGTCCGGATGGCCGGGCCGATGTCACGTGAGCATGCCGGGACGTGGGCCACCGCGAGCGCCTTGCCCTCGCCGACGCGACCGAACGTCCCATGCGGTACTCCTGCCGAACAGAGCGGACGGACGACTGACGTCGCCCGTCTCACCGACCGCTACTGCCGGCCCGATGGCCGACGCCCCCCATTCCACTAGGCAGGACAGTGGGAAATTCCCTAGTCTCTGCGCGGACATCGGTGAGGAACCCACTCGTCAGTGCACGAACCGCCTGCGGGATCCCGGCCGGCGGGGGGCTCCGGGAGAGGTGTCCTACCCCTTCCGGAGCCCCCCGTCCTTCAGGACAGTCCGAGCTCGTCGTCGAGGAGGGCGAACACGTCGTCGTCCGACGCTGCCTCCAGATCGAGCTCGCCGGAGTCCTTCGCAGGCTCCTGCCGCAGGTCGGCCCACTTCGTCCGCAGCACCTCGATGCGTCCGGCGACGTGCTTGAACTCCTGCGCGTCGACCGTCATCTCCGTGATCGCCTTCTCCAGACGGTCCAGGACGGCAAGCACCGATCCGGCGCCGCCGACCTCCTCCGTCACGAGTCGGGACCGCAGATGATCCACGACAGCGGTGGGGGTGGGGTAGTCGAACAGCAGGGTGGCCGGCAGGCGCAGCCCGGTGGCCGCGTTCAGCCGGTTCCTGAACTCCACCGCCGTCAGGGAGTCGAAGCCCAGTTCCTGGAACCGCCGCGTGGTCCCTACCGCCGAGCCGTCGGTGTGTCCGAGGACCGCGGCGGCCTGATCACGGACCAGCGCCAGAAGAACGTCACGGCGTTCCTCCTCCGGCATTCCGGCCAGCCGCTGTCCGAGCGACTCGGCCGACTGCGGAGCGGCGGTCGCCGTGCGCCGGGAGGGTGTACGGATCAGACCGCGAAGCAGAGCCGGTACCTCGCCCTGCGCCCTGAGGGCGGCCAGGTCCAGCCGTACGGGCAGCACCAGCGCCCGCGGTCCGGCGAGTGCCGTGTCGAACAGGGCGAGGCCCTGCTCGACGGAGAGCGGCGGCATTCCCGAACG
>NZ_JBHSOA010000100.1:0-72751 GCF_042655885.1 Streptomyces chlorus
CGGGCGAGGACCCGCTGCGCCGCCGCCCCCAGCGGCAGGTCGCCCGGCAGCAGCCCTCGCAGCAGCCCCCGCAGCGCCGCCCGCAGCCCCAGCCCGGCCCCGACTACGGCCGGCCGCAGCCGTACCAGCAGGCGCAGGCGCAGCAGCCTCAGCAGTACGCCCCGCCCCCGCAGCAGCGGCCCCAACGGTCCCAACGGCCGCGGCAGCCGGAGCCGCAGCGGTACACCCCGCCGCCGGAGCCGCGACGCCCCGCGCGCGAGCCCCGGCAGCGCGGCGCCAACCCGATGCGCATCCCCGGCCTCGGCTGCCTGAAGGGCTGCTTGTTCACGATCGTCATCCTGTTCGTCGCGAGCTGGCTGATCTGGGAGCTGAGCCCGCTGCAGGGCTGGATCGGCAGCGGCAAGGGCTACTGGGAGCAGCTCACCGACTGGTTCAACAGCACGGTGGACTGGTTCCAGGACCTGGGCGGGTCCGGGTCCGACCTGCCGCAGTAGTGCGGCGGCCCCGGACCGTGGGGAGCTCCGAGGCCTCGGAGCTCCCCACGGTCCGGGGCGCGTCCGGCTGGTTTGCTGATTTGTCGACACCCGGCGGGTGATTTCCGGATCCCCGGTGAAGGTTGGCTTCCGGGGCGCGTAGCTTTGGCGGCAACACGCGTCGGTAGGAGCAGTCTTGGCACGGAAGATCGGCAGCCGGTACACCGCCCACCAGATACTCGGACGGGGCAGCGCCGGCACGGTGTGGCTCGGTGAGGGGCCGGACGGGCCCGTCGCCGTCAAGCTGCTGCGCGAGGACCTCTCCTCGGACCAGGAGCTCGTCGGACGCTTCGTGCAGGAGCGGACGGCGCTGCTCGGTCTGGAGCACCCGCACATCGTCTCGGTGCGCGACCTGGTGGTCGACGGCAACGATCTCGCGCTGGTCATGGACCTGGTCCGCGGTACGGATCTGCGCACCCGCCTCGACCGCGAGCGCAGGCTCGCCCCGGAGGCCGCCGTGGCGATCGTCGCCGACGTCGCGGACGGCCTGGCGGCGGCGCACGCCGCGGGGGTCATACACCGGGACGTCAAGCCGGAGAACGTCCTGCTGGACATGCAGGGCCCGCTCGGCCCCGGCGGCTCGCACCGCGCCCTGCTGACGGACTTCGGCGTGGCCAAGCTCATCGACACCCCGCGCCGCACCCGCGCCACGAAGATCATCGGGACACCCGACTACCTGGCGCCGGAGATCGTGGAGGGCCTGCCGCCGCGCGCGTCGGTCGACATCTACGCGCTCGCCACGGTCCTGTACGAGCTGCTCGCCGGCTTCACGCCGTTCGGCGGCGGACACCCGGGAGCGGTGCTGCGCCGCCATGTCACCGAGTCGGTCGTCCCGCTCCCCGGCATCCCCGACGAGCTGTGGCAGCTGCTGGTGCAGTGCCTGGCCAAGGCGCCGGCCTCGCGGTTGCGGGCCTCGGAGCTCGCGGCGCGGCTGCGGGAGCTGCTGCCCCTGCTGGCGGGGATGCCGCCGCTGGACGTGGACGAACCGGACACCGAGCCGGTGGAGCGGGCGGGCGAGGACACCCGGCCCTCCGGACCGGCGCCGGCCGCCGGGGGGCCCGCGCGGCGGCGTGGCGCGGTCCCGTTGGTACCGGGCGCGAGACCGGCCGACTCCAACCGGGACACCCACACCTCGATGCGCGTGCCGACCCCCGACGAGCTGGCCGGAGGCGCCCGTGGCACGGCCCGCGCGCCCCGTGCGAGCGGCGCCCGCCGCCCCGGTTCGGCCCGCAACCGCGCGCTCGCCCGCCGGCGCCGGCTGACCCTGGCCGCGCTGGCGGTGACGCTGCTGGCCGCCGTCGGCACGGGTGCCTGGCTGGCCGCCTCGGACGACGAGCCGGGGGCGGACCCGCGCGACTCGAACAACTCGGCCCCCGCCACCCCCTGACCCCAGCCACCCCCTGACCCCAGCCACGCCCCGCAGCTCTGACCTGCCCCGATGCCCGCGACAGGCCCTGCGAACGGGCGTCCGGCGTGGTATGCCCGGGCGAGCCGTTACGCTGGGGGTGTGGCAGTCGTCGATGTTTCCGAAGAGCTCAAGTCCCTCTCCTCGACCATGGAGTCGATCGAGGCCGTTCTGGACCTCGACAAGCTGAGGGCAGACGTCGCCGTGCTCGAGGAGCAGGCGGCCGCTCCGTCCCTGTGGGACGACCCGGATGCGGCGCAGAAGATCACCAGCAAGCTCTCCCACCTCCAGGCCGAGGTCAGGAAGGCGGAGACGCTGCGCGGGCGGATCGACGATCTCGCCGTGCTCTTCGAGATGGCCGAGGAGGAGGACGACCCGGACACCCGCGCCGAGGCCGAGTCCGAGCTGGTCAACGTCCGCAAGGCGCTCGACGAGATGGAGGTCCGTACCCTCCTGTCCGGCGAGTACGACGCGCGTGAGGCGCTCGTCAACATCCGCGCGGAGGCCGGTGGCGTCGACGCCGCCGACTTCGCGGAGAAGCTTCAGCGGATGTACCTGCGCTGGGCCGAGCAGCACGGCTACAAGACGGAGATCTACGAGACGTCGTACGCGGAGGAGGCCGGCATCAAGTCGACCACCTTCGCGGTGCAGGTGCCCTACGCCTACGGCACCCTCTCGGTCGAGCAGGGCACCCACCGGCTGGTGCGCATCTCGCCCTTCGACAACCAGGGCCGGCGCCAGACCTCGTTCGCGGGCGTCGAGGTGCTGCCCGTCGTCGAGCAGACCGACCACATCGAGATCGACGAGTCCGAGCTGCGGGTGGACGTGTACCGGTCGTCCGGGCCCGGCGGCCAGGGCGTGAACACCACCGACTCCGCGGTGCGGCTCACCCACATCCCCACCGGCATCGTGGTCTCCTGCCAGAACGAACGCTCGCAGATCCAGAACAAGGCCACCGCGATGAACGTCCTCCAGGCCAAGCTGCTGGAGCGGCGCCGCCAGGAGGAGCAGGCCAAGATGAACGCCCTCAAGGGCGACGGCGGCAACTCCTGGGGCAACCAGATGCGTTCGTACGTGCTGCACCCCTACCAGATGGTCAAGGACCTGCGCACGGAGCAGGAGGTCGGCAACCCCGAGGCCGTGTTCAACGGTGAGATCGACGGCTTCCTGGAGGCCGGAATTCGCTGGCGCAAGCAGCAGGAGAAGTAACCCCGCGCGCGAACAGCGCTTTGTCGACAAGGCAACTGCCGCCCCAGTGGCGGCAGTTGCCTTTTGCGTGCCGGGGATGTCGGGCTTTTGCGTCACCATCACAGCTTCAACTCCCGGCAAAGCGTGCTTACGTGGACATCGCGTACGCAACGGCCTTGACGTTCATTTGAAAAGTGGGAAAGGTGAGGCTCGGCATGCGTATCTCCGGGGCGCATGTGAACCGGGGGGCTTGCCATCGCAGTCGGCCCCCTGTTGATCACGGCCCCGGGCGCCGCCTCACTGACGATGAGCTACTGGGGGTAGCAACCACATGACCAAGAAGACGCGCATCCGTGTCGCACGGATCGCGGCCGGTGCCGTGATCGCGGCCGGCGCCTCGCTGACCGCCGCCGGCGCGGCCTCCGCCCTCGACATAGGCGTGAGCGCCGGTGTCGGGGACGAGGGCGCCAATGTCGGTGTCAATCTGGAACTCGACGACGAGGACCCGGCCGAAGAGCCCACCATCCCGACGGAGCCGGACCCCACCGAAGAGCCCACTATCCCGACGGAGCCGGACCCGACGGTGCCGGACCCGACGGTGCCGGACCCGACGGTGCCGGACCCCACCGAGCCGGACCCGACGGTGCCCGCCGACCCGGAGGAGCCCACCGAGACCCCGACCACCCCGGGTGGAGGCAACGGCGGCGGCGGCGGCAACGCTGCCGACCCGGCCGGCGGTGCCGGCGCCTCCGCCCAGGAGGAGGGCTCCTCGGCCCTCACCGACACGGGCGACGCGCCCGCCCCGTCGGCCCAGGGCAACGGCAAGGAGCTCGCCGAGACCGGTGCCGCCGAGATGACCTTCCTGGTGATCGGCGCCGCCACGATGATCGCCGGTGGCATCGGCTTCCGCGTGCTGCCGCGCCTCATGGGCAACCGTGGAGCAGCTGCCGCCTGACGGTGACGACGCGCGTACGTACCGTACGCGCGGCAGGAGGCAGGCCGAGGGGCCCGGAGCGGCGAATATGCTTCGGGCCCCTCGGGCGTCCCTGTCCCTGTCCGTTCCGTGCGGGAACCGTGCCGTACGGACCCTGTGGCCCGGGTGCCCCGTGGGTCCGGCTGCTGCTCCGCGCCGTCAGACGGTCTGGTGGGCGAGCAGTGCCACCGCCGCGACCAGCACCACCAGCAGCGCGATCAGCGCCGTCGGGTTCAGCCCCGCGAAGAAGTTCACCTGCTGCAGCCGCTCACGGTTCGCGCGGCACACCGGGCACCGACCCTCGCTCACGGGTGCGGCGCAGTTGGCGCACACCAGCCGGTCATACGTCATGCGCTCGCCCTCCTCGCACCGGTTTCGGTCAGTACAACGCCCACGACGACGCGAACGTTCCCCCTACCACTGTGCCAGGTTCCGCGACCATCGGCGCGGCCCCCCGTATCCTGCCCCGCACATCCGGCATATAGCGCGCAAGTGTCACGCAACCCGGGCCGGTGACTGCGAGCGGCCTTCCGCTTCGCGTAAGGTCACGCACATCTACCCCCGGCGACCCGTGGTGCACCCGTGATCCGATTCGACAACGTCTCCAAGGCCTACCCCAAACAGAACCGTCCAGCCCTCCGGGATGTCTCCCTGGAGGTCGAGAAGGGCGAGTTCGTGTTCCTCGTGGGGTCCTCGGGCTCCGGCAAGTCCACCTTCCTGCGGCTGATCCTCCGCGAGGAGCGGGCCAGCCACGGGCAGGTGCACGTCCTGGGCAAGGACCTCGCGCGCGTCTCCAACTGGAAGGTGCCGCAGGTCCGGCGCCAGCTGGGGACGGTGTTCCAGGACTTCCGCCTGCTGCCCAACAAGACCGTCGCCGAGAACGTCGCCTTCGCGCAGGAGGTCATCGGCAGGTCCCGCGGCGAGATCCGCAAGTCCGTGCCGCAGGTGCTCGACCTCGTCGGGCTCGCCGGCAAGGAGGACCGGAGGCCCGGCGAGCTCTCCGGCGGTGAGCAGCAGCGCGTCGCCATCGCGCGGGCCTTCGTCAACCGGCCCAAGCTGCTCATCTGCGACGAACCCACCGGCAACCTCGACCCGCAGACCTCGGTGGGCATCATGAAGCTGCTCGACCGGATCAACCGGACGGGCACCACCGTGGTGATGGCGACGCACGACCAGAACATCGTGGACCAGATGCGCAAGCGCGTCATCGAGCTGGAGAAGGGCCGCCTCGTCCGCGACCAGGCACGCGGCGTCTACGGCTACCAGCACTGACGAGGAACGGAAAGGCTTAACCCCACGCCATGCGCGCCCAGTTCGTTCTGTCGGAGATCGGTGTCGGTCTCCGCCGCAATCTGACGATGACCTTCGCCGTCGTCGTCTCCGTCGCCCTGTCGCTCGCCCTGTTCGGTGCCTCGCTCCTGCTGAGCGACCAGGTCACCAGCATGAAGGGCTACTGGTACGACAAGGTCAACGTCTCCGTCTTCCTGTGCAACAAGAGCGACGCCGCGTCCGACCCCAACTGTGCCAAGGGGGCGGTGACCGAGGACCAGAAGGGGCAGATCAAGGACGACCTGGAGAAGATGTCGGTCGTCGACTCGGTCACCTACGAGTCCCAGGACACGGCGTACAAGCACTACAAGGAGCAGTTCGGCGACTCCCCGCTGGCCAGCTCCCTCACGCCGGACCAGCTGCAGGAGTCGTACCGGATCAAGCTCAAGGACCCGGAGAAGTACCAGGTCGTCGCGACCGCCTTCGACGGGCGTGACGGGGTGCAGTCCGTGCAGGACCAGAAGGGCATCCTGGACAACCTCTTCGGGCTGCTGAACGGCATGAACTGGGCCGCCCGCGCGGTGATGGCGCTCATGCTGGTCGTCGCCCTCATGCTGATCGTCAACACGGTGCGCGTATCGGCGTTCAGCCGGCGGCGCGAGACCGGGATCATGCGGCTGGTCGGTGCCTCGGGCTTCTACATCCAGGCGCCGTTCATCGCCGAGGCCGCGGTCGCCGGACTCATCGGCGGCACCCTCGCCTGCGGATTCCTGCTGGTCGGCCGGTACTTCATCATCGACGACGGACTGGCGCTGTCGGAGAAGCTGAACCTGATCAACTTCATCGGCTGGGACGCGGTGCTGACGAAGCTTCCGCTGATTCTCGCCACCAGTCTGCTGATGCCGGCCCTGGCCGCTTTCTTCGCGCTGCGCAAGTACCTGAAGGTGTGACTCTTGCCAAGAGGGGCGTACGGTCAACCGGCCGTGCGCCCCTTCGCGTTGTCCTAGACTCACCGGCATGTCAGGTCGTGCCCTGTTCCGCGAACCCCGTCGGATCCGCCGAGGGGGCGCCCTGACCTTGGTGTTCACCGGCGTGCTCGTAGCCGGCGCGGTCACCGGCAACCTGCCCGGGCCGGCCGACCGGAAGCCCACCGCGGGCAGTACCCAGGCGGCCGCCCCCGTCGGCCGCCATGCCGAGGTCGCCGAGGCGGCGAAGGCGGCCATGGCCGCCGGCACGTCCCCCGTGGAGGCCGCGCAGCGCGCCGTCAGCCGCAGCGGGGACCGGTGGGGCGCCGTCTACTCCCCAGGCGAGTACGAGGAGTTCGTGGACGCCCTCGACGGCCGGTACACCGGTGTGGGCCTGTGGGCCCGGGAACGGTCCGGCCGCATCGAGGTGACCAAGGTGGGCAGCGACACCCCTGCCGCCGACGCCGGTATCCGCGCGGGCGACCGGCTGCGCAGCGTCGACGGCGCGACGGTCGACGGGCGGCCCGTCACCGAGGTCGTCTCCTTACTGCGCGGTGACGACACCGACGAATCCGCCGGCACCACCGTCCGCCTCGGCCTGCAGCGCGGCACGCGCACCTGGAGCGAGACCCTGCGCCGGGTCCGGCTCTCCCGCGACACCGTCACCGCCGACGAACTCCCCGGCAAGATCACCGTCGTCAAGGTCGCCGCCTTCACCAAGGGCTCCGGCGACGAGGTCCGGGCCGCCGTGCGCCAGGCCCCGGCCGGCACGGGCATCGTCCTCGACCTGCGTGGCAACTCCGGCGGCCTGGTCGCCGAGGCGGTCACCGCGGCCTCCGCCTTCCTCGACGGCGGCCTGGTCGCCACGTACGACGTCGAGGGCGAGCAGCGCGCCCTGCACGCCGAGCCCGGCGGCGACACCGTCAGACCCCTGGTCGCGCTCGTCGACGGCGGGACGATGAGCGCGGCCGAACTGCTCACCGGCGCCCTCCAGGACCGCGGACGGGCGGTCGTCGTGGGCTCCCGCACCTTCGGCAAGGGCTCGGTGCAGATGCCCAGCCGGCTGCCCGGCGGCTCGGTCGCCGAACTGACCGTGGGCCACTACCGCACCCCGTCCGGCCGGGGCGTCGACGGCCGGGGCATCACCCCCGACCTGGAGGCCGAGGAACAGGCACTTCAGCAGGCGGGCACGGTCCTGACCGGACTCGGCCGGTAGCACGGCCCGGACCGCGCGCCCGGCGCAGAGCCGCCCGCCGCGGTCCCCGCCGGCCCGCTGCACCCCCCCCCGCCGCCCCGCTCCCGAAATCGGCTTTTCGCCGACCCCCTCCGTAGTGCCAAAATGGGCTGCACTATGGCTAAGGAAAAAGGGCGCAAGCTGATCGCGCAGAACAAGAAGGCGCGGCACGACTACCTCATCATCGACACCTACGAGGCCGGCCTGGTTCTCACCGGGACCGAGGTGAAGTCGTTGCGCCAGGGCAGGGCGTCGCTGGCGGACGGCTTCGTCCAGCTGGACGGCAACGAGGCGTGGCTGCACAACGTGCACGTCCCCGAGTACAGCCAGGGCACCTGGACCAACCACAGCGCGCGGCGCAAGCGCAAGCTGCTGCTGCACCGCGCGGAGATCGACAAGCTGGAGTCCAAGTCCCAGGAGTCGGGGCACACCATCGTGCCGCTCGCCCTGTACTTCAAGGACGGCCGCGCGAAGGTGGAGATCGCGCTGGCGAAGGGAAAGAAGGAGTACGACAAGCGCCAGACGCTCCGCGAGAAGCAGGACCGGCGGGAGACCGACCGGGCGGTCTCGGCGGTCCGCCGCAAGCAGCAGGCGTAGGGCCTGTCCGAGCGGCTCCCGGCCCGTCCCGGAGCCCTCGGAGCCGTCGCGCGGGAATACGCTGGCACCGACCCGCGTCGGTCACGTACGATGGCGACAGCACCTCACAGCGGGTGCGCACCTTGAGAAAAAAACATGGGGATGATCGGTTTCGACAGCGGCTGTCGAAGCAGGGGAAGCGTGTCGAGGAAGCGGCCATGATCTCGTAAACCACAGGCCGAAAAAATAATCGCCAATTCCAAGCGATCCATCTCCCAGGGCGAGCTCGCCCTCGCTGCCTGATCTTCAGGTAGCGAGCAGCGGCTCTCCTACTAGAGGGAGTGTCAGCCCGGGGGTGTTCCCGACCCGGATCCTGGCATCATTTAGGGGACTAAACCTTGATCCCGGTCACGGGGTGAAGAGGGAAATCTAACAGTGACTGAGCCCGTCGGAGACTTGTCCGCGTGATCTCCGGGGCTGAGAAAAGCACAGCGGACTGCACACGGAGAAGCCCTGATTCCGCACCGTTGGACGCGGGTTCGATTCCCGCCATCTCCACTTACCCCCATGTGGGCACAGGCCCCGTCGCATCAGCGGCGGGGCCTGTGTCATGCGGCCACCCAGGCGAAGGCGGCGACTTGGGGGCTCGGCTGAGCGGCCCGCGGGCCGGGCGGGTCAGGCCGGGCGCGGGCCCGTGCTGGCGCGCTCGGTCAGGCGGGGCGGCAGCAGTGTGGCCTGCGGTACGGGGGCGCCGGACAGCTTCCGTATCAAAAGGTGCACCGCGCGGGTGCCCAGTTCGGCGGACGGCACGGTGACCGAGGTGAGCGGGATACGGGCCGAGGCGGCGACCGGCGTCGGACAGACGGCGGTGAAGGAGAGGTCCTCGGGGATGCGCATTCCGAGCTCCTCGAAGGCGTCGATCAGCGGGTCGAGCAGGGGCTCGTTGTGCACCACCACCCCGGTCAGCGCGGGCTGCTCGCGCAGCAGCCGCTCGGCCATCGCGCGGGCCGCGTCACGGTCCGTCCCGCACGGGTACACGGCGGAGGCTGTGAACCCCTGCACGAGCCGGCGCGCGAACGCCGTCCGCCGGACGTACACCTCCGGCGGCGAGCCGACCAACGCCACCGTCCGGTGCCCGAGCCGCGCCAGATGGTCCACGCACAGTTCGCCCGCCGCGCCGAAGTCCAGGTCCACACAGGTCAGCCCGTCCGGCTCGGCCGGGACGCCGATCAGCACGGACGGCAGGGGCAGCGAGCGCAGTAACGGCAGCCGGGGGTCCTGGAGTTGTACGTCCATCACCACCAGCGCGTCCGCCAGCCCCGTCTCCGCGACCCGTCCGATGCCCTTCTCACCCTCCCCCTGGGTGAGCAGCAGCACATCGTGGCCGTGGGCGCGGGCGGCGGTGACCACCGACACCGCGAACTGCGTCACCACCGGCACATGGACGCCGGAGCGCATCGGCACCGCCAGTGCCAGCACCCCCGATCTGCCCCCGGCCGCGCCACGGGCACGGGCGTGCGTGCGGTAGCCCAGCTCACGGACGGCGGCCTGGACCCGGCGCCGGGTCTCGTCGGAGATCGGCCGCTTGCCGCTGAGCGCGTACGACACCGTGCTGGGGGAGACCCCGGCGCGCCGGGCCACATCCGTGATCTTCACCATCGGGGGTCCTTATCGGGGGTCCTGCACTGACAACCGGGAGTATCGTCGAAGCGCTTCGACGGGTGAAGGTATGTGCGAGCCGTGGGGCCGTCAATGGGACGCGCGGGAATCGCTGGAGCGGTTCGACACGCCGAACCGCGGACAGGGGCAAAACGGGGTCGAAGCGTTCGGGATGTCCGCAGTGACCAGGAATGGGTCCAGTACTCACTCCTGCTCGCTGACCAGGAACGGGTTGAACAGCAGGTGATCCGGGGGAGGGGGAGCCGCCGGTCTCAGCCGCCCGGGCGGGCCGGGCTCGGTGCCCGCAGCGGGCGAGGGCTCCACGGGCCGAGCAGGACGAGGGTGGTCAGCAGAGCCGTCGCGGCCGCCGTCACCGGAACCCCGTACCCGGCCGCGGCCGAGACGTGCTCGACCGTCCAGCCGCCCGCCGCGCTGCCGCAGGCGATCCCGCCGAGCAGGCCGGTCACCGCGAGGGTCATGCCCTCGTTCAGTCGGCCCTCGGGAGTGCACTGCTGGACCAGTGTGATCGCCGTGACCATCGTCGGCGCCGTGGCCATCCCGGCCAGCAGGAGCGCGCCCGCCAGTAGCAGGAGCGAGCCGTTGAGGGACGCCGCGAGCAGCGGCAGCACCATCAGCGCGGTCATGGCGGCCAGGCACCACGGCAGCCGGGATCCTGCGGACCCCGCCGGGCGCATCGCCCCGTACGCGAGCCCTGCCGCGAAGGAGCCGGCCGCCTGGAGGGCGAGCACCGCGCCGGCCGCCGGGCGGTGCCCCTGGGCGTCCGCGAACGCGATCGTGACGACCTCCATCGCGCCGAACACCGCGCCGGTCGCCAGGCAGACGACGAGCAGCGGGCGCATCCCGGGCGCCAGGAAGGGAGCCCGGTCGCCCGGCGCGTGGCGTCCGGCCGGCGGCTCGGTGGAGCGCTGGGCGGTGAACAGTGTCACGCCCGTCAGCAGCAGTACCGCCCCCACCAGCGTGCCCGCCTCCGGGAAGAACGCTGTGCACAGGAAGGCCGCGAGCACCGGGCCGAGCATGTAGCAGAGCTCGTCCGCGGCCTGCTCGAAGGAGTTCGCGGTGTGCAGGGCCTCGGCGGCGGCCTTCGGGTCGTCCCCCGATTCCCCGGTGCGGGAGCTCAGCAGGTACGCCCAGCGGGCTCGGGACATCCCGCCGGTGTTCGGTGTCGTGGCGGTGGCGGCGCAGGCGGCGAACAGGGTCCAGTCCGGGGCACCGTGGCGCACGCAGAGCAGTAGTGCGAGCAGGCCGAGCACGGCGAACACCGTGGCAGGCAGGGCGATGCGGGCCTGCCCGTGCCGGTCGACCAGCCGCGCGATCCACGGGGCGACCACCGCGGTCACCGCGAGTCCGGTCGCCACGACCGCGCCGGCGAGGGCGTACGAACCCCGCGTCACGGCGATCATCATGACCGCGCTCACGCTGAACATGCCCATCGGCAGCCGGGCGAGAAGATTCCAGGCCGTGAACGCGCGGGCACCGGGCAGTGCGAAGAGGCGGCGGTACGGGCCCTTCGCCCGGCCGCGGTCGCCGTTCGTCCGCCCGCGCGGGGAGAAGTCGACGACGACCAGGGTGTCGGCGGTGACGGTGAACAGAGGGGTGTTCCGGGAGGCCGGAGGGCGCCTGTGGAAGGTCGGTTGCGGCATGCACTCACCGTCGCCCGTGCCCGCGGCACCGGTCCAACACCTTCCCGGTACCGATTCACGCACCCGCGTTGTAGGTTCACGGGGTGCCCGCCCCCGCCCACCTCGACCCCCGCCTCCTGCGCGCCTTCGTCACCGTCGCCGAGGAGCTGCACTTCACCCGCGCCGCGCTGCGCCTCTACATCGCCCAGCAGGCACTCAGCCGCGACGTACGGCGACTGGAACGGGAGCTGGGCAGCGAGCTGTTCGTCCGGACCACCCGCCAGGTGACGCTCACCCCCGACGGCGAACGCCTGCTGCCGTACGCCCGCCGGGCCCTGGCGGCGCAGGACGACCTGCTCGCCGCCGCCGGACAGACCCGGCCGCTGCTGGTGGACCTCAACTCCCCGGGGCTGGCCACCGGGCGCCGGGTCCTGCACCGGGCCCGCGAACTCACCCCCGGCCACGAGCTGATGGCCCGCTACGAGAGCGGACTGACCTGGGCCGCGGGCGAGTTGGTCGCGGGGCGGCTCGACGCGTCGTTCGGGCGGTTCGCCGGGCTCCCCGCGGCGCTGAAGGCCGGGCTCGACCAGCAGCCCGTACGGTACGAGCCGATGGCGGTGATCCTTCCCGAGGGGCACCGGCTGGCCGCCCTGGCGGAGGTACCGCTCGACGCGCTGGCCGGCGAGGAGATCTACGCCGGGGCGGGCAATCCGCGCACACCGGAGTGGACCGACCTCGCGGGACTGTTGTTCGAGGGGCGGGGCATCGACGTCGCGTCGCCCGCGCCCCTGGCCGTCGGGGACGAGGAGTTCCAGCGGATCATGGCCCGCACGGGGAATCCGGTCCTCACCGTGGTGGACTTCCCGCCGCTGCCCTCGATGGTGCTGCGCCCGCTGGTCGACCCCGTTCCGCTGTCCCCTGTGTCACTGGTGTGGCGAAAAGGCCTGATTCACCCCGCTCTGGAAGGACTTCGCAGAGCTGCGGCCGATATCGCCGCCGAGGAAGGCTGGTTGCTGCGGCCCACGAACGGATGGGTTTCGGACAGTGATCTTGATGTCATGAGTTCTCCCTGATGTCTCGCAATTGATACGAATCCCCTCCCGGCGAACACAGAACCTCCGCGTGCGCTACATTCGATGCTCGAGCGCGGTGTGATAGATGGGGCGCTCGGAGAGGGTGGGGGCCCACTTCCGGCGGCGAGTGCTCAGGCCGTACGCGCACCCGGAACAGTCCCGTGGGGGGAAGAAGCGTGCGCGTGGAACAGTGGCGAGAAGACGCCCAACCTGAATGGTCCGAGACCGAGGATGAAGTCGACCTGGTCGAGGACGAACGGCCTGCCTCCGGCAGCTTTGCCGCCGACCACGGAACGTGGTTCTCGCGGGGCGTACCCGGCCGCACCGCCGAGGCGAACGACGTCACCGCGGCGAGGACCGCACCCCGTGCGGTTGGCCCGGACGACCGGGCCGACCTGAATGACCGGGCCGACCTGGATGACCGGGTCGCTCCGGATGACACGAAGGCCACGATGAGCACAACGCCCCCGCCGGGCGGCACGAGCAAGGTGCCGGCACCGGGCGGCACGAGCAGGATGCCCGCACAGCGTGGGCCGGAGAAGGCGGACAGGGCGGAGAGGGCCACCCCGACGCCCCCGGTGGCTTCCGAGGGCCCCGAGGACCCCGAGGAGACCAGGGTCCTCCGGATCAAGCCCCGTACCACCCCCACGCCCCCCTCCACCGGCTTCACCGCACGCCTCTCCGCCCAGTCCCCCGGGACTCCCCGGCCGCCCCGCAGCCCCCTGCGCGACCCCTGGCAGGAGGGCGCCGGGACGACCGCGTTCGCCCCCGTCGCGGCCGCGTCCACTCTGCCCGTCCCCGCGCCCACCAAGCCCGTCCCCGCCGCAGGCGCAGCCGCGGACGCCGACACCACCGAGCACACCCACGACCCGCACGAGGTGACGGTCCAGCTCGACGCCGTGCAGTTCGGCGACGGCGTGCTGCGCGCAACGCCGGGCAAGCACCGCGTCGGTGGCCCCGACGTCGCCGACGGACCCGTGTTCGTCGATGAGTCCGGCCGCCGCAGCCGCCTCTACCGCCGGATCGGCCTGGCCGTCGGCCTGGCCTGCGCCGGGTACGCCATCGTGATCGTCGCCACGCTGCTGTCCGGCAACTCCAACGCCCCCTGGGTCCCCGTACCGGGCCAGGAGGAGGAGCAGCCCGCCGGGAAGGTCGAGACCTCGCCGCAGCCCGCCGAGCCGGACGCGTCGCCCGGCTCCGGTACCGACCTGACCCCGGGCGCCGAGCCGACCGCCGGTGAGGTCGACACCCTTCCCTCGCCCGGCGCCAGCCTCCCCGTGGGCGGCGTGACCGTCCCCGAGGCCGAGTCCGGCGAGACCACCGGCCCGTCGTCGACGCCGACCCGGGCCACCCCCGGGCCGGGCACCGGCGTCGGCGGCCCCACGACGACCGCCCCGGCCGACCCCCCGGCCACCTCGGAGCCCGCCGCCCCGACGACCCCGTCCGGCGGCACCGGCACCGTTCCGACCACGCCGCCCGCCGGGGAAGACCCCGGTGGCGAGGAACCCGCCGGCGTCGACAACGTCGCGCAGGCGCCCGCCGAACCGCCGGCCGTGGCCGCCGAAAACCCCGTCGCACAGCCGGACCCGTCCACCGCCCCCGCCGTACCGTTCCCGGAGCACGTTCTCTGATGGCATCCCACTCCCGCCGCCCCGGGCCCGCGACCAGAGCCCGAGGCGGCTCCCGGCGTCGCCGTCTGCCCTTGCGTCTGCTGCTTCCGCTGCTCGTCCTCGTCGCCCTGGCGGCGATGCTCATGCTGCGCGGCTACACGCACAACGAGATCCTCGCCGACCACCGCGTCCAGGCACCCGCCCCCACCGACAAGGTGCCGGAGAAGATTCTCGGGGGCGGCCCGGTCATCGACGCCCGTGGCGGCCGCACCGAGAGCCTGAGCGTGCCCGACCGCCGGATGGTCCTCACCTTCGACGACGGCCCGGACCCGGTCTGGACCCCGCGCGTGCTGGACGTGCTGAAGAAGCACGACGCGCACGCCGTCTTCTTCGTCACCGGCACCATGGCCTCCCGCCACCCGGACCTCGTCCAGCGCATGGTCGACGAGGGCCACGAACTCGGCCTGCACACCTTCAACCACCCCGACCTCTCCCTCCAGTCCAAGAAGCGCATCGACTGGGAGCTGTCGCAGAACCAGCTGGCGATCACCGGCGCGGCCGGGGTGCGCACCTCGCTCTTCCGCCCGCCGTACTCCTCCTTCTCCGCCGCCATGGACAACAAGTCCTGGCCGGTCACCGAGTACATCGGCAGCCTCGGTTACATCACCGTCGTCAACAACACCGACAGCGAGGACTGGAAGCGGCCCGGCGTCGACGAGATCATCCGCCGTGCCACGCCGAAGAACGGCGAGGGCGCCATCGTCCTGATGCACGACTCCGGCGGTGACCGCAGCCAGACCGTCGCGGCGCTGGACAGGATCCTGCCCGACCTGAAGAAGGACGGCTACGAGTTCGACAACCTCACCGAGGCCCTGGACGCGCCCAGCGCGATGAGCCCGGTGACCGGACCCGAGCTCTGGAAGGGCAAGGCGTGGGTCTTCCTGGTCCAGGCCTCGGAGAAGATCACCAGCGGCCTGGCGGTGGGCCTGGCGATCATCGGCACCCTGGTCATCGCCCGCTTCGTGCTGATGCTCCTCCTCTCCGGCGTCCACGCCCGCCGGGTCCGCCGACGGGGCTTCGGCTGGGGTCCACCCATCACCGAACCGGTGACCGTGCTGGTGCCCGCCTACAACGAGGCCAAGTGCATCGAGAACACCGTCCGTTCCCTGATGGACAGCGACCACCCGGTCGAGGTCCTGGTCATCGACGACGGTTCCAGTGACGGCACGGCCCGCATCGTCGAGGCCATGGGCCTGCCCAATGTCCGGGTGATCCGCCAGCTCAACGCGGGGAAACCGGCCGCGCTCAACCGGGGCCTGGCCAACGCCCGGTACGACATCGTCGTGATGATGGACGGCGACACGGTCTTCGAGCCGTCCACCGTCCGCGAACTCGTCCAGCCCTTCGGCGACCCGAAGGTGGGAGCCGTGGCGGGCAACGCGAAGGTCGGCAACAAGGACAGCCTCATCGGCGCCTGGCAGCACATCGAGTACGTGATGGGCTTCAACCTGGACCGCCGCATGTACGACATCCTCGGCTGCATGCCGACCATCCCGGGTGCCGTCGGCGCCTTCCGCCGCTCGGCACTGGTCCCGCTCGGCGGCATGAGCGACGACACGCTCGCCGAGGACACCGACGTCACCATGGCGCTGCACCGCGCCGGCTGGCGCGTGGTCTACGCCGAGAACGCCCGCGCCTGGACCGAGGCCCCGGAGACCGTCCAGCAGCTGTGGTCCCAGCGCTACCGCTGGTCGTACGGCACCATGCAGGCCATCTGGAAGCACCGCCGCTCCGTGATCGAGAAGGGACCCTCGGGCCGCTTCGGCCGCGTGGGCCTGCCCTTCGTCTCCCTGTTCATGATCGTGGCCCCGCTGCTGGCCCCCCTGATCGACGTCTTCCTGCTCTACGGCATCGTCTTCGGCCCGACCCAGAAGACGATCATGGCGTGGCTGGGCGTCCTCGCCATCCAGGCGGTCTGCGCGGCCTTCGCCTTCCGCCTCGACCGCGAACGCATGACCCATCTCATCTCACTGCCGCTGCAGCAGATCCTCTACCGCCAGCTCATGTACGTCGTGCTGCTCCAGTCCTGGATCACCGCGCTCACCGGCGGCCGCCTGCGCTGGCAGAAACTGCGGCGCACCGGCGTCGTCGAGGCGCCCGGCGGCTCCGTGCCCAGCCGGCGTGAGCAGAGCAGCGATGATCGGAGGCCGGTGGCATGACCCACGGATACACGACCGGTACGGGCCCGGGCCCGGAGCCGGCCGGCCCGTACGGAACCGCGCACACGGGGGACGCGAACGGGACCCCGGGGATGCCGTCCGCCGTCCCGCGGCAGCGCACGACCGAGCCCGCCCCCCTACCGGACCCCGCCCCGGCCGCCGCCCCCGGGAAACCGGGCCGTGACCGGTACCTCGACCTGCTGCGCTCCATCGCCCTGGTCCGCGTCGTGGTCTACCACCTGTTCGGCTGGGCCTGGATGACGGTGTTGTTCCCGTCGATGGGCGTGATGTTCGCGCTGGCCGGTTCGCTGATGGCGCGTTCGCTGAAGCGTCCGGCGGCGAGCGTGATCCGCAGCCGGGTCCGCCGTCTCCTGCCGCCCATGTGGGCGTTCGGCGTGGTCGTGCTGGCGCTGATGTTCGCGCAGGGCTGGAACCCTGCGAAGGACCCGGACCAGGGTGACACCTGGGGCCTGGTCGGGCTGTTCAACTACATCGTCCCGATCGGGGCCCCGCCCTACCCCTGGCAGCTCGGCTCCGCGTCGGGCCTGCTGGACGAGACCTGGGCGGTGCAGGCCGCGGGCCCGCTGTGGTACCTGCGCGCCTACCTGTGGTTCGTGATCGCGTCGCCGCTGCTGCTGTGGGCGTTCCGCCGGGCCCCCTGGCCGACCCTGCTCGCCCCGCTGGGCCTGACGGCGATCGTCGGCACGGGCCTGGTGACGATCCCTGGCGAAACCGGCAACGCGGTCACCGACTTCGCGGTCTACGGCAGTTGCTGGGTGCTGGGCTTCGCCCACAACGACGGCATGCTGAAGCAGATCCCGCGGTACGTCTCGGTCTCCTGCGCGTCGCTGGTGATGGCCTTCGGCCTGTGGTGGGCGTCGAACCACCTGGGCCCCGACGGCTGGGACCTCAACGACATTCCGCTGGCCCAGGCCGCCTGGTCGTTCGGCTTCGTCGTGATCCTGCTCCAGTACTCCCCGTCCTGGCGGGAACTCCCGGGACGCCTGGCGCAGTGGGACAAGCTGGTGACCCTCTCCAACAACCGGGCGGTCACCATCTACCTGTGGCACAACATGCTGATCATGGCGACGGTCCCGATCGTCGACCTGCTGTACCGGCTCCCGTTCATGCAGAGCGAGCGTGCGATGGGCGCCCTCGACAGCACGTACACGCTCTGGATGTTCGCCCTGATCTGGCCTCTCATCGGCCTGATGGTGCTCGCGGTCGGCTGGGTCGAGGACCTCGCGGCGAAGCGGAGCCCACGCCTGTGGCCGAACGGCGCGAAGCGCTCCGCCGACAAGGGGGCTGGACGCCGCGCCGCCCACCGGGGCTGACGTCGGGGGCGGTCCCACGGCCACCGGAAAAGCACCGGAGGCTCAAGCGCCGGACTTCGATTCCCCGATCCTGTCGGCGTACGTGATGAAGGCGGCCCATGCGGCAGGGGAGAGGCCGAGCCGTGGTCCGGCTATGTCCTTCGAGTCGCGTACGAGGATGGTGGTCGGGGCGGTGGCTATCTCGACGCAGTTCGAGCTGTCCCCGCTGTAAGTGGACTTCTGCCAACGGATGGTCTGCACGGCGTTCCTTCTCAGGCTTCTCGGATGAGGTTGTGGATGAAGTCGCGTGACTCGGCAGGGCCGAGCGCGCAGGACGTCATGTGGTCCAGTACGGCGCGGTACTTGGTCAACTGTGCCTCCGCGTCCAGAAATCCGCAGCCCCCGTGGTGGGTGTCCAGTTGGACGGTGGCGGATGGGCGCTCGGTGACGGCGCGCTGGGGCGGAGCGCGGGGAAGCTGCTGTGGTTCGAGGTGGGCGGGCGGCGGAGCGCCGGGTGACGGCCGGGGCCGGTCAAGGGCTCCGGCCGCGCTACCGCGTCGGCGCCCTCCCGTGGAAAACTGCCCGTGTTGCGGAAGCGAACAAGGCGGCCGAGGGGCGGGTGCGGACGAGCCGTGCCTCAGGCAGCACGCCGAACGCAGCACCCACCGAACGCAGCACCCACCGAATGCAGCACACCGACTCGAGCGCGGGACGAGAGCGGGACGAGAACCATGCATGACGAACAGCAGAAACCCGACCGGTCCACGGAGCCGCCTCCGGAGCAGAGCCCCGGCCACGGGCCGCTCGCGGGCTTCACCGTGGGCGTGACCGCCGCGCGCCGGGCCGACGAGCTGGGCGCGCTGATCCAGCGGCGCGGCGGTGCCGTCCTGCACGCCCCCGCGCTGCGGATCGTGCGGCTCGCCGACGACAGCGAGCTGTTGGCCGCCACCAAGGAGATCATCGGACAGGCCCCGGACATCGCGGTCGCCACGACGGCGATCGGCTTCCGCGGCTGGGTCGAGGCCGCCGACGGCTGGGGGCTCGGCGACGATCTGCTGGCGCGGCTGCGCGGGGCGCGGATCCTGGCCCGCGGACCGAAGGTCAAGGGTGCGATCCGGGCCGCCGGGCTGACGGAGGAGTGGTCGCCGTCGTCGGAGTCGATGGCCGAGGTCCTCGACCGGCTCCTGGAGGAGGGCGTCGACGGGCTGCGGATCGCCCTCCAGCTGCACGGCGAACCGCTGCCCGGGTTCGTGGAGTCGCTGCGGGCCGCGGGAGCGGACGTGGTGGGGGTGCCCGTCTACCGGTGGATGCCGCCGGAGGACATCGCCCCCGTCGACCGGCTGCTGGACGCCGTCGTCGCCCGGACCCTGGACGCGGTCACCTTCACCAGCGCGCCCGCCGCCGCGTCCCTGCTGTCCCGCGCCGGTGAGCGCGGCCTGCTCGACGACGTCCTCGCCGCCCTCGGACACGACGTCCTGCCCGCCTGCGTCGGCCCGGTCACCGCGCTGCCGTTGCAGGCCCGGGGCATCGACACCGTCCAGCCGGAGCGCTTCCGGCTCGGCCCCCTCGTCCAGCTGCTCTGCCGGGAACTGCCCGGCCGGGCCCGCTCGCTGCCGGTCGCCGGGCACCGGGTGGAGATCCGCGGGCACGCCGTCGTGGTGGACGGCGAGCTGCGCCCCGTACCGCCCGCGGGCATGTCGCTGCTGCGGGCGCTGGCCCGCCGCCCCGGCCGGGTCGTCGCCCGCGCGGACCTGCTGCGCGCGCTGCCGGGCACCGGCCGCGACGAACACGCGGTGGAGACCGCGATGGCACGCCTGCGCGCCGCCCTCGGCGCGACCGGGCTGATCCAGACGGTCGTCAAACGCGGCTACCGCCTCGCCCTGGACCCGCAGGCGGACGCGGAGTACGGGGACGCCTGAACGGACCGGCCGGCGCGGCGCGCGAGGCCGGGTGGGGCATACCGGGGCGGGGCTCGGATCGGGACGTGGAGCGGCCTCGGCCGGGACCCGCATCGGGCCCTGGGACGAAGGCTCTGTGCTGGGGTCAGGGCCGTCCCGGGACGCGGGCAGCACGGGGACGAGGTCCGTTCCGGGACCGGGGTGGGTGCCCAAGGGGTTCCGGGTGGAGGAGCGGGCAGGCACTGTAGAGGGAGCGGATTCCCGGAACAGATTCCTCACTCGCATCGCACCGGCCCCCACGCGACCGGGGTGAACCCTAGGCGGTGACAGGCACATGGCACTGGGTACGGTCACGGCGCCCCACGAGCTGCGGTTCGACACCGGGCGGATCTGTCTGGATCTCCTCGCGACCACGCATCCCGAGGAACGGCTCGGCTCCGTCGACGTGCTGAGCGCCTGGATCACCGGCTCCGGACTCGTCCCGGCCGGCACCCCGCTGACCCACGCCGACAGCGCCTGGCCGGCCGCCTTCCGTGAACTGCGCGGCCACCTCGCCCGTCTGGTGCACGGCCGGCCGGCGCCCGGCAGCGCCGCGTACGACCTCGCGCTCGCCCGCGTCAACGAGATCGCCCACGCCGCGCCCCCGGCGCCGCGCGCGGTCCCCGGGGACGACGGGACGCTGGTGCGGCGGCTGGAGGCGCCGCCCGGCCGCGCCGCGCTGCTCGCGGCGATCGCCCGGGACGCCGTGGACCTGCTCACCGACCCGCTCGCGCGCGCGTGCCTGCGGCAGTGCGAGGGCGACAACTGCCCGATCGTGTACCTGGACACCTCACGGGGCCGCCGCAGGCGCTGGTGCTCCAGCGAGGTCTGCGGAAACCGCGAACGCGTGGCACGCCACCGCCGCAGGGCCGCCGCCCTCACCCGCACCTGACCCGGCCTCACCTCGCAGGCGCCCTCAACTCGACTGTCCCGTATGCGGCTTAGGTTCCTCTCCTGCCGTTTCCTGCCTCCCGGGCCGTGAAGTGACTTCGCTAACACCCCGTTTGCCCACCGCGCGGCACGGGCAGCCCGGCCTCTCAATCTGTCTGTGGTGGAAATGTGAAGAAGAGGCGGGGGGAATGTGCTCCCATGTCCCGGTCTTCACCTCGTCCCCCAGAAAACCGGCGCCTCACGTTGAACACCCGGCGCACCGCGTCCGTACCGGTTGTCGAGCGACCGACGGGGGGATCCCCGGGACACCGGAGGTGGGCGTGCGCAAGGATGCGGCCGTGGCCAATGAACGTGGAGCGAGGGCCCGACATCGCATGTCTTCGTCCTCGTCGTACTCGTCGAACGAACCTGACGAGGAGTTGATGCGTGCGCTGTATCGAGAGCACGCCGGACCTTTGCTCGCCTACGTCCTGCGGCTGGTCGCCGGAGACCGGCAGCGAGCCGAGGACGTCGTGCAGGAGACGCTCATCCGTGCCTGGAAGAACGCCGGTCAGCTCAATCGGGCGACCGGATCGGTACGCCCCTGGCTGGTGACGGTCGCCCGGCGCATCGTCATCGACGGCCACCGCAGCCGGCAGGCCCGGCCGCAGGAGGTCGATCCGTCGCCGCTGGAGGTCATCCCCGCGGAGGACGAGATCGACAAGGCGCTGTGGCTGATGACGCTGTCGGACGCACTCGACGACCTGACCCCTGCCCACCGGGAGGTCCTCGTCGAGACGTATTTCAAGGGACGTACCGTGAACGAGGCGGCCGAGACCCTCGGGATACCCAGCGGCACGGTGCGCTCCAGGGTGTTCTACGCCCTGCGTTCGATGAAGCTGGCACTGGAGGAGCGGGGGGTGACGGCGTGATGAGCGTGTACGGGGGATTCGGAACGGGCGGTACGGGTATGTCTGGTGCCATGCAGGGATCACCGGTGCCGAACGAGCACGAGACCGTCGGTGCCTACGCCCTCGGCATCCTCGACGATGCCGAGGCCACCACGTTCGAGTCGCACCTCGCCGGCTGCGAGTGGTGCGCCCAGCAGCTCGACGAACTCGCCGGTATGGAACCGATGCTGGCCGCCCTCGCGGACCTGCCCGGCACCGGCACACCGTCGCTCGGCGAGTCGCTGTCGGCCAAGCCGGCGCCGCGCGTGGTGGAGAAGCTGGTCGACGAGGTCGCCGAGCGCCGCGCCAGGAAGCGCCGCCGCAACTTCTACATGGTCGCCGCCGCGGGCGCCCTGATCGTCAGCGGCCCCTTCGTCGCCGTCGCGGCGAACGGCGGGGGCGACAGCGACAGCGGGGGCAGCGGCACCAACCGCACCCTCTCCGCCGACCCGGCGAAGGACGTCTTCGACCAGATCCCCGACAAGCTCACGGCCACCGACCCGGTCACCAAGGTCTCCGTGACCGTGGCGTTCCAGGAGAAGGAGTGGGGCGTCGGACTGGCCGCGCAGATCTCCAACGTCAAGGGTTTCGAGAAGTGCGCGCTGATCGTCGTCGGCAAGAACGGCGAGCGGGAGACCGCGACCTCCTGGACCGTCCCGGAACCGGGCTACGGCCTGCCGGACGCCAAGACGGACAAGGCCAAGAAGCCGCTCCACGTGCAGGGCGGCGCCTCGATGGACACCAGCGAGATCGACAGCTTCGAGATCGTGACCTTCGACGGCGAGAAGCTCGTCGAAATCGACGCGTAGCCTGACGGGCCCCCTTCGCGTACGGTTGACGGCTGCCCAGTACGTCAGAAGGGGGCCCGGTGGCCGCTCAGGCTCAGCAGGAAACCGCGGTCGATCCGGTTCACGATTCCGTTCGCGACCGGGAGATCAGCGGCGAACAGGAACACCTCGACCAGGTGTACCGACGGCTCGAGGAAAAAATCCACGAGGCCGAGTTCCTCATGCACGACGCCGCCCGGCGCGGCCAGGTCGGCACGCCCGGCGCGCTCGCCGAACGGGACGCCCAGGTCTTCCGGGCCGGCGTCCACCTCAACCGGCTGAACAACGAGTTCGAGGACTTCCTCTTCGGCCGGATCGATCTGCTCCTCGGCAAGGACGGCAAGAAGGGGTCCGACGGCGCCTACACCGCCGTCGAGCCCGCCGAGGGCGCCGTCCGCCCCGACCACACCGCCGACATCGCCGAGACGCTGCACATCGGCCGTATCGGCGTCCTCGACGAGAACTACACCCCGCTGGTCATCGACTGGCGGGCGCCCGCCGCCGCCCCGTTCTACCGGTCCACCCCGGTCGACCCGGGCCGGGTGGTGCGCCGGCGCGTCATCCGCTCCAAGGGCCGCAGGGTCCTCGGCGTCGAGGACGACCTGATGCGCCCCGAGCTGACGGCCTCCCTGGACGGCCGCGAGCTGCCCGTCATCGGCGACGGCGCGCTGATGGCCGCGCTCGGCCAGGCCCGGACGCACAGCATGCGGGACATCGTCGCCTCCATCCAGGCCGAGCAGGACCTGGTGATCCGCGCCCCCGCCGCCTCCGTGACCTACGTCGAGGGCGGCCCCGGCACCGGCAAGACCGCCGTCGCCCTGCACCGCGCGGCCTACCTGCTCTACCAGGACCGGCGCCGGTACGCGGGCGGCATCCTGATCGTCTCGCCCACCCCGCTCCTGGTCGCCTACACCGAGGGCGTCCTGCCCTCCCTCGGCGAGGAGGGCCAGGTCGCCATCCGCGCCATCGGCTCCCTGGTCGACGGCGCGGAGGCCACCCTGTACGACGCCCCGGCGGTGGCCCGCGCCAAGGGCTCGTACCGCATGCTCAGGGTGATCCGGAAGGCCGCGCGCGGCGCCCTGGAGAGCGCCGGCACGCCGACCCGGCTGCGCGTCGTCGCCTTCGGTCGGCGGCTCGAACTGGACGCCGACGAGCTGTCGACCGTCCGCCACACCGCCCTCGGCGGCACCGCCCCGGTGAACCTGCTGCGCCCCCGCGCCCGCAAGCTGCTCCTGGACGCCCTGTGGGAGCGCTCCGGCGCGGGCGGCCGGCACACCGACCCGGAGCTGGCCGCCGAGCTGCGTTCCTCCTTCGACGACGATGTCTCCACCGAGGACGACTTCCTCGCCTTCTTCGACGCCTGGTGGCCCGAGCTGACCCCGGCCGCCGTACTGGACGCCATGGCCGACGAGCGGCGCCTCGGCCGCTGGGCCCGGCACGTCCTCAACCCGGGCGAGGTCCGCAAGGTCGCCCGCTCGCTGCGGCGGCACGGCCGATCGGTGCACGACATCGCGCTGCTCGACGAACTCCAGGCCGTTCTCGGCGCCCCCGCCCGACCCCGGCGCAGGCGTGAACTCGACCCGCTGGACCAGCTCACCGGGCTGGAGGAACTGATGCCGGTGCGCGAGGAGTCGCAGCGCGAGCGGGCCGAACGCCTCGCCCAGGAACGCACCGAGTACGCCCATGTCATCGTCGACGAGGCCCAGGACCTCACCCCCATGCAGTGGCGCATGATCGGCCGGCGCGGCCGGCACGCCACCTGGACGGTCGTCGGCGACCCCGCCCAGTCGTCCTGGTCCGACCCCGACGAGGCCGCCCAGGCCCGCGACGAGGCCCTCGGCAGCAGGCCCCGCCGCCGCTTCGAGCTCACCGTGAACTACCGCAACCCGGCCGAGATCGCCGACCTCGCCGCCAAGGTGCTCGCGCTCGCCATGCCCGGCTCCGTGTCGCCGAGGGCGGTGCGCTCCACCGGCGTCGAACCGCGCTTCGTGACCACGGGCAGGGGGCAGGGCCAGGTACCGGTGCCGGTGCCGGTGCAGGCGAACGGTGCGGGGGCGTCGCTCGCCGAGACCGTGCGCGCGGAGACGGCCCGGCTGCTGGAGCGGGTGGACGGCACGGTCGGTGTGGTCGTCGCCATGCAGCGCCGCGAGGAGGCGCGGCGCTGGCTGGACGGGCTCGGCGACCGGGCGGTGGCCCTCGGCAGCCTGGAGGCGAAGGGCCTGGAGTACGACGCGACGATCGTGGTCTCCCCGGCCGAGATCGCCGACGAGTCCCCGGCCGGCCTGCGCGTCCTGTATGTCGCCCTGACCCGTGCCACCCAGCAGCTCACCGTCGTCTCGGCCGAACGCGACGAGCCGGACCCGTCCGGCGTCCCGGACCTGTTGCGGGACTGATCCGCCGATCAATCGGGGTCAATCGGCACATGACCCGGCCGCGGGAATGGTCCTACGGCATCCGTTTGTTAGCCTGGCAAGTGACACCGGCCCGATCCAAGCCCCCGGGCCCAACCTTCGTCGCTACGAGCGACCACTTGCCGCGAGGCGAGCATGGCGGGTCGGTGTCACTGAACGACCGAGAGGCCCATGTCACTTCCGGGTGGCGTGGGCCTCTCGTGTTGACTTACGGACAACCCTCGACTTCTCGTATGGTGGAACAGTCTTTCCGGAAGTTTTCGCAGTTACCCGCTTCCGCCGTGACCAAAACGTTCGCAATCGGATGCGGCTACCACGTACTCGGCGGTAGGTGCGACGATCGGACAGCACAAAGCAGCTACACGGTGAAAGCAGAGGAAGTCGGCCATGGCAACGGCGCCCAGCGTCTCCTACTCGATGACCATCCGGCTGGAGGTGCCGGCGAGCGGAACCTCCGTCTCTCAGCTCACCACCGCCGTGGAGTCCTCCGGCGGTACGGTCACCGGCCTCGACGTCACCGCGTCCGGCCACGAGAAGCTCCGTATCGACGTCACCATCGCGGCCACCTCCACCGGGCACGCCGACGAGATCGTGGAGAAGCTCCGCGGTATCGAGGGTGTCAACCTGGGCAAGGTCTCGGACCGTACGTTCCTGATGCACCTCGGCGGCAAGATCGAGATGGCGTCCAAGCACCCCATCCGCAACCGTGACGACCTCTCCATGATCTACACGCCGGGTGTGGCCCGCGTCTGCATGGCCATCGCCGAGAACCCCGAGGACGCCCGCCGCCTCACCATCAAGCGCAACTCCGTTGCGGTCGTGACGGACGGTTCCGCCGTGCTGGGCCTGGGGAACATCGGCCCGAAGGCGGCCCTGCCCGTGATGGAGGGCAAGGCGGCCCTGTTCAAGCGGTTCGCCGGCATCGACGCCTGGCCGCTCTGTCTCGACACGCAGGACACCGACGCGATCGTCGAGGTCGTCAAGGCGATCGCCCCGGGCTTCGCCGGCATCAACCTGGAGGACATCTCCGCGCCGCGCTGCTTCGAGATCGAGGCCCGGCTGCGCGAGGCCCTGGACATCCCCGTCTTCCACGACGACCAGCACGGCACCGCGATCGTCGTCCTCGCGGCCCTGACCAACGCGCTGCGGGTCACCGGCAAGGCGATCGAGAACGTCCGGGTCGTCATGTCCGGCGCCGGCGCGGCCGGCACGGCCATCCTCAAGCTGCTCATCGCGGCCGGTGTGAAGAACGCCGTCGTGGCCGACATCCACGGTGTGGTGCACGCGGGCCGCGCGGATCTGGTGGACGCCCCCGCCGACTCCCCGCTGTGCTGGATCGGCGACCACACCAACCCGGAGAACCTGACCGGCACGCTGAAGGAGGCCGTGCGCGGCGCGGACGTCTTCATCGGTGTCTCCGCCCCGAACGTCCTCGACGGCGACGACATCGCCGCGATGGCCGACGACGCGATCGTCTTCGCGCTCGCGAACCCCGACCCCGAGGTGGACCCGGGCGTCGCCCGCCAGACTGCGGCCGTGGTGGCCACCGGCCGCTCCGACTTCCCGAACCAGATCAACAACGTGCTGGTGTTCCCGGGCGTGTTCCGCGGCCTGCTGGACGCCCAGTCCCGTGCCGTCAACACCCAGATGATGCTCGCCGCCGCGCAGGCCCTGGCCGACGTGGTCACCGAGGACGAGCTGAACCCGAACTACATCATCCCGAGCGTGTTCAACGACAAGGTCGCGGGCGCGGTCGCCGGCGCCGTACGGGAAGCCGCGAAGAGCACGCAGACCCCGGACACGGCCGTCTAGCGAGAGGCCCCAGGGCCGCCGCGGCTGTGACCATCACCACGGTAGGCGTGCGCTCGGCGCGTCGTGGAACCCGTGACATACGGCCGCCCTTTAGGGTGGCGGCCGTGACTCGGACCCCCGGTATCCGCGGTCCGCTGCCGGCAGCGGACGCAGCGTCACCGTCGGTCGGGCCGTGGGAGTCCCCCCAGGTGACTCCCACGGGTGACTCCATGGGTGGTATGGCCGCTCCTGCGGGTGCCGGATTGGCGTTACCGCCGCAGGTAGAGGCAGGATGCTCCACCGGGACCACGTTCAGGGGGCAGCACCTCCAGGGGCGTGCGGGCCCGAGTAAGTACCCGGGTCCGGGGGACTCACCGAGGACCCTGGCAGCATCGGCTTGGTCGTGCCCCAAGCGCGGCCCCGCCGCGTGGCACGCCTCAACGGCAAGAAGAACACGGGAGTAACAACATGAACCGCAGTGAGCTGGTGGCCGCGCTGGCCGACCGCGCCGAGGTGACCCGCAAGGACGCCGACGCCGTGCTGGCCGCGTTCGCCGACATCGTCGGCGACATCGTCTCCAAGGGGGACGAGAAGGTCACCATCCCCGGTTTCCTGACCTTCGAGCGCACCCACCGTGCCGCTCGCACCGCGCGCAACCCGCAGACCGGTGAGCCGATCCAGATCCCGGCCGGCTACAGCGTGAAGGTCTCCGCGGGCTCGAAGCTCAAGGAAGCCGCAAAGGGCAAGTAATCCTGCCGTTCGTACGTCCCGGGACGGCGTACGACGCATAGTGACGCCAAAGGGGCGGCCACCCGATCGGGTGGCCGCCCCTTTGGCAAGGCTGTTTCCGGTCAGCCCAGGGCCTTGCCGGGAAGCTCGACCTTCGCCCCCAGCTCCACCAGCTTGTCCATGCTGTGTCTGCCCGGGGGACGACCCCCGGACCCCCGGCCGGGCGGGTGCTGCCGGTGCCGGGGTCGTCAGGTCCCGTCCGTCCGTCAGCCCAGGGCCTTGCCGGGAAGCTCGACCTTCGCCCCCAGCTCCACCAGCTTGTCCATGAAGTTCTCGTAGCCGCGGTTGATCAGGCCGATGCCGTGGACGCGGGACGTGCCCTGGGCGGCGAGGGCGGCGATCAGGTAGGAGAAGCCGCCACGCAGGTCGGGGATGACCAGGTCGGCGCCCTGGAGCCGGGTCGGGCCCGAGACGACCGCCGAGTGGAGGAAGTTGCGCTGGCCGAAGCGGCAGTGGGAGCCGCCCAGGCACTCGCGGTAGAGCTGGATGTGCGCACCCATCTGGTTGAGCGCCGAGGTGAAGCCGAGCCGGGACTCGTAGACCGTCTCATGGACGATCGACAGCCCCGTCGCCTGGGTCAGGGCGACCACCAGCGGCTGCTGCCAGTCGGTCTGGAAGCCCGGGTGGACGTCCGTCTCCAGCGCGATCGACTTGAGCTGGCCGCCCGGGTGCCAGAACCGGATGCCCTTGTCGTCGATCTCGAAGGCGCCGCCCACCTTCCGGTAGGTGTTCAGGAACGTCATCATCGAGCGCTGCTGGGCGCCGCGGACGTAGATGTTGCCCTCGGTGGCCAGCGCCGCGGACGCCCAGGAGGCGGCCTCCAGGCGGTCGGGAAGGGCGCGGTGGTTGTAGCCGCCGAGCGTGTCCACACCGGTGATGCGGATGGTCCGGTCGGTGTCCATCGCGATGATCGCGCCCATTTTCTGCAGGACGCAGATCAGGTCCTCGATCTCCGGCTCCACCGCCGCGTTGGACAGCTCGGTGACGCCCTCCGCGAGGACCGCCGTCAGCAGTACCTGCTCCGTCGTGCCGACGGACGGGTACGGCAGCTTGATCTTCGTACCGCGCAGCCGCTGCGGGGCCTCCAGGTACTGGCCGTCCGCACGCTTCTCGATCGTCGCGCCGAACTGGCGCAGCACGTCGAAGTGGAAGTCGATCGGCCGGCCGCCGATGTCGCAGCCGCCCAGACCCGGGATGAACGCGTGCCCGAGCCGGTGCAGCAGCGGGCCGCAGAACAGGATCGGGATGCGGGACGAACCCGCGTGGGCATCGATGTCGGCGACGTTGGCGCTCTCCACCCGCGTGGGGTCGAGCACCAGTTCACCGGGCTCGTCGCCGGGACGGACCGTCACCCCGTGCAGCTGCAGCAGCCCTCGTACGACCCGCACGTCACGGATGTCCGGAACGTTGCCCAGCCGGCTCGGCTCACTGCCCAGCAAGGCGGCGACCATGGCCTTCGGCACGAGGTTCTTCGCACCGCGGACACGGATCTCCCCCTCCAGAGGGGTTCCGCCGTGGACAAGCAGGACGTCTTCAGCGCCGTTGACGGTCATGAATCTCGCGTTCCGTGGAGGGGGCAGGGGCCAGAAGGGCAAGGGTAGTCGCCCCCCACGCCCGTTCCGTCAGCCCGTGCACGGCTCGGTCCCGTCCCCGCGTCCACCGCAACACGAGCAGTTCCCCTCCGGCCACTCGGGGTCACCGCCGTCACCGTGCGCCGGGGGTGCTTCCGTACGCCCGCGGGGCGCCCGCGGGGCGCCCGCGGTCCGATCCGGCCCGTCCCTACCGGCGCCTCACCAGGTCGCTCGCGGCCGACCGGCCGCGTTCACCCCCGTACTCCGATTGCCTCCCCACGGAAGAGGAAGATACGGAATCATGTCTGGCATGACCGAGGTGTCCTCGCTCACAGGGCGGCTGCTCGTGGCCACGCCCGCCCTGGCGGACCCGAACTTCGACCGCGCGGTCGTGCTCCTCCTCGACCACGACGAGGAGGGCTCCCTCGGTGTCGTGCTCAACCGCCCGACCCCGGTGGGCGTGGAGGACATCCTGGAGGGCTGGGCGGACCTGGCCGGCGAACCCGGGGTCGTCTTCCAGGGCGGCCCGGTGTCGCTGGACTCGGCCCTCGGCGTCGCCGTCGTCCCCGGCGGGACGGGTGGCGGGGCCGCCCCGCTGGGCTGGCGCCAGGTGTACGGGGCGATCGGACTGGTCGACCTGGAGGCACCGCCGGAGCTGCTCGCCGCCGCCCTCGGCTCGCTGCGCATCTTCGCCGGATACGCGGGGTGGGGCCCCGGCCAGCTGGAGGACGAGCTGGTGGAAGGCGCCTGGTACGTCGTGGAGTCGGAGCCCGGCGACATCTCGTACCCGGTGCCGGAGCGGCTCTGGCGCGAGGTGCTGCGCCGCCAGCGCAGCGAGCTGGCGATGGTGGCCACCTATCCGGACGACCCTTCGCTCAACTGATGCGGGTGAGCTTCAGTACCCTTATTTCATGAGCACTCTTGAGCCCGAGCGCGGGACTGGTACGGGGACCCTGGTAGAGCCGACGCCGCAGACCTCCCACGGCGACGGCGACCACGAGCGCTACGCCCACTACGTCCAGAAGGACAAGATCATGGCGAGCGCTCTCGACGGCACGCCCGTCGTGGCGCTGTGCGGCAAGGTGTGGGTGCCGGGCCGCGACCCGAAGAAGTACCCCGTCTGCCCCATGTGCAAGGAGATCTACGAGTCCATGAGCGGCGGCGACGACGACAAGGGCAAGGGCGGCAAGGGCAAGGGCGGCAAGTAGCCGCGCCGGGCTCCGGCCCCCGGGCGCGTTGTGCGTGCCCGGGGGGCCTTTGTGATGCCCGCGCGTTGCGTGGAGTGCGTCAGCCGGTCACAGAGTGGTCGAGACCTCTTGTGGGCCGGTTCACCTAGTACCTAACCTCCGGTGTTGTTGTGCACAGCGAAACCGGCGTTGCACATGGTGCAACGCCTCATCGGAGGATGCAGTCCATGAAGTTGTCCGTCCGTCTGGTCGCCCTCGCGGCCGTCATCGCCACCGCCGCCTGCGCGCCCCAGACTTCGGGGGACTCCTCCTCCGACAAGGACGAGAAGACCGGGACCTTACGTGTCTGGCTCTTCCAGGAGGTCAACAACGCACCCAAGGAAAAGGCCGTCGAGTCCGTCGTCGCCGGATTCGAGAAGGCGCACGACGGCACCGAGGTCACCGTCGAGTACATCCCGGTCGAGACCCGCGCCGAGCGCATCAAGGCCGCCTTCAACGATCCGAAGTCCGCGCCCGACCTCGTCGAGTACGGCAACACCGACACCGCCGGCTATGTGAAGGACGGCGGACTCGCCGACGTCACCGAGGAGTTCGGCGCCTGGGACGAGGCCAAGGACACCGACCCGACCGCCCGGCAGTCGGTCACCGTCGACGGCAAGGTCTACGGGACGCCGTACTTCGTGGGCGTCCGCGCCCTCTACTACCGCACGGACGTCTTCGACGAACTCGGGCTCGAACCCCCCACCTCGCAGACCGAACTGATCTCCACCGCGCGGGAGATCCACGCCGCGAAGCCGGACCTGTACGGCATCGCCGTCGGCGGCGCCTACACCTACGGCGCGATGCCCTTCATCTGGGCCCACGGCGGTGAACTCGCCACCGGCAAGGGAGGCTCGTACGCCTCCGCGATCGACACCCCCGCCGCCCGCAAGGGCATCGAGGCGTACACCTCCCTCTTCGGAGACGACAACTGCCCGGCCGCCAAGTGCGCCGGCATGGGCGGCAACGACACGGTGAGCGCCTTCGCCTCGGGCAAGGCCGCCATGGCGATCGGCGGCGACTTCAGCCACGCGGCGATCGAGGCCGGGACGGTGAAGGGCAAGTACGCCGTCGTACCGCTGCCGGGCGTGAAGTCCGGGTCCATCGCCCCCGCCTTCGCGGGCGGGAACAACCTCGGTGTCCTGAAGTCGACCTCGCACCGCACCCTCGCCGTCGACCTGATGCGGCGGCTCGCCTCGAAGAAGGCGCAGGGCGAACTGTTCGACGCGATGGGCTTCCTGCCGACCTTCTCGGACGTGCGGCAGCAGGTGGCCGCCAAGGAACCGTTCCTGAAGCCGTTCGTCAAGACCCTCGCCGCCGACACCCAGTTCGTGCCGGCCTCGCCCGCCTGGGCGCAGATCGACGCCTCGCTGGTGCTGCCGACCATGTTCCAGGAGGTCGTCAGCGGCAAGAAGGACGTGGCGGCCGCGTCCGGGAGCGCGGCGAAGAAGATGAACGAGGCGTTCGGCTCGGTGGGCTGAACCAGTGCCCGCACAGGACACGGTGGCCGTGCGGAAGCGTCCCGCGCTCCGCACGGCCACCGCCCCCCACACGCCCCGAGGTACCCGGGGCCGCGGGGCCGGCCTCACCCCCTGGCTCTATCTCGCCCCCGCCCTCGTCGTCCTCGGCGGGCTGCTCGCCTACCCCGTCCACCAACTCGGCCTGATCTCGCTCTTCCACTACACCCAGGCACAGGTCAGCGGCGGCGAACCGACCACCTTCCAGGGCCTGGGCAACTACACCGAACTCTTCGCCGACGAGCGGTTCTGGCAGGTGCTGCTCACCACCGTCCTGTTCGCGGCGGCCTGTGTGGTCTCCACCCTGGCCGTGGGCTGCGCGCTCGCCGTGCTGCTCACCCGGGTGCGTGCCGTGCCCCGGCTCGCGCTGATGCTGGCTGCGCTCGGCGCCTGGGCGACCCCGGCCGTCACCGGCTCCACGGTGTGGCTGCTCCTCTTCGACGCCGACTTCGGCCCGGTGAACCGGGTGCTGGGCCTCGGCGACCATTCATGGACGTACGGGAGATACAGCGCCTTCTTCCTCGTCCTGCTCGAAGTCGTCTGGTGCTCCTTCCCGTTCGTGATGGTCACCGTCTACGCCGGCATCCGGGCCGTGCCCACCGAGGTGCTGGAGGCCGCCGCCCTGGACGGCGCCTCGCAGTGGCGCGTCTGGCGCTCGGTGCTCGCCCCGATGCTCCGGCCGATCCTGGTCGTCGTCACCATCCAGTCGGTGATCTGGGACTTCAAGGTCTTCACCCAGATCTACGTCATGACGGGCGGGGGCGGCATCGCCGGCCAGAACCTGGTCCTCAACGTCTACGCGTACCAGAAGGCGTTCGCGTCCTCGCAGTACAGCCTGGGCGCCGCGATCGGCGTGGTGATGCTGCTGATCCTGCTCGCCGTCACGCTGGTGTACCTGCGGCTGCTGCGCCGCCAGGGGGAGGAACTGTGACTCTCGTGAGCCAGGACGGGGTGCGCCAGGTGAATTCTGTGCGCAGGTTCGTACGGCGTCCGTGGCGGCTCGCGGCCGAGGCGACCGCGCTGGCGGTCGCGGCGGTGGTGGCCTTCCCGCTGTACTGGATGGTGCTGAGCGCCTTCAAACCGGCCGGCGAGATCGAGTCGGACCGGCCGCGGCCGTGGACCCTGACCCCCACCCTGGATTCCTTCCGACGGGTGTTCGGACAAGAGGAATTCGGCCGGTACTTCCTCAACAGCGTGGTCGTCGCGGTCGCCGTGGTGCTCGCCTCCGCGCTGATCGCCTTCCTCGCGGCGACCGCCGTGACGCGATTCCGGTTCCGTATGCGGACCACCCTGCTGATCATGTTTCTGGTGGCCCAGATGGTGCCCGTGGAGGCGCTGACGATCCCGCTGTTCTTCCTCATGCGGGACGCGGGCCAGCTGAACACGCTGTGGTCGCTGATCCTGCCGCACATCGCGTTCTCGCTGCCGTTCGCGATCTGGATGCTGCGGGGGTTCGTGAAAGCCGTTCCCGAGGCGCTGGAGGAGGCCGCCTACATCGACGGCGCGAGCCGCGCGCGGTTCCTGTGGCAGATCCTTTTTCCGCTCGTTCTGCCGGGGCTTGTGGCCACCAGCGTGTTTTCCTTCATCTCCACCTGGAACGACTTCCTGTTCGCCAAGTCCTTCATCATCAGCGACATCTCGCAGTCGACGCTGCCGATGGCCCTACTGGTCTTCTACAAGCCGGACGATCCCGACTGGGGCGGCGTGATGGCGGCGTCCACGGTGATGACGATTCCGGTGCTGGTCTTCTTCGTACTCGTACAGCGACGCCTGGTCTCCGGACTGGGCGGCGCGGTGAAGGACTGACATGACATCACCGACGGAACTGATCCCCGCGCCCCGCAGCGTCGTCGCCGGCTCCGGCGAGGTACGGCTGACGGCGCACTCCCGGCTCTACGCCGGCACCGCGACGGAGGGCGTCGGTCACTGGCTGAGCACCGTGCTCCGGCAGGCCACCGGCCTGCCGTTGCGCGAGGGACGGGAGCTCGACGACACCGACGGCGACGGTATCGGGCTCCAGCTCGACCCCGGGCTGGGCCCCGAGGAGTACCGCCTCGTCAGCGACTGGACCGGCGTCCTGATCGAGGGAGGCAGCGCGGCCGGTGTCTTCCGGGGTGCCCAGACACTGCGGCAGCTCCTCGGCCCCGACGCGTACCGCAGGGCTCCACTCGGCCGCGACCGGGTCTGGGCCGTGCCGCACGTCACGATCGAGGACGCCCCCCGCTTCCGCTGGCGCGGCCTCATGCTCGACGTCGCCCGGCACTTCATGCCCAAGGAAGGCGTGCTGCGCTATCTCGATCTGATGGCCGCGCACAAACTCAATGTCCTGCACTTCCACCTGACGGACGACCAGGGCTGGCGCATCGAGATCGAGCGGTACCCGCGGCTGACGGAGGTCGGTTCCTGGCGCGCCCGGACGAAACTCGGCCACCGCGCCTCACCCCTGTGGAACGACACGCCGCACGGCGGCCACTACACCCAGGACGACATCCGGGAGATCGTCGCCTACGCGGCCGAACGGCATATCGCCGTCGTCCCCGAAATCGACGTGCCCGGCCACTCGCAGGCCGCCATCGCCGCGTATCCGGAACTCGGCAACACCGATGTCGTCGACACCTCCTCGCTGACCGTCTGGGACACCTGGGGGATCAATCCGAACGTACTCGCCCCCACCGACACCACCCTGCGCTTCTACGAAGGAGTGCTCGAGGAAGTCCTGGAACTTTTTCCCGCCGAGGCCACGGGCGCCCCGGCGTATTCGTCGTTCTCGTCGTTCGTGCACATCGGCGGCGACGAATGCCCGAAGAACCAGTGGCGTGCGTCGGGCATCGCGCAGAAACGGATCGCCGATCTCGGACTGGCCGACGAGGACGCCCTCCAGTCCTGGTTCATCGGGCACTTCGCCGGCTGGCTCGCCGAACGGGGCCGCCGGCTGATCGGCTGGGACGAGATCCTCCAGGGCGGCCTGGCCCCGGGCGCCGCCGTGTCCTCCTGGCGCGGCTACGCCGGCGGGGTCGCCGCCGCCCGCGCGGGGCACGACGTGGTCATGTGCCCCGAGCAGTACGTGTACCTGGACCACCGCCAGGACGGGGGCCCCGAGGAGCCGGTACCGATCGGGTACGTGCGCACCCTGGAGGACGTCTACCGGTTCGAACCCGTGCCGGCGGAGCTGACGCCCGAGGACGCCGGGCGGGTGCTCGGCACCCAGGCCAACGCCTGGTCCGAGGTGACGGAGAACCAGGCGAGGGTGGACTACCAGGTCTTTCCCCGGCTCGCCGCCCTCGCCGAGGTCGCCTGGAGCACGCTGCCCGCCCCCGCGGAACGGGACTTCGCGGGCTTCGAGCGCCGGATGGCCGCCCACTACCGGCGACTCGACGCCCTGGGCGTCGCCTACCGCCCGCCCACCGGCCCGCTGCCCTGGCAGCGGCGCCCCGGCGTGCTGGGCCGCCCCATCGACGGCACACCCCCGAACCGGTAACGCCTGCCGAACCGGTAACGCCTGCCGAACCGGTGGCGCCCACCGAACCGGTGGCGCGTGCCGCGTCCGGAACCGGTCATGCGCAGAAGTCCGCCCCATCCCGAACCAGGTCACCCAAAAAAAGTCGCAAGAATCATCGAACGGTGCCAATTCGAGCACGCGGACGATAGCGTGCGAAAACGGGCCAAGTGGGGTGTGAGGTGGGTGAACGCCTCCTAGCGGACCCCTGTCTTCGGTGCTCGCGAAGATGTGCCAGAGTTGCCACGTCCGCCCTGTCAGGTCGTACCGTACGGCTGCAACAGGTGGGACCACGTGGGGCCGCGGGAAGGGGCAGCCGGTTTTGAGCACGCACGCACCGCAGGCGGCGCAGGCCGTGACGCTGCCCACGACACTGGACGAGGCCGTGGCGGCGCTGACCGTCACGCCCGCCGCCGTGCCCGTCGCGGGCGGCACCGATCTGATGGCCGCCGTCAACTCCGGGCAGCTCAGGCCGACGGCGCTGGTCGGCCTCGGCAAGATCAGCGAGATCCGCGGCTGGCAGTACCAGGACGGCCACGCGCTGCTCGGCGCCGGCCTCACCCACGCCCGTATGGGCCGCCCCGACTTCGCCGCCCTCATCCCGGCGCTCGCCGCCTCCGCGCGTGCCGCGGGACCGCCGCACATCCGCAACGCGGGCACCCTGGGCGGCAACATCGCCTCCGCCGCCCCGACCGGTGACTCGCTGCCCGTGCTGGCCGCGCTCGAGGCGACGCTGATCATCGCGGGCCAGGGCGGAGCCCGCCGGGAGATCCCGGTGTCGCACCTGCTGGCCGGGATGGACATGCTGCGTGCCGGTGAACTCATCGGCTACGTGCGCGTGCCGCTGCTGCACGCCCCGCAGGTCTTCCTGAAGGCCACCGGCCGTACCGGCCCCGGCCGCGCGCTCGCCTCCGTCGCCCTGGTGCTGGACCCCGCCCGGCGCGGTGTCCGCTGCGCGGTGGGCGCCATAGCGCCGATGGCGCTGCGGCCCCTGGAGGCCGAGCAGTGGGTCGCCCAGCTCATCGACTGGGACAACAACCGCGCGCTCGTGCCGGAGGCGCTGAACGCGTTCGGGGAGTACGTCGCCGCAGCCTGCATCCCCGATCCGGCCCCCGACGAGGACGGCTCCGTCCCGTCGCTGCCGCCCGCGGTACTGCACCTGCGGCGCACCGTCGCCGCACTGGCCCGACGAGCACTGGGGAGGGCGCTGTCGTGACCGACGACCAGCACGGAGAGGGCACGTCCGGCACGTCCCACAACGGCGGCAGCCGCTGGGACCCGTTGCCCCAGGGGGACTACGACGACGGCGCCACGGCCTTCGTGAAGCTCCCCGAGGGGGGCATCGACGCCCTGCTGGACTCGATGGAGAGCCCGCTCGCCGCGCCCGGCCACGGCTATGTGCCGCCGCCCATCACGGTCACCCCCGCCACCACCGCGGGCACCGGCCCCGCGGTCACCGGCAGCTGGGCGGTGCCGGGCACCGGAGCGCCGGGCGTCCCCGTCGACGGCGTCCAGTGGCACGACCCGCAGGCAGGCCGGCCCGGGGAGGCCCCCGGGGCGTACGCGGCGCAGCAGCACGGCGGCCAGGACCGGTTCACGTACGACCCCGGGGCCTCCGGGCAGTGGCACGTCGAGGACACGCCCGGCGCCGGCGAACCGGCACCGGGTGCCGACGTGACCGGCCAGTGGTCGATCCCCGTCGCGGGCGGCGATCTCCCGGACGAGTCCGGCGAGTTCACCACCTCCGCGCTGGCCGAGCAGTGGGGGGCCACCCCGCCGGTCACCCCGCCCCCCACCCTCCCGGGCGGCGCCCCCGCACCCTGGGCCACGCAGGCCATCGGGCAGCCGTGGGGACCGGGCGTGCCGGGCGTGGACCCGGATCACCCCGGCTCCGCTCCCGGCCGGGAGCAGGGCCGGGAGCAGGGCCGGGAGCAGGGCGGCCCGGAACCCGACTGGCGCGCGGACCACGGTCAGGGAGCCCCCGCGCACGGTCGGGCGGGCACCGCCGGCCCCGTCCGGGAGCGGCCCGACGGACGGCCCGCCCCCGGCCACGACTCCCCGCCCCTGTCGCGAGGCGTGCCGCAGCCGCCCCCCGCCGAGCCCCACTGGCGGTCCGGCACCGGGACCTTCCCGGGGGCGGCCGGCGGTCGGTCCGTCCCGGAGCTCCGCGAGCACCCGCAGCCGGGCCCGGAGGGCGCCGCACGGCCCGTAGGCGGGCCCGGGAAGGCTCCGGGGGCCGCCAGGGGCTCCCAGCGGCCCCAGGGCCCGCACGACGCCCCGGAGGGCCCGGGAGCACCGGAAGGCATAGCAGCCCCGGAGGGCGCGAGGGACCACGCCGAGGCGACCCCGGACGGACCCGTCGGACCGGAACCCGCAGGTGCCGGCACCGGGACCGGGACCGGGACCGGGACCGGCATCGGCCCGGACGCACCCGACGGCACGTCACCCGGGCACGAGCCGCTGTCCGGTGCCGCGCACGACGACCACCCCCTCGCCTCCTACGTGCTGCGCGTCAACGGCACCGACCGGCCCGTCACCGACGCCTGGATCGGCGAGTCGCTGCTCTACGTGCTGCGCGAGCGCCTCGGCCTCGCCGGCGCCAAGGACGGCTGCTCACAGGGCGAGTGCGGGGCCTGCAACGTGCAGGTCGACGGCCGGCTCGTCGCGTCCTGCCTGGTCCCGGCCGTCACCGCGGCCGGCAGCGAGGTCCGTACCGTCGAGGGCCTCGCCCAGGACGGCCGGCCGTCGGACGTGCAGCGCGCGCTCGCGCGGTGCGGCGCGGTGCAGTGCGGCTTCTGCGTACCGGGCATGGCGATGACCGTGCACGACCTGCTGGAGGGCAACCCGGCGCCCACCCGGCTGGAGACCCGCCAGGCCCTGTGCGGCAACCTGTGCCGCTGCTCCGGCTACCGGGGCGTGGTGGAGGCCGTCCAGGAGGTCGTCGCCGAACGCGAGGCCTTCGCCGAGGCCGACCACGCCGACCAGGGCGACGACCGGGGCACGGGCCGGGGCTTCGGCAGCGAAACGGGCGAGTTCCGCATCCCGCACCAGGCAGGACCGGGCGCCGGCGGCGTCGGCCCCGCCGCCTTCCCGGACCCCGGACCGCATGACCGGCTTTACGGCCGGGACGGAGGCCAGGCATGAGCAACGAGGCCACCACCGCGCAGGCCGCACAGGCCACGGAGGACACCGCCGGGACGGAACCGCCCCCGCGCGGACTCGGTGTCTCCCTGCCGGCCGCCGACACCCGAGCCAAGACCGAGGGCACCTTCCCGTACGCCGCCGACCTGTGGGCCGAGGGCCTGCTGTGGGCGGCCGTGCTGCGCTCCCCGCACCCGCACGCGCGGATCGCGTCCATCGACACCACCCACGCGCGCGAGATGCCCGGCGTGCACGCCGTCGTCACCCACGAGGACGTCCCCGGCACCCCGGTGTACGAGCGCGGCCGGTCCGACCGCCCGGTCTTCGCCTCCGACGTCGTACGCCACCACGGCGAGGCCATCGCCGCCGTCGCCGCCGACCACCCGGACACCGCGCGGATGGCCGCCGCCGCCGTCATCGTCGAGTACGAGGTGCTCGACCCGGTGATCGACCCCGAACAGGCCTTCGAGGCCGAGCCGCTGCACCCCGACGGCAACCTGATCCGGCACATCCCGCTGCGGCACGGTGACCCGGACGCGGCCGGTGACCTCGTCGTCGAGGGCCTGTACCGCATCGGCCGCCAGGACCCCGCCCCCATCGGCGCCGAGGCCGGACTCGCCGTCCCCCGTCCGGACGGCGGGGTCGAGCTGTACCTGGCCTCCACCGACCCGCACGGCGACCGGGACGCGGCCGCCGCCGCGTTCGGCCTGGAACCCGACCGTGTGAAGATCGTCGTCACCGGGGTGCCCGGCGCGACCGCCGACCGCGAGGACCAGAGCTTCCAGTTGCCGCTCGGCCTGCTGGCGCTGAAGACCGGCTGCCCGGTCAAACTCACCGCCACGCGCGAGGAGTCCTTCCTCGGCCACGTCCACCGGCACCCCACCCTGCTGCGCTACCGCCACCACGCCGACGCCGAGGGCAAGCTGGTGAAGGTCGAGGCGCAGATCCTGCTCGACGCGGGCGCCTACGCCAACACGTCGTCGGACGCGCTGGCCGCCGCCGTCGCCTTCGCCTGCGGCCCCTACGTCGTCCCGAACGCCTTCATCGAGGGCTGGGCGGTCCGCACCAACAACCCGCCCTCCGGCCATGTGCGCGGCGAGGGCGCCCTGCAGGTGTGCGCCGCCTACGAGGCGCAGATGGACAAGCTCGCCAAGAAGCTCGGCCTCGACCCGGCCGACCTGCGCATGCGTAACGTCATGGCGACCGGCGACATCCTGCCCACCGGCCAGACCGTGACCTGCCCCGCCCCGGTCGCCGAACTCCTCGAGGCGGTGCGGGACCACCCGCTGCCGCCGCTGCCCAAGGACACCCCCGAGGACGAGTGGCTGCTGCCCGGCGGCCCCGAGGGCGCGGGCGAACCAGGCGCGGTACGCCGTGGGGTGGGCTACGGCCTGGGCATGGTGCACATGCTCGGCGGCGAGGGCGCGGACGAGGTGTCCACGGCCACCGTGAAGGTCCAGGACGGGGTGGCGACGGTACTGTGCGCGGCCGTCGAGACCGGCCAGGGCTTCACCACGCTGGCCCGGCAGATCGTCCAGGAGGTCCTCGGCGTCGACGAGGTGCGCGTGGCACCCGTGGACACCGACCAGCCCGCCGCGGGCGCCGGCTGCCGCGGCCGGCACACCTGGGTGTCGGGCGGTGCGGTGGAACGCGCGGCGAAGATGGTCCGCACCCAGCTCCTGGCGCCCCTGGCCCACAAGTTCGGCATGTCCACCGAGCTGCTCCAGATCACCGACGGCCGGATCACCTCGTACGACGGCGTGCTGTCGACGCCCGTCGCCGAGGCCCTGGAGGGCAAGGAACTGTGGGCCACCGCCCAGTGCCGTCCGCATCCCACGGAGCCCCTGGACGAAGCCGGCCAGGGCGACGCCTACGTCGGAATGTCCTTCTGCGCGATCCGCGCGGTGGTCGACGTCGACATCGAGATCGGCTCCGTACGGGTCGTGGAACTGGCCGTCGCCCAGGACGTGGGGCGGGTGCTGAACCCGGCCCAGCTGGCCGCCCGGATCGAGGCGGGCGTGACCCAGGGCGTGGGCGCCGCGCTCACCGAGAACCTGCGCACGCCGCGCGGTCTGGTCCGGCACCCCGACCTCACCGGCTACGCCCTGCCGACCGCCCTGGACGCGCCCGACATCGAGATCGTGAAGCTGGTCGAGGAGCGGGACGTGGTCGCGCCGTTCGGCGCGAAGGCGGTCAGCGCGGTGCCGGTGGTGACCTCGCCGGCGGCCATCGCCGCCGCCGTCCGCGCGGCCACCGGCCGCCCGGTCAACCGTCTGCCGATCCGCCCGCAGGCCGCGGTGGTGACCAGCGGCCGGGACCGGCTGGTCAGATCCGCCGACTGACATTCGCCGACTGGCATCCGTCGGCTGTCGTCCGCCGACTGGCATCCGTCGGCTGTCGTCCGTCGGCCGGCATCCGCCGTGTCGTCCGCCGGTTGACGTCCGGTCGGGACGTGCCTGCTGCTGACGTGGGCCTGACGTCCGGTGGCCGACGTCGGGTCAGGACCCGCTGTGACGTGGGGCCGACGTCAGTGGCCGGCACCGGCCGGCGAGGCCGGGCGGCCGGAGAATGTTCACGTTGATTCTCGTGTGAAGGCAACGCACGGGGGGTACTTGAGCGTCTTATGCGCTGGGGGCGTCCGTATCCGTATCCCGGCCGGTCGCCCGCCCGCTCCTGATCCGGGGCGTTGTCAGTGGCGGCGCGTAGTGTTCCGAGTGGTGGGGACGGCTGCCGGGTTCGGAGGGCCGGGGTCCGTCCTGTCCGGGCGGGGCGGTGCAGTCCGGAGCGGCGAAGCACGGGACACGGGACTGAGCACACGTATGCACGGGGGAGCCATGAGCACGACCGACACCGCTGCCACGGATGCCATGAATGCCACGGTTATTGCGGCAGCGATCACCCTGACCGAGGACGACCTCGATCCGTTCATCACGCACGCGCCCACGCGCCGCTGGCTGACCGGCCCCGGACTGCCCTGCGACAGCGGCCTGTTCAGCTTCGCGCAGTTGCGGGGCGAGGGCCTGCGCACGGTCGCCGGCTCGACCGGTGACCCGGGCGAGGGGCTCTCCGCGGAGCTGCGGGAGCAGGTGGTCATCGGCGGACTGCTCGGCCCTGCGGGCCCAAAGTCGGAGTCGGTCCTGCTCGACGGCGCCACCGGCGAGGTGTCGACGACGTACTTCTTCCACGACCGGCCCGACCTGATGGACCGTCGTCCGCTCGCCCCGTCGCTGCCGACCCTGGTGCGGTTCGCCGCCGCGACGGATGAACTGGCGGGATTGCGCGGCCAGTTCGCCGCCTACGCGGGCCGCTGGGGCACGAAGGCGGTGGCGGAGGCCTCGCGGCAGCTGCTCGCCGTGTTCGAGGAGGGGGCGGACGGCGAGCCGGCACCGCTGTGGCGGATGGCCGCGCTGATCCGCCCGCTGACCCTGGTGGCTGGTCCGGGTACGGCCTCGGGGCTCGCCCTGGACCTCCCGGTCCGCCTGCTCGACCAGGAGTTCGGCCGGCGGGGCGTGGTCCGTTTCGAGGAGTTCGACTTCCCCGCGACGCTGACGCACGAGCCGACTCGCCGCTTCCTGCGCGAGACGGGCCTGCCCGAGGACGGCTTCCTGTTCCAGCTGGACACCGACCTGCCGCTGCGGACCCTCGCCGAGTACCACGACGACGACTGCGGCGACGACCCCGGCGCGTTCCCGGCCGGCCGTCTTCCCGCCCACGCCGACCGGCTCATCCGCCTCGGCCATCTGGTCGAGGACAACAGCCTGGTCGTCGACGGCGCCACCGGCGCGGTCCTGAACTTCAGCGAGCCGGAATCCGTTCTGTACCCGCTGAACACTGACATCTCGACCCTCGCCTTCACCCTCTGGCTGCTGCACCGCGAGCACGCCATCGACGAGGAGTCGGGCCACGCCCTGACCAGCGAGACGTACGACCAGCTGGCCATGACGATGATCCAGGTCCTGTCCTCCGTCGACCCGACGGGCGCCACGACCGACGCCGACTGGCACTACTGGACGGAGCTGTTCCAGGACGAGGCGGGCGGGGTGCTCTGAGAGCACCCCGCCCGCAGGGGAGGCCGTGGCGGGAATCGAACCCGCGTAATTCGCTTTGCAGGCGAATCCCTGAGCCACTCGGGCACACGGCCAAGACCGGGGGCGAGGTGTGGTCTTCGCCACCCCGCCGCCGCGAACTCGGTACGCCGACCGTACGGCGGGGCGGCGTGGCGCTCAAGGTATTCCGGTGCGGTGCAACGGGACTGCCACACGCCGTTCATGAACGCCGGGGCGGGCGGCCGGGGGAGTACGACCAAGGTCCCGGTGCCGGTCCGACCCCCGACAGGCGTCAAAGCGTCCTGTGGCCCTTACTCTGGCGCCCATGGCCGCCCCGAACCCGCGCGACACGGCTGTCGCCAAGACCTCCGGCGCCCCACCCGGGCCCACCGCTGTGACCATGCCGCCCGCCCCCGGCGGCGAGCGGGACGAGGGCGTGCTGAGCGGCCCCTACCGGGCGCTGAGCATCGGCATCGTCTCCGTGGTGCTGCTGATCGCCTTCGAGGCGACGGCGGTGGGCACGGCCATGCCGGTCGCGGCGCGCGAGCTGGACGGGGTGTCGCTGTACGCGTTCGCGTTCTCGGCGTTCTTCACGACCAGCCTGTTCGCGATGGTGCTCTCCGGCCAGTGGTCGGACCGGCGCGGGCCGCTCGCGCCGCTGACCACGGGCATCGCCGCCTTCGCCGCGGGGCTGCTGCTGGGCGGGACGGCGGGCTCGATGTGGCTGTTCATCCTGGGACGGGCCGTGCAGGGCCTCGGCGGCGGGATGGTGATCGTCGCGCTGTACGTCGTCGTCGGCCGGGCCTACCCGGAGCGGCTGCGTCCGGCGATCATGGCCGCGTTCGCGGCGAGCTGGGTGGTGCCGTCGATCGTCGGCCCGCTCGCTTCCGGAGCGGTGACCGAACACATCGGCTGGCGGTGGGTGTTCCTCGGCATCCCGGTCCTCGTCGCGTTCCCCCTCGCCCTCGCCCTCCCGCAGATACGCCGCCGGGCGTCCGGCCCGGCGGGTGACGGCGCGGACGCACCGGCCTCCTTCGGCGGCCGCCGCATCCGCCTCGCCCTCGCGATCTCCTTCGGCGCCGCGCTGCTCCAGTACGCCGCCCAGGACCTGCGCTGGATCTCCCTGCTGCCCGGCGCGGCGGGCGTGGCGCTGCTGGTGCCCGCGGTGCTGGGGCTGCTCCCGCGCGGCACCTGGCGGGCGGCGCGCGGTCTGCCCTCGGTGGTGTTGCTGCGCGGCGTCGCCGCGGGATCCTTCATCGCCGCCGAGTCCTTCGTCCCGCTGATGCTGGTCACCCAGCGCGGTCTCAGCCCGACTCTCGCCGGGTTCTCCCTCGCGGCGGGCGGCGTCACCTGGGCGCTGGGCTCCTGGATCCAGTCGCGGCCCCACCTGGAACCGCACCGGGAGCGGCTGACGACCCTCGGGATGCTCCTGGTGGCGGGGGCCATCGCGGCGGCCCCGAGCGTGCTGATCGAGACGGTCCCCGCCTGGACCCTGGCCGTCGCCTGGGCGTTCGGCTGCCTCGGGATGGGCCTGGTGATCTCCTCCACCAGCGTCCTGCTGCTCCAGCTCTCCGCACCCGAGGAGGCGGGCACCAACTCCGCCGCCCTCCAGATCTCCGACGGCCTCTCCAACGTCCTCCTGCTGGCCGCCGGGGGAGCGGCCTTCGCCGCCCTCGGCGGCGGCACGGTCACCCACGGGACCACGGACGCCACCGGCTCCCACCCGGCCGCCTTCGTCGCGGTGTTCCTGCCGATGGCGGCGGTGGCACTGGCGGGGGTGTGGGTGACGAGGCGGCTGTGGGAAGCATCGCGGGGCAGTTGCGGAGGCTGTGACGTCGGTCCCACCCCCGAGTGCCGCCGTCCGGCCCGGGCACCGTCCGGACCGGGGCGCGGATAGGGTGGCCCGGTTGCCGTACGCCGACCGCCGGGTGCGGCCGGCCGCCCCTGCGGCCGGGTTCCCGGCGCGGCCGAGCCGCCCGAACCCGCCCCCGTCCCCACAACGGAGACCGTGACTACCACCGCCGCTTCCGCCTCGCACCACCTGTCCCCGGCCTTTCCCGGCCGTGCCCCCTGGGGCACCGCCGGCAAGCTCCGGGCCTGGCAGCAGGGGGCGATGGAGAGGTACCTCCAGACGCAGCCGCGCGACTTCCTGGCGGTCGCCACCCCCGGCGCCGGCAAGACCACCTTCGCGCTGACGCTGGCCTCCTGGCTGCTGCACCACCACGTCGTGCAGCAGGTGACCGTCGTCGCGCCCACCGAGCATCTGAAGAAGCAGTGGGCCGAGGCCGCCGCGCGGGTCGGGATCAAGCTGGACCCCGAGTACAGCGCGGGCCCGGTCGGCAAGGACTACCACGGGGTCGCCGTCACCTACGCCGGTGTCGGCGTGCGCCCCATGCTGCACCGCAACCGGTCCGAGCAGCGCAAGACCCTCGTCATCCTCGACGAGATCCACCACGCCGGTGACAGCAAGTCCTGGGGCGAGGCCTGCCTGGAGGCGTTCGAGCCGGCCACCCGCAGGCTCACGCTGACCGGTACGCCGTTCCGGTCCGACACCAACCCCATCCCGTTCGTGACGTACGAGGAGGGCAACGACGGCATCCGCCGGTCGGCCGCCGACTACACCTACGGGTACGGCTCCGCGCTCGCCGACGGCGTCGTCCGCCCCGTCATCTTCCTCGCCTACAGCGGCAACATGCGCTGGCGCACCAAGGCCGGCGACGAGATCGCGGCCCGCCTCGGCGAACCCATGACCAAGGACGCGATCAGCCAGGCCTGGCGCACCGCCCTCGACCCGCGCGGCGAGTGGATGCCGTCCGTGCTGCGCGCCGCGGACCAGCGGCTGACCGAGGTCAGGAAGTCCGTCCCGGACGCCGGGGCCCTCGTCATCGCCACCGACCAGGACTCCGCCCGCGCCTACGCCAAGCTGATCCGCGAGATCACCGGCAGCAAGGCCACCGTCGTCCTGTCCGACGACACCGGCGCCTCGAAACGCATCGACGAGTTCAGCGGGAGTGACGACCGGTGGATGGTCGCCGTCCGCATGGTGTCCGAGGGCGTCGACGTCCCGCGCCTCGCCGTCGGCGTGTACGCCACCACCATCTCCACCCCGCTGTTCTTCGCCCAGGCCGTCGGCCGTTTCGTACGGTCGAGGCGGCGCGGCGAGACCGCCTCCGTGTTCCTGCCGACCGTGCCCGACCTGCTCACCTTCGCGGGCGAGATGGAGCGCGAGCGCGACCACGTCCTCGACAAGCCCAAGAAGGAGGGCGAGGAGGACCCGTACGCCGAGTCCGAGCAGGAGATGGACGAGGCGAACCGGGAGCAGGACGAGGACACCGGCGAGGAGATGCTGCCCTTCGAGGCGCTGGAGTCCGACGCCGTCTTCGACCGGGTCACCTACAACGGCGCCGACTTCGGCATGCAGGCCCACCCCGGCAGCGAGGAGGAGCAGGACTACCTGGGCATCCCGGGGCTCCTCGAACCCGACCAGGTGGAGCTGCTGCTGCAGAAGCGGCAGGCCCGGCAGATCGCGCACAGCCGCAAGAAGCCGGACACCGAGGCCGACCTGCTCGAACTGCCCGCCGAGCGGCGCCCCGTGGTCTCCCACAAGGAGATGATGGAACTGCGCCGGCAGCTCAACAACATGGTCGGCGCCTACGTCCACCAGAGCGGCAAACCGCACGGCGTCATCCACACCGAGCTGCGCCGCGTCTGCGGCGGCCCGCCCGCCGCCGAGGCGACACCGGGCCAGCTGCGCCAGCGGATCGCCAAGGTGCAGGAGTGGGCCACCCGCATGCGGTGAGCCCGACCTGCACCCGAGCCCTGCACCCGAGCCCCGCTCCCTGGTCCGGCTTGATCCAAACGAAAGACGCCAGGATCCGTTCATGTATGGGCAAACAGTGTCACTTTGTGGGCAGAGGTGCCCGGATTCTGGACGGAGCCTTCCGCTGACCGGACCGGCTCGCTACTGTCCCGCTACGCACACGCCCCGTGGCAGCGCCGCCGCGGAGCGCAGCCGTGAAGCGACTGCGCCCGGGACACAGCCGGGCCGCCGGCCGATCGGCGGCCTCTGAAGCGCGTCGCCGACGGGACTCGGTGACGCATACGCCGTGAGAGGGCCGCCGACCTGACCACGAAGGAGTGGGCGTCGTGACCGCGGAGACCTCTCAGACGCTCGACCGGGGACTACGGGTCCTCAAACTGCTGGCCGACACGGACCACGGTCTGACCGTCACCGAGCTTTCCCACAGACTGGGCGTGAACCGGACCGTTGTGTACCGGTTGCTCGCCACACTGGAACAGCACGCGCTCGTACGCCGTGACCTCGGCGGACGGGCTCGGGTCGGACTCGGGGTGCTGCGGCTGGGCCGCCAGGTGCACCCGCTCGTACGCGAGGCCGCGATGCCGGCCCTGCGGTCGCTGGCGGAGGACATCGGCGCGACCGCGCACCTGACGCTGGTGGACGGGGCCGAAGCGCTGGCCGTCGCCGTGGTGGAACCGTCGTGGACGGACTACCACGTGGCCTACCGGGCCGGGTTCCGGCATCCGCTGGAACGGGGCGCCGCCGGCAGGGCGATCATCTCGGCCCGGCAGCGGCCGCGCGACCCCGGATACACCCTCACCCACGGCGAACTGGAAGCCGGCGCGTGCGGAGCGGCGGCGCCCCTGATCGGGGTCACCGGCGTCGAGGGCAGCGTCGGCGTGGTGATGCTGGCCGACGTGGTCCCCGAACGGGTCGGCCCCCGCGTCATGGACGCGGCCCGCGAGGTCGCGGAGGCGCTGCGCTGACGGCCGGGGGCGCTGAGCCGGCGGTCGCGGAGACATCGCGCCGAAGGTGCCCACGTGATCGGGTGAAGCGCATACCGTGCGTTGCGAGAACCAAGCGCGCACACCGTGTCGATCGAGAACCAGGACGGCACACCCGAGCTTTGCTCGACGAACCGGGCAGGTTCCGTCCCGGCTGGTGTTGAGGGAGTAAGGCCTCGCAGGTCGCTGACCTGTGGGGCTTCCTGAGCCAGGAATCCCCCTGCTCCAACTGGGGGGAGGGTTCACGTTAGATTGATCCCGTGCTCTCTCGCCTCACGCGCCCCCGGGTCCTCGCCGTCTGTGCCGCTCCCGTCGTCGCCCTGCTGGCCACGGCGGTGTTCGCGCCGCTGCCGTTCTCGGTGGCGCAGCCGGGGCTGACGGCCGACGTGCTCGGCAAGAACCGGGGCACGCAGGTCATCACCATTTCCGGCGCGAAGACCCGCGAGACCACCGGTCAGCTGCGGATGACGACGATCGAGGCGACCTCCCCCGACACCCGGGTGAGCCTCCCGGACGTTCTCGACGCCTGGTTCGGCACCGATCAGGCGGTCATGCCCCGCGACTCGGTCTACCCCAGCGGGGGCGACGTCAAGGAGATCGAGCGGTACAACGAGAAGCAGATGCGCCAGTCGCAGGACGAGGCGACCCGGGCCGCACTGGGCTACCTGGACCTGGACGGCAAGGGCGTCAAGGTCGAGCTGAAGCTCGCCGACGTCGGCGGCCCCAGCGCCGGCCTGCTCTTCTCCCTCGGCATCGTCGACAAGCTGAACGGCGACGACAGCGGCGGCGACCTCACCGGCGGCCGGATCATCGCCGGTACGGGGACGATCGACGCCGAAGGCAGGGTCGGCGCCGTGGGCGGAGTGCCGCTGAAGACGCAGGCCGCCCGGCGGGACGGCGCCACCGTCTTCCTGGTCCCCGAGGCCGAGTGCGCCGAGGCGCGGGCGGAACTCCCCGACGGCCTGCGCCTGATCCCGGTCACCACCCTCGAGGGCACCGTCGACGCCCTGGTCGATCTGGAGAAGGGCGCGGGCAAGGTCCCGAGCTGCTGACCGCGGTCCGCCGGCTCAGCGTTTCCTGACGAACCCCTCGTTCACCATCCAGTCCAGCGCCACCTGGTGGGGGTCCTCGCCGTCCACGTCCACCTTGGCGTTCAGGGTCCGCGCCACCTCGTTGTCCAGCTTCGCGGTGACCGGGTCGAGGACCTCGGGAATCGCCGGCCACTTCTTCAGGGCACCGGTGTTGACCATCGGCGCCGCGTTGTAGTTGGGGAAGAACTTCCTGTCGTCCTTCATCACCACCAGGTTCATGGACTTGATCCGGCCGTCGGTGGTGAAGACCTCGCCGTAGGTGCAGGCGCCCTTGGCCGTCTGGGTGTAGATGATCCCGGTGTCCATCTGCGTGATGTTCCCCGCGGCCACGTTCATGCCGTACGCCTTCTCCATGCCCCGCAGCCCGTCCGTCCGGTTGGCGAACTCGCCCTCCACGCACAGGGTCACCGCCGACGGGTCGGACTTCGCCAGCGCGGCCACCTCCGACAGCGTCCGCGTGCCGTACTTCCTGTAGTTCGCCTGGTTCATGGCCAGGGCGTAGGTGTTGTTCAGCGCCGACGGCTCCAGCCAGGTCACCCCGTTCCTCAGGTCGGCCTCGCGCACCGCCTCCCACTGCTTGCGCGGGTCGGGGAGGGGCTTGCTGTTGCCCTGGTACGTGATCCACGCCGTGCCGGTGTACTCGTACGAGGCGTCCGCGTTCCCCTTGACGACCGCCTCCCGGGCGCCGATGGAGCCCTGGATGCCGGTGCGGTCGATCACCTGGGCGCCGGCCGCCTGGAAGGCGATGCCCATGATCGCGCCCAGGATCAGCTGCTCGGTGAACTCCTTGGAGGTGACAGTGAGGTTCGCGCCCTCGAGCGGCTTCCCCCGCCCGATCGAACCCGGTTCCACGGCGTCGACCATGGGGGAGCCGCTGGTCAGCCCGCAGGAGGAGACCCCCGTCAGCAGCACGCCGGCGAGCAGCAGACACCCGCGCCGCCTCATGTGCCCGCCTCCAGCCCCCGCGGCCGCAGCAGCAGTTCGGCCAGCGAGGCCAGCCAGTCCACCAGCAGGGCCAGGGCGACCGTGAGGATCGCGCCCAGCACCAGCACCGGCATCCGCTGGCTGGTGATCCCGGTGGTGATCAGGACGCCCAGACCGCCGCCCCCGCCGAAGGTCGCCAGGGTGGCCGTGCCGACGTTCAGGACCAGGGCCGTACGCACCCCGGCGAGGATGAGCGGGACGGCCAGGGGCAGTTCCACGCGGGCCAGTACGCCCAGCGGGGACATGCCGATGCCGCGCGCCGCCTCCAGCAGGGTCGGGTCGTTGGCCCGCAGGCCCGCGATGGTGTTGGAGAGCACCGGCAGCACGGCGTAGGCGATGATGCCGATGAGGGCGGCCCTGCGGCCGATGCCGAGCCAGATCACCAGCAGCGCGAGCAGACCGATCGCGGGCGTCGCCTGGCCCATGTTGGCGAACGCCATCACGACCGGGGCGGCCCTGCGCAAGGCCGGTCTGGTCAGCAGGATCCCCAGCGGGATCGCGATGATCAGCACGAAGAAGGTCGAGATCACGGTCAGTTCGATGTGCTGCCACAGCGCCTTGGACACCTGCCCGTCGGAGAGCGCGTTCCGGGACAGCGCGTCCAGGTCGGCCTGGGTGAACCACAGCCAGGTCGCGAGCAGCAGGGCGATCAGTACCACGGGCAGGAACGTCAGCTTCTGCCACGTCACCCGGGACGCGTTCGCCACCGGGGACGCGGACCCGGCCGGTCCGCTCGTGGGCCCGTCCCCGCCGTCGTCCTTGTCCCGGCCCTCGCCGTCGTCGCGGAAGGCGAGCCCTTTGGCCTCGTGCTCGCCGGGGGGCCGCCGCTGCGGGGAGGAGCTCACCGGTCCCCCTCCTCGCCCACGCCCTCCTGTTCGGCGTGCGTCAGGCCGGCCCGCTGCCCCTCCAGTTCGTGCTGGGCCTCCATCGCCTCCAGCCGGTCGGCCTCCAGCAGTTCGTGCACGGAGTTCATCAGCGTCTCCACGTCGACGACGCCCTCGTACGCGCCGCGCCCGCCGGTGACCGCGACCCGTCCCGCGCTGTCGGTGAGCACCGCCTCCAGCGCGTCCCGCAGGGTGGCGTCCCGGGTCACCGTGTCGTGCACGAGGGTGCCCGCGCGGGCCAGCGAGCCCTTGGCCCGCATCAGGTCGCCGCGCCGGAGCCACTTGTAGGGGCGGCGGCGCCGGTCGAGCAGCAGGATCTCGTTGGAGCCGCTGGAGCGGAGCAGGTTGAAGATCTCCTGGAGCGGGTCGTCGACGGTCACCGTCGGATAGTCGGTGATCCCCACGTCCCGTACGCGGGTGAGGTTCAGCCGCTTCAGCGCGGCCCCGGCGCCGACGAAACCCGAGACGAAGTCGTCCGCCGGGTTGGTGAGGATCGCCTCCGGGGTGTCGAACTGGGCGATGTGCGAGCGCTCGCGCAGTACCGCGATCCGGTCGCCGAGCTTGATCGCCTCGTCGAAGTCGTGGGTGACGAAGACGATCGTCTTGTGCAGTTCGTGCTGCAGCCGGATCAGCTCGTCCTGGAGATGGTCGCGGGTGATGGGGTCCACCGCCCCGAACGGCTCGTCCATCAGCAGCACCGGCGGGTCCGCCGCCAGCGCCCGCGCCACGCCCACCCGCTGCTGCTGCCCGCCGGAGAGGCGGCGCGGATAGCGGCCGTGGAACTCGCCCGGGTCCAGGCCGACCAGGTCCAGCATCTCCTCCACCCGCGCCCGCACCCGGGCCGCCGGCCAGCGCAGCATCTTCGGCACCAGCGCGATGTTCTGGGCCACCGTCATGTGCGGGAACAGCCCGCTGGACTGGATCGCGTACCCGACCTGGCGGCGCAGCTTCACCGGGTCCATGTCGGTGACGTCCTCGTCGCCGATGCGGATCCGGCCGCCGCTCGGCTCGATCAACCGGTTGATCATCTTCAGTGTGGTCGACTTCCCGCAGCCGGACGGGCCGACGAGGATGACCGTCTCGCCCGCCCTGATCTCCATGCTGACGTTGTCGACGGCCGGCTGCGGACTGCCCGGATACCGCTTGGTGAGGCTCTCCAGCTCGATGGTCGCGCCGGTGGTTCCGGCGGATTCGGTGGCGTCGTCGGGTGCGGCGAGTGCGCCGGGCGTCCCCGAAGCGGGTGACTCAGGCACGGATCCCCCTGGAGATGGTCAGCCGCCCGATCAGGACGTACCCGGCGTCGAACAACAGCGCGAGGAGGATGATCAGGAGGGTGCCCGCGAGCACCTGGTTGAGCGCGTTGCTGCTGCCCAGCGAGGCGATCCCGCGGAAGATCAGGTTGCCGAGGCCGGGGCCGGAGGCGTACGCGGCGATGGCGGCGATGCCCATCAGCATCTGCGTGGAGACCCGGATCCCGGTGAGGATCGGTGGCCAGGCCAGCGGCAGCTCCACCCGGGCCAGCCGGGCCACCCGCGACATGCCGATGCCGGTGGCCGCGTCCACCAGCGCGGGGTCGACCCCGCGCAGGCCGACGATCGAGTTCCGCACGATCGGCAGCAGCCCGTACAGCGTCAGCGCGATCACCGTCGGCGGCACCCCGAGCCCCACGATCGGGATCAGCAGACCGATCATGGCCAGCGACGGGATGGTCAGCAGGGTCGAGGTGGTGGTCGTGGCCAAGCTGCCCGCCCAGTCGCTGCGGTACGTCGCCACCCCGATCAGCACGCCGATCGCGGTCGCCGCCACCATGCACTGGAAGACCACGCTCGCGTGCTGGTACGTGTCGATGAGCAGCTGCTGGTGGCGGTTGCCCAGGTACTCCCAGAAGTTCACGTCCGCTCACCCCAGCTCGGCCACGCCCGTCCGGTCGGTCCGGCTCAGTCCGGTCCGTCCGGGTCCCTGCCCGGCGGTTCGAGGAGCGCGGCCTGCTCCACCAGCGGGATGATCCGCAGCGGAACGGGGTTCTCCATCACGATCGCCGTGGCGGCCCGGACGATGCCATCAAAACCGACGACACGGTCGATCACCCGTTGGAGATCGGCGTTGGAGCGGGCCACGAGCCGGCACAGCATGTCCCCGCTGCCGGTCGTGGTGTGCAGTTCCAGGACCTCCGGAACGGTCGCCAAGTGCGCCCGGACATCCGCCCCTTGACCCTGCCGGATCTCCAGCGTCGCGAACGCCGTGACCGGGTAGCCGAGGGCCGCCGGATCCACCTGGGGGCCGAAGCCGCGGATGACTCCGTTCGACTGAAGCCGGTCCAGCCGCGCCTGCACCGTCCCCCGCGCCACTCCCAGCCGCCGGGACATCTCCAGTACCCCGATCCGCGGCTCCCGTGCGAGGAGCAGGATGATCCGGCCGTCCAGCCGATCGATCGCCATGCCGGCCTCCGCTTCTGGTCATCCTGTACAGACAGTCCGCTGATCACGGCAGGTCACTGGACACCATGCCCAGTGAACGAGCGAACTATTGCGCACCTTGCAGAGCTGGATCACCCTGCACCTATGACGCAGACCACACACCACACTCCCGACACGACCGCCCGGCAGGCCGATCCCTTCCCGGTCAAGGGAATGGACGCGGTCGTCTTCGCCGTGGGCAACGCCAAGCAGGCGGCGCACTACTACTCCACCGCCTTCGGCATGAAGCTGGTCGCCTACTCCGGACCGGAGAACGGCAGCCGTGAGACCGCGAGCTACGTCCTGGAGAGCGGCTCCGCCCGGTTCGTCCTCACCTCGGTGATCAAGCAGTCCACCGAACAGGGCGCCTTCCTCGCCGAGCACGTGGCCGCCCACGGCGACGGCGTCGTCGACCTCGCCCTCGAGGTCCCGGACGCGCGCGCCGCGTTCGCCTACGCCGTCGAGCACGGCGCCCGCCCGCTCGCCCAGCCGTACGAGCTGAAGGACGAGCACGGCACCGTCGTCCTCGCCGCGATCGCCACGTACGGCGAGACCCGGCACACCCTCGTCGAGCGCACCGGCTACGACGGGCCCTACCTGCCCGGCTTCGTCGCCGCCGAGCCGATCGTGGAACCACCCTCCCAGCGGTTCTTCCAGGCCATCGACCACTGCGTCGGCAACGTCGAGCTCGGCCGGATGAACGAGTGGGTCGCGTTCTACAACAAGGTCATGGGCTTCACGAACATGAAGGAGTTCGTGGGCGATGACATCGCCACCGAGTACAGCGCGCTGATGTCGAAGGTGGTCGCCGACGGCACCCTCAAGGTCAAGTTCCCGATCAACGAGCCCGCCGTCGCCAAGAAGAAGTCCCAGATCGACGAGTACCTGGAGTTCTACGGCGGCGCCGGCGTCCAGCACATCGCGCTCAACACCAACGACATCGTGCAGACGGTCCGCCAGATGCGCGCGGCCGGTGTGCGGTTCCTGGACACCCCGGACTCGTACTACGACACCCTCGGCGAGTGGGCCGGCGACACCCGGGTGCCGGTCGACACCCTGCGCGAGCTGAAGATCCTCGTCGACCGGGACGAGGACGGCTACCTGCTGCAGATCTTCACCAAGCCGGTCCAGGACCGGCCGACCGTGTTCTTCGAGATCATCGAGCGGCACGGCTCCATGGGCTTCGGCAAGGGCAACTTCAAGGCCCTCTTCGAGGCCATCGAACGGGAGCAGGAACGCCGCGGCAACCTGTGACCGGGTGACGGCGAGACCGATGCCGGCTAGGTCCGGACGCGGGCACCACCCCGCGTCCGGTTCTCGCCGCGGCTGTCCCGCGTCCGGTTCTCGCTGTGGCCGTCCTGTATCCGGCCCCCTCCGGCTCTCCTCATGACCAGTCCGGCGGCCCGTCCCCGACCGGTGGCTCGCCCAGCCGTTCCAGTGCCGCCTTCGCCTGAGGCACCCGCAGCGGGGAGAAGTACGGGTTGATCCGCAGGGCCTCCCGCAGATGCCGCCGCGCGGGCCCTCCCCCAAGCTCTCGGCTTCTCCCCCGAGTTCCCGGCTCCGCTCGAACAGGGGGGACCCCCACGAGCAGGGGGGACCCCCCTCGCCCCAGCTCGAGCTCGATCATGCCCCGGTGAAAGGCGTGCAGCGCGCTGCGCACCCCGCCGCCGTGCGTCTCCTCCGTCGCCCGCACCGCGAACTCCAGCGCCTCCTCGGACCGCCCCGACCGGTGCAGCGCCCAGCCCAGCGCGTCGGCCACCGCCGTCGACGGCTGCCGCTCCCACTCCGTCCGCAGCCGCCGCACCGCGGCCCGAGGGTCCCCGTGGTCCGCCTCGAACCGGCCGAGCACCAGATCCCCGCCGACCCCGTGGGCGGCGGCCTCGCGTACCAGGGAGCGCAGCAGGTCGTAGTGGACCCGGGCGGCCTGCCGCAGCCCCAGGGACTCGTACAGCTCGCCCAATTCCAGCGCGTACTCCGGCAGCGGCTGCCGGGCCAGCGCCGCCCGGTAGGCGCTGAGCGCCTCCGTGGTCCGGCCGAGCGCGACCAGCGCCCTGCCCTGCCCCACCTGCGCCGCTCGCTGGTCCGGGTCGATGCGCACCGCCTCCTGGAAGTGCCGCAGGGCGTCCTCCCGGTCGCCGCGCTCCCAGGCCAGCTGCCCGGCCTGTTCCAGGTACGACGCCCGCTCGGCCGGTTCCCCGGCCGCCGCGGCGGCGTCGGCGAGCTGGGCCGCCGCGTCCTCCTGCCTGCCCTTGTCCCGGTACACGGCCGCCGCCCGCGCCATCACGGCCGGATCCGACCGCAACGCCTTCAGCCGGTCCAGCATCTTCCCCGCCGCCTCGCCGTCACCGAGTCCGGCGTACGCCTCGACCAGCGGGGGGTACGTCGTCCACCGCTTCGGCTCCAGCTTCAGTGCCCGCTCGCCCCACTCGAGGGCGGCGGGATGGTCGCGGCGCGCGTTCGCCAGCGCCGCCAGCCCGCGCAGCGCCTCGGCATTGCCCCGTGGCCGCACCTTCAGCGAGGTGCGCAGCGCCTGCTCGGCCCGCGAGTACCGCGCGGGGTCCGCCAGCCGCCGCCCCTGCTCCAGCCGGGCCGCCCCGAGCACCGCCCAGGACTCCGCGTCCTTCGGATGCTCCTTCAGATGCCGCTCCCGCTCCTCGACCAGCACTTCCAGATCGGGCAGCGACGCCGGCACCCCACCGGCCACCGCCGCCTGCGCCCGCGCCCCGGCCACCACTGCCTGCGCCCGCGCCCCGGGTGCCGGCTCCGGTGGCCCGTCCGCCCGGTGCCCCCACGGCAGCAGCACCAGCACCCCGCCGAGCACGGCACACCCGGCGGCGGCCGAACCGAACCGCATCCGGCGCCCGCGGCCCACCCGCCCGCGGATCTCGTCCTGCCGACGGGTCTCGTCCCCGCCCCCGGTCTCCTGTGGCTTGTCGTCCATGGCGCACACTGTGCGTCACATCATCCGCCGATACGACGAACCACACCCCGGTTCACGACGGCTTACGACCAGGTGACGTACGGGGGGTTCACACCGATGGCCCCGGGTGTCACGCTGTGATCGTGAGCCGTATCGAAGCGCGACGCGATGAAGACACGGTGGCGGTCGGCCCCCTCGTCGGCCGGCTGCTCGACGGCCTGCCCCCCGAGGCCGTGCTCACCGACTCCGACATCACGGCCTCCTACGCCAACGACATGGCGAGCTTCTGCCCGGCCGGCACCCCGGCGGTGGTCGTCCTGCCCCGCACGGTCGAACAGGTGCAGCACGTCATGCGCACCGCCACCGCCCTGCGCGTCCCCGTCGTCCCGCAGGGCGCCCGCACCGGCCTGTCCGGTGCCGCCAACGCGACCGACGGATGCATCGTGCTCTCCCTGACCAGGATGGACGCCATCCTGGAGATCAACCCCGTCGACCGGGTCGCCGTCGTCGAACCCGGCGTCGTCAACGCCACCCTCTCCCACGCCGTCGGCGAACACGGCCTCTCCTACCCGCCCGACCCCTCCAGCTGGGAGACCTGCACCATCGGCGGCAACATCGGCACCGCCTCCGGCGGGCTGTGCTGCGTGAAGTACGGCGTCACCGCCGAGTACGTGCTCGGCCTCGACGTGGTCCTCGCCGACGGCCGCCTGATGTCCACCGGCCGCCGCACCGCCAAGGGCGTCGCCGGATACGACCTGACCCGCCTGTTCGTCGGCTCCGAGGGATCCCTCGGCGTCGTCGTGCGCGCGATCCTCGCCCTGCGGCCCCAACCGCCCGAGCAGCTGGTGCTGGCCGCCGAGTTCGCCTCCGGCGCCGCCGCCTGCGACGCCGTGTGCCGCATCATGGCCGGCGGGCACGTCCCCTCACTCCTCGAGCTGATGGACCGTACGACGGTCAAGGCCGTCAACGACATGGCCCGGATGGGACTCCCGGAGAGCACCGAGGCCCTGCTGCTCGCCGCGTTCGACACCACCGACCCCGCCGCCGACCTCACCGCCCTCGGCGCGCTGTGCGAGGCGGCCGGCGCCACCCAGGTCGTACCGGCCGAGGACGCCGCCGAGTCCGAACTGCTGCTCCAGGCCAGGCGCCTGTCCCTGGTCGCCCTGGAGGCGGTCAAGGGCACCACGATGATCGACGACGTGTGCGTGCCCCGCTCCCGGCTCGGCGAACTCATCGACGGCGTCGAGCGGATCGCCGAGAAGTACCGGCTCACCATCGGTGTCGTCGCCCACGCGGGCGACGGCAACACCCACCCGACCGTCTGCTTCGACGCCCAGGACCCCGACGAGTCGCGCCGGGCCCGCGAGTCCTTCGACGAGATCATGGCCCTCGGCCTGGAACTCGGCGGCACCATCACCGGCGAGCACGGCGTCGGCGTACTGAAGAAGGAATGGCTGGCCCGCGAGATCGGCCCGGTGGGCGTGGAGATGCAGCGGGCCGTCAAACAGGTCTTCGACCCGCTGAACCTCCTGAACCCGGGCAAGCTCTTCTGACCCGACGCCCTCCCGCGCACCCCGCGCCGTCACGGGGCGAGCAGCTCGGTCAGTCCGTCGTCCAGCCCGAGCCGCTCGCTCTCGCTGCCCGGCGGCACCACCCGCAGCGTCCGCTCCAGCCACGACGACACCTGCGCCGCCGGTGCCTCCAGCAGGGCGTCCCCCTCGGGCGAGCGCAGCGCCACCAGGACGACGCCGCGCCCCTCCGCCTTCGACGGCCACACCCGCACATCGCCGTGCCCGCACGGCCGGAACACACCTTCGATCAGCAGTTCGCGGGCGAACGTCCAGTGCACCGGCTGCCCGGAGTCGATGTGAAAGGTGAGGTGCACGGCGTAGGGGTCGTCGGCGCGGTAGCCGAGCCGGGCCGACACCGGGACGTCCCGCTCCGGCGACAGGATGAGCCGCAGTTCCACTTCGCGCTCCACCACGATGCCCATGGCGCAGGTCCTCTCTCTCGTGAACTCTCGTACAGGGGCCAGCAAGGGGTCGTCACAGGAGAGAGAGGGAAGGTCCGGGAGCATTACGCGGGTTCGCGAAAGTTTTTTCGCGGTACCACATCGGTGCCCGAAAGGGGGGCGTCCGGCCGGACGGGCCCTGATCCTTGCGCCCGTCTGATAAATGTGGTCCCCCCGACCCACCCGCGAGCAGATACGGGACGACGGACATGAGCGCCCCTACCCCGGCCCCCGGCGACGACACGCCGCGCGAAGGCTTTTACCCGGACCCGTCCATCCCCGGATATGTCCGGTACTGGAACGGTGCCGCCTGGGTACCGGGCACCAGCCGTCCGGCGCCGGAGGACGGCGGTGCGCCACTCGCGCCGTCGGCGTCCGCCGGTGCCGCGTCCTTCGGCACGGCATCCTCCGGTTCCGGCTCCTCCGGTTCCGCCCCGGCGGTGCCCACCGTCGAGGAGACCGGCCCGTACTTCTTCGACGAGGACCCGGTCGACGGAGCCCGACCGTCACCCTCGTCTTCTTCCCCGTCCCCGTCCCCGTCCCCGTCCCCTTCCCCTTCCCAGTCCCAGTACCAGTACCCGTCCCCGTCCTCTCCCTTCTCCCCGTCTCCCTCGCCGGCCGACTCGCAGCACGGCAGCCGGCCCGAGCCCGCCTCGGCATGGGGTGCCGACCGCTCCCACCAGTCCGGCTTCGGCGGCGACCAGGACCGCCGGGTCTCCTGGGGAGCGGACCCGAGAGTGGCGCACGCGTCCGGTCCGGCGGGCGGCGAGTCCACGGGCACGGGTACGGGCGGTGCGGATGCCGGTGCGGCGCCCGCGGGCAGCACGTTCGTGTTCCGCCCGCCGACGGCCAAGCCACCGAGCGCGGACAGCGGTTCCACCGGAGTCTCTGAGTCCTCCGCGGCCCCCGCGGCCCCCGCACCCGCCGTGGCCTCGGACAGTGCGATCGCGGACGAGGGCACCATGACCTTCCGCGCCGTCGGCCCGCGCCAGGGTTCCGGCGCGGCCTCCTCCGGTTCCGCATCGTCCGGGCGTCCCGGGTTCGGGGCGGGGAAGGCCGCCGCCGATCGTGCCGCGCGTACCGCCTCTGGCCAGGCAGGGAGCGGGAGTTCGGCCGCGGCCCCGGTCGTCCCGCCCCAGCCCGCCGCACCGGAGCCCATGCCCGCCCCCGCCCCCATGCCCGCCCCCGCCCCCGCCCCCGCCCCCGCTTCCGCCTCCCGGCCGCTGACGGGCGGTCACGGTGGCGGTCAGTCGTCCTGGGCGCAGCAGGTGCACCGGCTCGCGGACGGGGAGGAGGCGCCGGTCGCGCCGTGGAAGCCGCCGGTCGAGGACATCTTCCAGGCCGCCGCCAGGCGTCAGGCCTCGGCCCGTCCCGCGGGGCTCGGCAAGCGGCTGATCGCGCGACTGCTGGACACCGTCGTCCTCGGCGGCGTCACCGCCCTGGCCGCCGTACCGCTGGGCATCGCGGCGGCGGACCACGTCAACGAGAAGATCGACGCGGCCAAGCTGTCCGGCGAGACCGTCACGGTATGGCTGCTCGACGGCACCACGTCGGTGTACCTGGGCGTCGTCCTCGCCGTTCTCCTCCTCGGCGGTGTCCTCTGCGAGGTGCTGCCCACCGCCAAGTGGGGCCGCACCCTGGGCAAGAAGCTGCTGGGGCTCGAGGTGCGGGACATCGAGGGGCACGACGTGCCAGGATTCGCAGTGGCCCTGCGCCGCTGGCTGGTCTACAGCATCCCCGGACTGCTCGTCGTCGGTGTGGTGGGCGTCCTGTGGTGCCTGTTCGACAAGCCGTGGCGGCAGTGCTGGCACGACAAGGCCGCGCACACGTTCGTGGCGGGCTGACCCGGCCGGAACCACGGGGAACCACACGGGGAACAGACGGGGAATCACCCCTTCGGACCGGCTGCGCGGGCGGGCCGCGGTGCCGGTACTCCGGACGGCGGCTCGCCGGATGCGCGACCGGGGGGTTCGCGGTCGACTCGGGCCATGAGTACCGAACCGCCCCCCGGCTCCGGTCAGCAGCCGCCGGACGACGACCCGTTCAAGAAGAACCCCCCACCCGGCGGCCAGCCCCCGCCGCAGCAAGGCGGCGGCCCTTACGGCGGCGGTCCGCACGGGAGCGGGGGCGGCGACCCCTACGGCGGTGGCGGCGGCGGTCCGTACGAGGGAAGCGGTGGCAGCCCGTACGGGCCTGGCCCCGGCGACCCCCTCGCCGGGATGCCGCCCCTCGCCGACAGCGGCAGGCGCACCCTGGCCCGGCTCATCGACATGATCCTGGTGGGCCTTGTCGTCTGGCTGCTCACCTGGCCGTTCGGCGTGAGCGAGTACAACGTGAACGGCGACGAGGTCAACGTGGGCAAGTCCTTCACCCAGTCCCTCGTCGCCGCGGTCCTCTACATCGCCTACGACACCATCCTGATGTCCCGCTCCGGGCAGACCCTCGGCAAGAAGTGGCTGAAGCTGCGGGTGGCCGACCTGTCCACCGGCTCGACGCCCTCCGTGCAGACGTCACTGCTCCGCGCCGCCGTGCTGTGGATTCCGTTCGCGTTCTGCTGCGCCTGTGTGTGGACCGTGATCGCGGGCGGCTGGAGCTTCTTCGACAAGCCCTACAAGCAGGGCCTGCACGACAAGGCCGCCAAGACGGTCGTGGTCAGCACCCAGTGACGCGGGACCGGCCGACGGGCCCCCGGTGACGGACACCCGCGGCCGACCGGTATCAGGAAACCGCCCGCTCCCGTACGGCTTCGCGCGCCGGCAGGGTCGCCGGTGACGGGAGGGTCGCCCGGACCGGCGCCTGCGGCAGGGACCGCAGCACCGGGGCGGGGAGGGGTTTCGACTGAGGCACCGTCATGGCCACCAGCAGCCCGAGAGTGAGCGCCGCGACGACAACGAGCGCGATGCCCACGCCCGAACTCGTCTGTGACAACAGCAGCAGGGTGAAGGTGGAGAAGACCACGGTGCATGAACCGTAGGCGAGCTGAGCGACAGTCGGACGGGGCATGGCCATCGTGTCCTCGTGAGTCGGGGGCTGTCGGCCTGGCATTCCACCGGCTCGATGGTGTGCCGCCAAGCGACTCTCACCGCGAGCGTGCCCGAGCGGAACGCACAGTAAGCATGACCTAACCGGCAGGACTGGTGCACAGGGGGCGCACGGAGTCATCTCGACGGCGAAACGGACATCCCATGTCCGTAAACAGTCCCTCTGTGTCCGTAAAGCGAACCCCGCCTCCGGGTAATGCAGTTGAACTGTTCAAGTCAAGGTCTGTTTTTTCTGCTGAACCTCTAGTCAAATGTGGTCACTTGACTACACGCGTTGATCACGTGTGCGCGACCATCCGTCACCCGGACCCCGCCTTCGCGCACACGCACGCCAGAGGGGATCTCAAGTGACCAGTAGACACTGGACGTTCAGAGCGGCCGCGACAGGCGTGGCACTCGCGGCGGTCACCGCCACCTGCTCTGCGTTCACCGTGGCCCAGGCCGACACGGCCGACGGGGCCAACCGGCCGGCCGGTGTGGACCGACAGGACCCGGCGGAGCACAACCACGTCGAGCACGACCTCGATGGCCCGCTCTCCAAGACGCAGGACGCCCAGCGCCAGGAGGCCCTGCAGCAGGTCATATCCGGCGAGTCCTCGGTCAAGGACCGGGGCGGTTCGAAGGTCGTCGAGCTCAAAGGCAAGGACAAGGGCAAGGGCAAGGGCAAGGGCAAGTACGTCGAGCTCGGCCGCGAGAAGACCGACAAGATCTTCACGATCCTGGTCGAGTTCGGCGACGAGATCGACAGCCGCTACGGTGGCACCCCCGGCCCGCTGCACAACGAGATCGCCGAGCCGGACCGCAGCAAGGACAACTCCACCGCGTGGCAGGCGGACTACGACCAGAAGCACTTCGAGGACATGTACTTCGGCACCGGCAAGGGTGTCGAGTCGGTCAAGACGTACTTCGAGAAGCAGTCCTCGGGCCGTTACTCGGTCGAGGGCGAGGTCTCCGACTGGGTGAAGGTCCCTTACAACGAGGCCCGTTACGGCTCCAACGAGTGTGTCCCCGACAACTGCGCCTGGTACGCGGTGCAGGACGGTGTCAGCGCCTGGGCCGAGCAGCAGAAGGCGGCCGGCAAGACCGACGCCGAGATCAAGGCCAAGCTCGCCGAGTACGACCAGTGGGACCGCTACGACTTCGACGGCGACGGCGACTTCAACGAGCCCGACGGCTACATCGATCACTTCCAGATCGTGCACGCCGGTGAGGACGAGTCCGCCGGCGGCGGCGCCCAGGGCGAGGACGCGATCTGGGCCCACCGCTGGTACGCCTTCGGCACCGACGCCGGTGCCACCGGCCCCGACCGGAACAAGCTCGGCGGCGCGCCCATCGGCGACACCGGCATCTGGGTCGGCGACTACACCATCCAGCCGGAGAACGGCGGACTCGGCGTCTACGCCCACGAGTACGGCCACGACCTCGGCCTGCCGGACCACTACGACACCGCGGGCGGCGAGAACTCCACCGGCTTCTGGACCCTGATGTCCTCCGGTTCCTGGCTCGGCAAGGGCGAGGACGAGATCGGTGACCTGCCCGGCGACATGACGGCCTGGGACAAGCTCCAGCTGGGCTGGCTGGACTACGACACGGCCAAGGCCGCGACGAAGTCCAAGCACAAGCTGGGCTACGCCGAGTACAACACCAAGGACGAGCAGGCCCTCGTGGTCGAACTGCCCAAGAGGGCGGTCACCACCGAGGTCGTGGTCCCCGCGGAGGGCGAGACCCAGTGGTGGAGCGGCAGCGGTGACGACCTGCGGAACACGCTGACCCGTTCCGTGGACCTCACCGGCGCCTCGACGGCCGAGCTGACGCTCGACGGCTGGTACGAGATCGAGGCCAACTACGACTTCCTCTACGCCGAGGTCTCGACCGACGGCGGCGCCAACTGGACCGCCCTGGACGGCACGGTGGACGGCCGGCCGATCCCGCGCGACGGCAGCGACAAGCCGGCCCTGCACGGCACGGTCGACGGCTACAAGCCGCTGGCCTACCCGCTGGACGCCTACGCCGGCCGGCAGATCGACCTGCGCTTTCGCTACCAGACCGACGGCGGCCTGGCGATGAAGGGCTTCGCGGCCGACCGGATCTCGGTCACCGCGGACGGCACCGCGCTGTTCACGGACAACGCCGAGACCGCTGACGCCGCCTGGACGGCGAACGGCTTCTCCCGCATCGGCGCGTCGTTCACCAACGACTACGCGCAGTACTACATCGCCGAGAACCGTCAGTACGTGTCGTACGACAAGACCCTGAAGGTCGGCCCGTACAACTTCGGCTTCGCGAACAGCCGTCCGGACTGGGTGGAGCACTTCCCGTACCAGAACGGCCTGTTGATCTGGAAGTGGGACACCTCGCAGGCGGACAACAACACCAGCCGGCACCCGGGCGCGGGCCTGGTCCTGCCGGTCGACTCGCACCCGACCGCGCTGAAGTGGTCCGACGGCACGCTGATGCGCAACCGCATCCAGACGTACGACTCGACCTTCAGCACCTTCCGCACGGACGGCATCACGCTGCACAAGAGCGGCGTCGCGACCAAGATCCGCTCCTCGGAGGGCGTGCCGGTCTTCAACGACCGCACCCACACCTACTACGACAAGGCGAACCCGGGCGGCGGCGTCAAGATCACTGACACCAACACGAAGATCAAGATCGTCAATGAGGCCAAGGACGGCTCGACGATCCACCTCGAAGTAAGCCGCGCAACGAAGTAAACCGCGTCTTACCAGGTCAAAACGTGTTCGGCGGCAACCCCACTGGCGGGTTGCCGCCGATCCGTGTTTAGGTGCGTCCTGTGACGCTCTTATTGACACCTGGCCCGACGGGGGTATGAATTCCATGGCCGCAGGAGGCTTCAGCAAGCTGCCGAACGGCACCGTGGTGGTGGCACTGAACCTGCCCAGCCCGGCCGCCGCCGGCACCGGCTCGGTGCGCTTCCTCGTGCATGCGGGCAACAGGGCGCGCGCCCTGACGAGGCTGCGCAACCTGGGCCTGCGGGCCGTCTACCTGCGAGGCAACGCGGCTCCGCCGAGTCCCGACGAGATCACCGCGGTGCTGCACCACCCCGACGGCCTCATATGGCGCACAGCACCCGACAGTGGTGTCCTGACCGGCCCCGAGCTGGCCGTGGAACTGTGGCATCCGATCAGGGCGCTGCTCAGGCGCCCCGCGGCCCCCGCCTGACCTTGCGGGGCCCCGGCGGTCCCGTGTCACGTGATCGGGTGAAGCGCCTGCCGTGCGTTGCGAGAACCAAGCGCGTACATCGTGTCGATCGAGAACCAGGACGGCACACCCGAGCTTCGCTCAACGAACCGGGCAGGTTCCGCCCCGGCTGGTGTTGAGGGAGCAGGACCCCGCAAGCCACTGGCCTGGGGGGATTCCTGAGCCAGGAATCCCCCTGCTTGAGCCGGGGGAGGGTTCAATGCACGACCGGCTTCCCCGAGAGCTCCACACCCGCCCCGCGCAGCTCGTCGAGCGCCCGCTCGGTGGTCTGGGCGGCCACCCCCGCGGTGAGGTCCAGCAGGACCTGGGTGCGGAAGCCCTCGCGGGCGGCGTCCAGGGCGGTCGCCCGGACACAGTGGTCGGTGGCGATGCCCACCACGTCCACCTCGTCGATCTCGCGGGCGCGCAGCCAGTCGGCCAGCGCCACGCCGTTCTCCTCGGCCCCCTCGAAGCCGCTGTACGCCGCCGAGTACGCCCCCTTGTCGAAGACGGCGTCGACCGCGCCGGAGGTGACCGCGGGGGCGAAGTTCGGGTGGAAGCCGACGCCCTCCGTCCCGGCGACGCAGTGCGCGGGCCAGGAGCGGACGAAGTCGGGATTGTCGGCGAAGTGGTCGCCGGGGGCGATGTGGTGGTCGCGGGTGGCCACCACGTGCTGGTACCCGGCGGGCACCCGTGCGATCAGCTCGGTGATGGCGGCGGCCACATCCGCACCGCCGGACACGGCGAGGCTGCCCCCCTCGCAGAAGTCGTTCTGCACGTCAACGACGATCAAGGCGCGGCGCATGGTCGGATTCCTTCGGCTGGGGGTCGGTCAATGAGGATCGTGGGCAGTGGGCAGGGGATCGTGGACGGGAGACGGGAGACGGGAGACGGGAGACGGGAGACGGGAGACGGGAGACGGGGACAGGGGGATCGTGGACGGGGGTTCGCGGGACAGCCGTTAGCTACCCGAGCCCAGGTGCAGGTACTCCGTCGGAATGACGGGTTCCCCGCGGGACAGCTGGGTCGCGGACAGCGGCAGGCCGGCGCGGGCCGCGGCGTGCCGTTCGCGGAGCCGGTCCAGCGGCTCGCGCGCGGTCGCGGTCACCTCGCCGCCCTTGACCAGCTCCACCAGCAGCTGCCGGTCGACCAGCTCCTCGGGCACCTGCCCGGTGCCGATCACCTCGGTCTCGGCGACACCGTGCTCGTCCAGCCGTCGCGCGGCCCACTTGCGGCCGCCGATGGAGGTCTTGCCGCCGATGGACCGTTTCGCCACGGGCACCAGCGGCGCCCCGGCGTCGGCGGACTCGGCGCGGGCGACCAGCTTGTAGACCATGGAGGCCGTCGGGTGCCCGGAGCCGGTCACCAGCTGGGTGCCGACGCCGTACGAGTCCACCGGCGCGGCGGCCAGCGAGGCGATGGCGTACTCGTCGAGGTCCGACGTCACGGTGATCTTCGTGCCGGTGGCGCCCAGCTCGTCCAGCTGCTGCCGCACCCGGTGCGCGACCAGCAGCAGGTCGCCGGAGTCGATCCGGACCGAGCCCAGAGACGGGCCGGCGAGCTCGACGGCCGTACGGACCGCCTCGGTCACGTCGTAGGTGTCCACGAGAAGCGTCGTACCGGCGCCGAGGGAGTCCACCTGCGCGCGGAAGGCGTCCCGCTCGCTGTCGTGCACCAGGGTGAAGGCGTGGGCGGAGGTGCCCACGGTCGGGATGTTGTAGCGGAACCCGGCCGCCAGGTCGGAGGTGGAGGCGAAGCCGCCCACGTAGGCGGCCCGGGAGGCGGCCACCGCGGCCAGTTCGTGGGTGCGCCGGGCGCCCATCTCGATCAGCGGCCGGTCTCCGGCGGCGGAGGACATCCGGGAGGCCGCCGCGGCGATCGCCGAGTCGTGGTTGAGGATCGACAGGATCACCGTCTCCAGCAGCACGCACTCCGCGAAGCTGCCCTCGACCCGCATGATCGGCGAGCCCGGGAAGTACACCTCGCCCTCCGGGTAGCCCCAGATGTCCCCGGAGAAGCGGTAGCCGGCCAGCCAGTCGAGGGTCCGCCCGTCGACGACGTTCTTCTCGCGCAGGAAGTCGAGGACGGGGCCGTCGAAACGGAAGTTCTCCACCGCGTCCAGGACCCGCCCGGTGCCGGCCACCACGCCGTAGCGGCGGCCGTCGGGCAGGCGCCGGGTGAAGACCTCGAACACGCTGCGCCGTTCGGCCGTGCCACCGCTCAGGGCGGCCTGCAGCATCGTCAGCTCGTAGTGGTCGGTGAAGAGTGCCGTCGACGGAACAGTCACCGGCAGCCCGAGGTCAGCTGTGTTCATATGAAGGATGCTACCCCCTTTTCGTCGTTCTGACGATTTCAGTTTCCGTGCCCCGTTCCGCAGGGCCCGCGAGGGCCGGTTTGTGCTCCAGGCCCCTTCCGGTGGCAGCATGGGCAGTGTGACGTCACCCGCACCCCTGGAGATCGAACGCACCGAGTCGGCGGAAGAGGCTTTCGCCGTGCCCGAGCCCGACGTCCCCTGGATCACCCTCGTCCACAACGACCCGGTCAACCTCATGAGCTATGTGACGTACGTCTTCCAGGCGTACTTCGGCTACTCCAAGGACAAGGCCACCAAGCTCATGCTCGACGTCCACCACAAGGGCCGGGCCGTCGTCTCCAGCGGCACCCGCGAGGAAATGGAACGCGACGTCCAGGCCATGCACGGCTACGGCCTGTGGGCCACCCTCCAGCAGGACCGGAAGTAGCCCGCCGGCAGGACCGAGAAGCAGCCCGCCCGTGACCCGACCCCGCCCGCAGGACCGGAAGTAGCGAATCGCCTCCATGTCAGGACACTTCGAACCGCTCCCCGGCGGCGGCGCGGCCGTCGCCCTCGACGACGTCGAGATCTCCATCATCCGGTCCCTCGCCGTGCAGCTCATGGAGCTGATCGGCCCCGGCCCGGCCGCGGAGGCCTCCGGCGACCCGCTCGCCGAACTCTTCGCCGAGGGCCCGAGCGAACCGCCCGCCGACCCCGTGCTGCGCCGGCTCTTCCCGGACGCCTACGGCGACCCCGAGGAGCCCGCCTCGGTCAAGGACACCGAGGAACAGCGGGCGCACTCCGCGGAGTTCCGCCGCTTCACCGAGAACGACCTGCGGGCCGGCAAGCGCGAGAACGCCCTCGCGGTGATCCGCTCCCTGGACGAACTCACCGCGGCCGGCGGGGGAGGGGCGGTGCTCGAACTCTCCGCCGAGGAGTCCCGGCAGTGGCTCGGCGCGCTGAACGACCTGCGCCTGGCGATCGGGTCCCGGCTGCAGATCGACGACGAGGACGACACCGACCTCCTCTTCCACCTCCCGGACGAGGATCCGCGCAAGCCCATGGTGATGGCGTACCTGTGGCTCGGCGGCCTCCAGGAAACCCTCGTCTCGACACTGATGCCGTAGGCCGCGCGGCTTACGGCACTGCCGGGCCGCACCGTGCGGCTCGCGGAACCACGTGGCCGACAGCGCCGTGTCACGCCCGCCGGTACGGCGCCGCGCTCTCGGCGCAGGGCGCCGCCCATGCCGTACATCTGACCGAAATGTTCGGAAAAGTCCGCCGACGTGTTCGCTCAGAGGACACTCAAGCCCGTGTGGCGATCCTGTCAAGGCTTCCGCCGCCTATACGTTTTTCGGGTGACGTTTGCCCGCTTCCTCCTGTGATGTGCGCCACGAATCGCTGCTGATCAGTGTTGCGGTCGTGATAGATCTGCACGACCACCCGGCGAACACCATCGATACGCCCGCCGGGTGCGCCACCGAGCCGGCAACCGCCGGCCAGGCGCGAGCGGACACGCTCAGCTCCATCAGTCCGGGGGGATCGAGACTCGATCCGGGGCCCATCAGCGGCCCGGATCGGGGTGGAGAAAGGCGCGTACCACATGGCCTCACCGCAGGTCGACACGGAGTCCGTGTCCGACGAGGGGTATGAGCGCGGTCTCAACGGCCGTCAAGTCCAGATGATCGCGATCGGCGGCGCCATCGGCGTCGGCCTCTTCCTGGGAGCCGGGGCGAACATCGCCAAGGCCGGACCCAGCCTGATCGTGATGTACGCCCTCGCCGGCGTGATCATCTTCTTCATCATGCGGGCGCTCGGCGAGCTCCTGCTCTACCGCCCGGTCTCGGGCTCCTTCGCCGAGTACTCACGGGAGTTCCTCGGCCCGTTCTTCGGCTACTTCACCGGCTGGACGTACTGGCTGATGTGGATCGTCATCGGTATGGCCGAACTCACGGCCGCCGCGATCTACATCAACTACTGGTTCCCACAGATCCCGCAGTGGGCCACCGCCCTGGTCTTCCTGCTCGTCCTCTTCGGGGCCAACCTCATCTCGGTGAAGATGTTCGGCGAGATCGAGTTCTGGTTCTCGATGATCAAGGTCACCGCCATCATCGGCATGATCGTGATCGGGCTGGGCGTGCTCACCTTCGGCTTCAGCGCCGCCGGGGACACCGCCGCGGTGTCCAACCTCTGGGCCTTCGACGGCTTCTTCCCCAAGGGCATCGGGTCGTCCCTGATGACCCTCCAGGGCGTCATGTTCGCCTACCTCGCCATCGAAATCGTCGGCGTCACGGCCGGCGAGTCCAAGAACCCGGAGAAGACCCTCCCCAAGGCGATCAACACCCTGCCCTGGCGCATCGCCCTGTTCTACGTCGGTGCCCTCACCGTCATCCTGTGCGTGGTCAAGTGGACCGAGTTCGCGCCGGGAGTCAGCCCCTTCGTCGAGGCCTTCGCCCAGATCGGCATTCCGGCCGGCGCCGCCATCGTCAACTTCGTCGTGCTGACCGCCGCCCTGTCCTCCTGCAACTCCGGGATGTACTCCACGGGCCGCATGCTGCGCACCCTCGCGGAAAACGGCGAGGCCCCGCGGATCTACCAGCGGCTGTCCTCCAGCAAGACCCCGGCGCTCGGCATCGCCACCTCGGTGGTCTTCATGGGCATCGGCGTCGTCCTGAACTACGTCGTCCCGGAGAAGGCATTCGGCTACGTCACCTCCATCGCCACGGCGGCCGGCATCTGGACCTGGCTGATGATCCTGATCAGCCACATCCTCTACCGCCGCCAGGTGGTCGCGGGCCGACTGCCCGCCTCCTCCTTCCCGGCGCCCGGCGGCTCGGTGTGCTCCTACATCGCCATCGTGTTCCTGCTCTTCGTCACCTCCCTCATCGCGATCGACGCGGAGGCCAGGATCTGCCTCTACGTGATGGCCGGCTGGGCCTTCGTCCTGGGGATCGGCTGGGTGGCCCTCAAGAACCGCGATCCGCGGATCACCGAGGGCCGCGAGCCGAAGTTCGAGAAAATCGGCGGCTAGCCCCTACCGGCCGTGCGGGAGCACCGGCCGTGGGGTTCTGCCGTGTGGCCGTACCCGTCGTGCGGGAGTACTCGTGGCACTCCCGCACGACCGCCGGTCAAGGTGCCCCGACGTCCGGCATCCGGGCCGCCCCGTCTCACCCCTCGGTACGGGACGGCCCGTCTGCTTATCCTGAGCCTCATGCTGACCATTACCCAGGCCCTGTACGACCGGATCGTCGCCCACGCGCGCGAGGACCACCCCGACGAGGCATGCGGCGTGGTGGCGGGCCCGGCGGGCTCCGGCCGCCCCGAGCGTTTCATCCCCATGCTGAACGCGGCCCGCTCACCCACGTTCTACGAGTTCGACTCGAAGGACCTGCTCAAGCTGTACCGCGAGATGGACGACAACGACGAGGAGCCGGTGATCGTCTACCACTCGCACACCGCGACCGAGGCACACCCCTCCCGCACCGACATCGCCCTCGCGAGCGAGCCCGGCGCCCACTACGTCCTGGTCTCCACCGCCGACACCGACGGCCTCGGCGACTTCCAGTTCCGCTCGTTCCGGATCGTGGACGGCGAGGTCACCGAGGAGGAGATCAAGGTCGTCGAGGCGTACTGACGCGCTCCCGACCCCCACCCGACGCCCGCTCGAGCAGCACCGGCCGGGGCCCTGACCTGCCCCTTCCCACATAACGATCGGCCACCTTCCGAAGTGTGAGACCACACTCGGATCCGGCCATCGGGAATCGATACGATGAGCCCATGGTTCTCCATGACGTGAGCGACAGGACGCCGGGCAAGCTGCTCGTGGCGCGGCTGCACGTCGACCTGTGCAGACTCGCCAGCGCCATCTGTTGACACCGAGCCTCCCGCCGTACGGCCTGTGAGCCCCGGCGGCTCCACCACGTACGCACACCCACGCACCACCCGCGCCGCCGCGCGCCCACCGACCAGACGACAACACCGACAGGAGCCCCACGCCATGGCCATCGAGGTCCGGATCCCCACCATCCTCCGCCAGTACACCGACGGCCAGAAGGCGGTGGAGGGTACCGGAAACACCCTCACCGAGCTCTTCGCCGACCTCGAGACCCGGCACACGGGCATCCAGGCCCGCCTCATCGACGACACCAAGGGCAACCAGCTGCGCCGCTTCGTCAACGTGTACCTCAACGACGAGGACGTCCGCTTCCTCGACGGCATCAACACCAAGCTGACCGACGGCGACAGCGTCACGATCCTGCCGGCCGTGGCCGGCGGTGCGGCCTGATCCGAATGCGCTACGACTCCCCCCTGGCCGCGGTCGGCAACACCCCGCTGGTGCGCCTGCCGCGGCTCTCGCCGTCCGCCGACGTCCGTATCTGGGCGAAGCTCGAGGACCGCAACCCGACCGGCTCGATCAAGGACCGTCCGGCCCTGTTCATGATCGAACAGGCGGAGAAGGACGGACGGCTGACCCCGGGCTGCACCATCCTGGAGCCGACGTCCGGCAACACCGGCATCTCCCTGGCCATGGCAGCCAAGCTCAAGGGCTACCGCATGGTGTGCGTGATGCCCGAGAACACCTCGCGGGAACGCCGGGAGCTGCTGTCCATGTGGGGCGCGGAGATCATCTCCTCCCCGGCCGCCGGCGGCTCCAACACCGCCGTGCGGGTCGCCAAGGAGATCGGCGCCGAGCACCCGGACTGGGTGATGCTCTACCAGTACGGCAACCCGGACAACGCGGGCGCCCACTACGCCACCACCGGCCCGGAGATCCTCACCGACCTGCCCTCGATCACGCACTTCGTGGCCGGCCTCGGCACCACCGGCACCCTCATGGGCGTCGGCCGCTACCTGCGCGAGCACAAGCCCGACGTGAAGATCGTCGCCGCCGAACCCCGCTACGACGACCTCGTCTACGGCCTGCGCAACCTCGACGAGGGCTTCGTGCCCGAGCTGTACGACGCCTCCGTCCTCACCACCCGGTTCTCGGTCGGCTCCGCCGACGCCGTCACCCGGACCCGTGAACTCCTCCAGCAGGAAGGCATCTTCGCCGGTGTCTCCACCGGAGCCGCCCTGCACGCCGCGATCGGTGTCGCGAAGAAGGCGCTCCAGGCGGGGGAGAGCGCCGATGTCGTCTTCGTCGTCGCCGACGGCGGCTGGAAGTACCTGTCGACCGGTGTCTACACCGCCGCCACGACGGAGGAAGCCATCGAAACGCTCCAGGGCCAGCTCTGGGCGTGACCCACGAGGGCAGGACGCACACGAACAAGGGCAGTACGAAGGGGCCGGAGATCCACTCCGGCCCCTTCGCCGTCCCGCCGCACAGTGGTCACCGAGCCAGATACCGGACCCGGTCCCACACCGCCGGGTCGACGACCCCCACCCTGCGCCGGAACTCCCGTACCGGGACCTCGCGCAGCTCGTCCGTCTCCAGGAAACTCGCCCGGCCCCGGGCGTCCCCGACGGATCCCGGCGGCAGCGGGATCACCCCGGCGCGTTCCTCCCGGAAGCGTGTCGTGATCTTCGCGACGGTCGCCCGCTCCCCGCGCACCGCCAGCACCAGGCACGGCCGGTCCTTCGACGCCCCGTCGCCCCCCGGCACCCCGTTCCCCGCCCGCGGCACCTCCTCGTAGGGCACGTCCGCCCACCAGATCTCCGCGGGCCGGGGCCGGCCACCCCCCTCGTCCGTACCGGTCCCCGCTCCGGCCGGCGCACTCCGGACGCGGGGCCGGTGCCCCCGGCCCCATCCGTCGACGAGCGCGGCGACCAGCGCGAGCAGGACCACCGCGACGAGTGCGAGCCACCACGACGTGTTCATGACCCGACCGTACCGGCGCGGGCCGCAGCCGCGCGCCCTCTCGCACGCCCCACGTGAACCGCTTCCAGCCGAACCAGTGACAGCACAGGTGAGTTCCCCCACAACAGCCCCTGGCAGAGGAGCGACCAAAGGTTTTGCGCCTTACGCTCGACGAACCGCACGACCCCCGTTTTCACTCCCCCGCCAGCGGAGGTTTCTGCTTCATGAAGCTCACCGTCGTCGGCTGCTCGGGGTCGTTCCCGTCCGTGGAATCGGCCTGTTCGAGCTACCTCGTCGAGGCCGACGGCTTCCGGCTGCTCCTCGACATGGGCAACGGCGCCCTGGGCGAGTTGCAGCGCCACTGCGGTCTCTACGACCTGGACGCGATCTTCCTCAGCCATCTGCACGCCGACCACTGCATCGACATGTGCGCGTACTTCGTGGTGCGCTACTACCGGCATGACGGAGGCCGCTGCGACCCGATCCCGGTCTACGGACCGGAGGGCACGGAGCACCGGCTGACCACGGCCTACGCCGACACCCCCTCGGCCTCCTCCATGAGCGAGGTCTTCGACTTCCACACGGTCAAGCCGTCCACCTTCGAGCTCGGCCCGTTCGTCGTGCACACCGAACGCGTCGCGCACCCGGTGGAGGCGTACGCCATCCGTCTCGAGCACGGAGGGAAGTCGCTGACGTACTCCGGCGACACCGGGGTGAGCACGGTGCTCGACGAACTCGCCCACGACACCGACCTGTTCCTGTGCGAGGCCGCCTTCACCGCCGGCAAGGAGAACATCCCCGACCTGCACCTCAACGGCCGCGAGGCGGGTGAGTCGGCGGCCCGCGCCCGTGCCCGCAGGCTGGTCCTCACCCACATCGCCCCGTGGACCGACCCGCAGGTCAACCTCGCCGACGCGCGCGCGGTCTACGACGGGCCGGTGGAACTGGCGGCGCCCGGCGTGACGTACGTGATCTGACCACCCGTACCCCGCACGCCCGCAGATCCGCACGCCCGCCCGCTCGCACCGAGGCCCCGGA
>NZ_JBHSOA010000100.1:72803-99852 GCF_042655885.1 Streptomyces chlorus
GGGGCCTCGGTCATGCTGTCGCCGTGGGACGACGAGGACCGCTCACGCCTTGGTGGTGTCCTCGACCTCCTCCTCGGGCTCGCGGCCCGGGGTCGGCAGGTTGAACTTGACGATGGCGAACCGGAAGAGCGCGTAGTAGATCGCCGCGAACACCAGACCGATGGGGATGATCAGCCATGGCCTGGTCGCCAGGTTCCAGTTGAGCCCGTAGTCGATGGCGCCCGCGGAGAAGGTGAAGCCCGCGTGCACCCCGAGCGCCCAGGTGACCGCCATGGACAGGGCGGTGAGCACCGCGTGGATCACGTACAGCGCCGGGGCGATGAACATGAACGCGAACTCGATGGGCTCGGTCACACCGGTCACGAAGGAGGTCAGCGCGAGGGAGATCATCATGCCCATCACGGCCTTGCGGCGCTCCGGGCGGGCGGCGTGCGCGATGGCGATCGCGGCGGCCGGCAGACCGAACATCATGATCGGGAAGAAGCCCGACATGAACATTCCGGCGTCCGGGTCACCCGCGAAGAAGCGGTTCAGGTCGCCGTGCACGACCTCGCCCGCGGCGTTGGTGAAGTCGCCGATCTGGAACCAGGAGACGGTGTTCACGAACTGGTGCATGCCGATCGGGATCAGCGCGCGGTTGATCAGGCCGAACAGACCCGCGCCGACCGCGCCGAGCCCGGTGATCCACTCACCGACCATCGAGATGCCGTCACCGATCGGCTCCCAGACCAGGCCGAAGAAGACACCCATCGCGGTGCCGACGAACGCCATGATGATCGGCACGAGCCGGCGGCCGTTGAAGAAGCCGAGCCAGTCCACCAGCTTCTTGCGGTGGTAGCGCTGCCAGAGCACCGCCGCCAGCAGACCCATCAGGATGCCGCCGAGCACACCGGGGTTGTTGTAGGTCGCGGCTATGTCGGCGCCGTCCTGGACCTTCGCCTCGGTGACGGGGAACGCCTTCAGGACGTTGCTGTAGACCAGGAAGCCGACCAGGGCGGCGAGCGCCGTGGAGCCGTCCGACTTCTTGGCGAAGCCGATGGCCACACCGATACAGAACAGCAGCGGCAGATTGTCGAAGAGCGCGCCACCGGCGGTGGCGAACACGGCCGCGACCTTGTCCCAGCCGAGACCCTCGGCGCCGAACGCGTCGGGCTGGCCGAGCCGCAGCAGGATGCCCGCCGCCGGCAGCACCGCGATCGGCAGCTGCAGACTGCGACCCACCTTTTGCAGGCCCTGGAACAGGCCGGATCCCCGCTTCTTCGCGGGAGCCGCCGAGGCGGTGGCGGTGCTCATACTTCCTCCATCGTGGTGGTCTACACCACTGAGTGGTGTAGACCTGTTCTAGCATGATGAAGGCCGTATAAGGAACCCTCGGATTCCGCAACCGGAGCACTACACGCCGTGCCCGTCCGCAGCCCCGCCGAAGCCGACCTCCGGACGCACGGAAAGGCCCCCGGACCCGCGGTCCGAGGGCTCGAACGACCGGCACCAGACTAGGAGACGACACCCGGGAACGCCATGCCCGGGCGGCGCCCCCGAACACGTCAGGCCGGCCCAGCCGGTTGAGGATGCCCGCCGCCGGCGGGACTCTGCGTACTCATCAGGCCCCCTTACCCAGAGGGTTTGGCGCCGATCCCCCCTGTGGTGTAGACCAGTTGGGGACGGTTCCGCTGTCGTGGCGCCATCCTTCGGCACAGACGGCACAACCGCTCGCAAAATTGGGCCAACTGTGGGTTACTGCGACAAAAGCGGTTCGGATCAGGGAGAGCGAACATGGCCACCAAGGCTGAGAAGATCGTTGCCGGGCTCGGCGGTATCGACAACATCGAAGAGATCGAAGGCTGCATCACCCGCCTCCGCACCGAAGTCATCGACCCCGCCAAGGTCGACGACGCCGCACTGAAGTCCGCCGGCGCCCACGGCGTCGTCAAGATGGGCACCGCCATCCAGGTCGTCATCGGCACCGACGCCGACCCCCTCGCGGCCGAGATCGAAGACATGATGTGACAACCGGAATCTCCGGAATCCACGGAATATCCGGAGAACCCTGACGCCGGGAACTCCCGGCGCCCGAGGGCCCCTTCCAAGCGGCGACGCACCCGCCGCACGAGGAAGGGGCCCCTCCCGTATACGACTAGGCTCGACACCATGTCTCGAATCGACGGCCGCACCCCCGAACAACTCCGCCCGGTCACCATCGAACGCGGCTGGAGCAAGCACGCCGAAGGCTCCGTCCTCGTCTCCTTCGGCGACACCAAAGTCCTCTGCACCGCCTCCGTCACCGAAGGCGTCCCCCGCTGGCGCAAGGGCAGCGGCGAGGGCTGGGTGACCGCCGAATACTCGATGCTCCCCCGCGCCACCAACACACGCGGCGACCGTGAATCCGTCCGGGGCCGCATCGGCGGACGCACCCACGAGATCAGCCGCCTCATCGGCCGGTCCCTGCGCGCCGTCATCGACCACAAGCAACTCGGCGAGAACACCATCGTCCTCGACTGCGACGTCCTCCAGGCCGACGGCGGCACCCGCACCGCCGCCATCACCGGCGCCTACGTCGCCCTCGCCGACGCCATCAACTGGTCCAGGGACAACAAGCTCATCCGCGCCAGCCGCCGGCCCCTCACCGGCACCGTCAGCGCCGTCTCCGTCGGCATCGTCGACGGCCTCCCCCTCCTCGACCTCTGCTACGAGGAGGACGTCCACGCCGACACCGACATGAACGTCATCTGCACCGGCGACGGCCGCTTCGTCGAAGTCCAGGGCACCGCCGAGGCCCAGCCCTTCGACCGGACCGAACTGAACACCCTCCTCGACCTCGCCGTCGCCGGCTGCGCCGAACTGACTACCGCGCAGCGCACCGCACTTGATAGCGTCCTCGAAAGGTAAAGGACGTACCAAAGGACGTGGCCGACGCGGGCAACCGCGCCGGCCACCCCCGCGTCCGTAGGGGTACGGGCGTACGGATCGACTCCGGACACCCGGCCGGCGACGAGGGCCACCCGGCCCCACAGGGAGGGACCGTTCCATGGCCGCGAGCCGCCGACGCCGCACCACAGCCGTCGCCGCCACACTGGCGGCAGTCGCACTCACCGCCGGACTCACCACCGGCTGCAGCGCCGTCGACAAGGCACTCGACTGCGTCCGGACCGCCGACGCCATCGCCGACAGCGTCACCGAACTCCAGCAGGCCGCCGAGAACGCCTCCAACGACGCCACCCAGCTCGAGGAGTCCCTCGACTCCATCGACCAGAACCTCGGCGAAATAGGCGACCAGACCGACAACGCCGACATCGGCAAGGCCGTCGACGACCTGGACAAGGCCGTCGGCACCGTCCGCACCTCCGTCGAGGACGGCGACACCACCCCCGACCTCAGCCCGGTCACCGACGCGGCCGGCGAACTGACGAAGGTCTGCACACCGTAGGACAGGGTGGGGAGCAGCCGGCGGAAATGGGGCCCGGAATACTGGACCCCATGACCCGCCTGATCCTCGCCACCCGCAACGCCGGAAAGATCACCGAACTGCGGTCGATCCTCGCCGAAGCCGGACTGCCCCACGAACTCGTCGGCGCCGCCGCCTACCCCGACGTCCCCGACGTCAAGGAGACCGGCACCACCTTCGCCGAGAACGCCCTCCTCAAGGCCCACGCCCTCGCCCGCGCCACCGGCCACCCCGCCGTCGCCGACGACTCCGGCCTCTGCGTCGACGTCCTCGGCGGCGCCCCCGGCATCTTCTCCGCCCGCTGGGCAGGCCGCCACGGCGACGACCGGGCCAACCTCGACCTGCTCCTGGCCCAGCTCTCCGACATCGTCGACACCCACCGCGGCGCCCACTTCGCCTGCGCCGCCGCCCTGGCCCTCCCCGACGGCACGGAACGCGTCGTCGAAGGCCACCTGAGGGGCACCCTGCGCCACACCCCGGCCGGCACCGGCGGCTTCGGCTACGACCCGATCCTCCAGCCGGAGGGCGAGACCAGGACCTGCGCGGAGCTTTCCGCGGCGGAGAAGAACGCCATCAGCCACCGGGGGAAGGCGTTCCGGGCGCTGGTACCGGCGGTGCGGGAGCTGCTGGGGTGACTCGGGAGCGGCCCTGCGCCTCTGGCGGGGTTCAGGGCCGCTCCGTCTGTACGCCCGGTCGGATTCGAACCGACAGACACGACCACCTAAAGATCGCCGCTCAGCCGTTGGCGTACGGGCGCCAGCTCCGCTCCACCTTACTGGGCGGAAGTATGCCGTCGCTGGCCACCTCGGCACCAGGTACTGGTGATCGCATGACAGTTCGGGCACAGCAACCGCAGATTCTCGCGCCGGTCGTCCCGCCAGTCACCGTTGATGTGATCGACCTCCAGGGTCATGGGCTTGCCCAGCCATTCGGGGCCAGTGCCGCACTCGACGCACTCATTGGGCACGCCGACTTCGTAGAGCGCCCGACGCAGGAGCGCGGTCTTCGTCCGACGTTTGCCGACGTGCTTGACCAAGATGTCGTCAGGCCGTCTGAGCGGGTTCGTCGCGCTGGGCTTGCCGCGCTGATGGGCCTGTCCCAGAAAGTGCGCCATTGAGATGTTCTCCTCAGCGACCCACTGATGTAGGAGGGTGCGCTGTGTACCGCTGGCAGGGCGTCCTAGTTGACGAAGTGCCGCAGCGATCGAAACGGATTCGGCGACTGTCGTGCGCAGCTCTTCGGCGGTGGGCCGGGGAAGCCCGGCCGAAGGACTGAAATGCGAGATGTCGATCCCGAAGTGAGCAAAGCGCTTTGTGAGGTATTTGCGGAGATAGCTGTACGGCTGGGTACCGAAGAAGGTGACCACCTCATCGAGGCTGGAGCACTGCGCGGCAGCTTCTGCCAGCCGATCGCGGGTGTACCGCACACCACTGCTCATCGGCTCGCACGTCCCTTGCCGCGTCCCCGGTAATTGTCCGTTGTCGAGTGACAGTTGGGGCAGAGGAGCCGCAGGTTCTCGATGTGGTTGTTTCGCCAGTCGCCGTCCACGTGGTCGACCTCCAAGGGGAGCGGGCGTCCCCGCCAGACGCTTCCGGTACCGCAGAGGGTGCACTGCTCCGGTACGCCCAGGGTGGTCATCGCCCACTTGAGCCGGTCGCTCGGGACGCGCCGGGCCTGGGCGGGTGGCTGCTCGACGAGCAGGTTCTCCGGCTTCCGCGGGCGCCAGGGTTTGCCCCTTCGGGTCGGCATCTGGAAGTGCGAGATGTCGAGGCCGTACTCCTTGATCCGGCGGCTGATGTGCGTGTGGTGCCCACCGACCACCTCCAATCCGAGATGCCGCAACACCTCGCACATGTTCGTGGAGGCCGAGACTGCCTCTTGGAGGACGTCTCGGGTCCATTTCACCCCCTCACGTTGGAAGCGCGCCGTGTCGACCCCGAGCTTCTTCATCCGTCCCAGCACGTACCGCCGCGTCGAACTCCTCGGATCCACCCCCAACCGCACCAACGCCTCCGACAACGTCCGTGAGCCCCGAGCCGCCTCCTCCAGCCGCTCCTTGGTGTACGCGCTTGCCACCATCGAGTCCCTCCGTACGAGGCCACCCGTTCGTGGCCTCGTACGGAGTAACGAACCGTTTATCGGACGGTCACGCATGGAATGCGAAGCGGCTCGTACCGGGGAGCCGGTACGAGCCGCTTTCGACGTTACCCAGGCTCAGACGCCCAGGTCCTTGATGATCTTGGCCACGTGGCCCGTCGCCTTGACGTTGTAGAGGGCGCGTTCGACCTTGCCCTCCTCGTCGACGACGATCGTGGAGCGGATCACGCCGACGACCGTCTTGCCGTACAGCTTCTTCTCGCCGAACGCGCCGTACGCCTCCAGGACCTGCTTGTCGGGGTCGGCGAGGAGGGTCACCTTCAGGGACTCCTTCTCGCGGAACTTGGCGAGCTTCTCGGGCTTGTCGGGGGAGATGCCGATGACGTCGTAGCCCGCGCCGGTCAGCAGGTCGAGGTTGTCGGTGAAGTCGCAGGCCTGCTTGGTGCAGCCGGGTGTGAGCGCCGCCGGGTAGAAGTAGACGATGACCTTGCGGCCCTTGTGGTCGGCCAGGGACACCTCGTTGCCGTCGGCGTCGGGCAGGGTGAAGGCGGGGGCCGGGGCTCCGGGCTCGAGGCGTTCGCTCATCGGTCTGGTCTCCTCGTACGTACGCGCTGGGTGGATCGGGTGCCGGGATCGAGGGTATCCGGGTGCCCTGACCGTGCGGGGCGGTGCGAAGCTGACAGACTGTCCGGCACAGGTACGGCTTTTATGGTTTCAGCGGATTTCGGAGGCGACACGGTGGCGGACACGGCGGACACCAGGACCCCGGCGCAGATCGAGGCGGACATCAAGCGCCGTCGTGCGGTGCTGGCCGAGACCCTGGACGAGATCGGCGTGCGGGTGCATCCGAAGACGATCGTCGGGGACGCGAAGGCCAGGGTCGCCTCCAACGTCGATCACACGCTCGGCAGGGCGTACGTCGGCGTGAATCGTGCGGTGAGCGACGTCAAGGCGCAGTTCGTGGACGTGAACGGTGCGCCGCGGCTGGAGCGGGTCGTGCCGGCCGCGGTGGTGGTAGTGGTGGGTGTGGTGGGGCTGCTGACTCTGGGGTCGCGTCGGCGCAGGCGTTGATCCGTACCCGATACCCGTACTCGGACTCGTTACCCGTACCCGTACCCGGAACTTGTACCAGGACGCGACTCGTACTCGGGCCCGGGGCGTGCGTGGACCCGATTGCGTACGTCCGTGGCCAAGGCAGGTAGGTTTCAGGCGTGAGCGCGAAGAAGAACGAGCACGACCCCCGGCACGACAAGCTGCCCATCCGGATGCTGCACGACCGTGTACTGGTGCGGCAGGACGCGAGTGAGGGCGAGCGGCGGTCCGGGGGCGGCATCCTGATTCCCGCGACGGCGGCGGTCGGCCGCCGGCTGGCCTGGGCCGAGGTCGTCGCGGTGGGACAGAACGTCCGGACGGTGGAGACGGGTGACCGGGTGCTGTACGACCCGGAGGACCGTGCGGAGGTCGAGGTGCGGGGTGCCGCGTACGTGCTGATGCGGGAGCGTGATCTGCACGCCGTGGCCGCGGACCGGTTCGAGGGGTCGGAGGACTCGACGGGCCTGTACCTGTAGACCCGTGGGCCGTCGCGGCGTTGCCGTGGTGGTGGACGGAAGGGCTGGTGACCATGGTCACCAGCCCTTCCGGCTGCCTGGCCAGGGCTTTAGAGTGGGGGAACCCACTGGGCCCCGACGAGACGCGCCGTACCGGGGTGAGGCAAAGACGACGCACTCCCGTTTCGATTCGACGATTCGTTGATTCGTCGACGTGTGTCCCGGAGGTGCCTGTCGTGGCGTGGGTTCTGTTGATCGTTGCCGGTCTGCTCGAGGTCGGCTGGGCGATCGGGATGAAGTACACCGAGGGTTTCACCCGGCTGGTTCCCAGTGTGCTCACCGGCGCCGGCATCGTGGCGAGCATGGTGTTGCTGTCGTACGCGGCGAAGACGCTGCCGATCGGTACGGCGTACGGCGTGTGGGTGGGGATCGGTGCCGCCGGGGCGGCGGTGCTGGGCATGGCGGTGCTGGGGGAGCCGGTGACCGCCGCCCGGATCTTCTTCGTGTGCCTGTTGGTGGTCGCCGTGGTGGGGCTGAAGGCGACGTCGGGGCACTGAGGGGCTGAGCGCTGAGCGCTGAGTGCTGAGGGCGGCCGCTTTCTGCGCGGCGCGGTCATTCCCCGCGGGGGCGTGGGATGAAGCCGGCGAGGCCGCCGTGGACGCCCGGGCCGGGGTTCTCGCCGTCCGTTCCCCCGGTTCCCCCGGTTCCGCCGTTGTCCGTGTCGCCCGTGGTGCCGCCGCCGGTGGTTCCGTCCGTGGTGCCGCCGGTGGAGGTGCTGCCGTCCGTGGTGCCGTCGGTCGTGGTGGCGCCGCCGGTTCCTTGGTTCGTCCCGCCTTCGGTGCTGACCTCGCGGGTGCCGCCGTCCGGGCCCGGAATCCGGCTCGTGTTCTCGTCCGGTCCGGGGGTGGTGGGCGTGCCGTCGTCCGGGGCGGTCGTGGGTGGGCGGGAACCGGTATCGGCGGTCGGTGGCGCGGTCCGCTCGGCGTCCGCCTGTGGTGCGAGGTCGAAGTCGCTGACGGGTTCGCCCGCCAGTGCCTCCCGGGTGAACTGGGCCCAGATCTCGGCGGGGGCTCCGCCGCCGTTGACGCGGGGCAGGCCCATCGCGCCGTACAGCTTCTCCTGCGCGGCGGTGACCGGGTTCTGGCCCATGATCGTGACGACGGTGGCCAGTTCGGGGGTGTAGCCGGCGAACCAGGCGGCCTTGTCCTCCTCCGCGGTGCCGGTTTTGCCGGCGGCGGGGCGGCCCGCGCCCAGGGCGGCGGTCGCGGTGCCGTTCTGGACGACGCCGCGCAGGACGGTGGTGGTGGTGTCGGCGGCTTCGCGGCTGACGGCCTGGCGGGTCTTCCGCTCGGGCAGCGGCACCGTTTCCTTCCCGTCCTTGGTGATCTTCTCGATCATGGTGTGGTCGCCGTGCACGCCGTGGTTGGCGAGGGTCGCGTACGCCTCGGCCATGTCCAGGGCGCTGGCGGTGGCCACGCCGAGGGCGATGGAGGGGGACGGGGTCAGTTCGGGTGTGGTGGAGGGGATGCCGAGGTCGATGGCGGTCTGCTGGACCTTGTCGGAGCCGACGTCGACCGCCAGCTGGGCGTAGACGGCGTTGACGGACTTGTCGGTGGCCTCGCGGACGGTGATGTCGCCGTACGAGCGGTCGTCCTCGTTGGCCGGGTCGTAGAGGCCGCCGGACCAGCCCTGGACGGGTCGCTTGTTGGTGCCGTCGTAGACGGTGTTCGGGGTGATGGGGTGGCCGTCCTGGGTGCTGGCCCTGTTCTCGACGGCGGCGGTGAGGACGAACGGCTTGAAGATGGAGCCGACCTGGTAATCCCTGCGGGTGGCGTTGGGGGTGTACTGCTTGACGTAGTCGATGCCGTTGTACATCGCGCGGACCTTGCCGGTCTTCGGTTCGACGGCGGCGCCGCCCGCGCGGACGTACGTGTCGACCTTGCGCTCCTTCTGGTCGAGCCGGTCGATCAGGTTGTCGTTGACGGCGTCGACGAAGGCGTCCTGCTTGTTTTTCTGCAGGGTCGTGGTGATGCGGTAGCCGCCCGCGTCGAGTTGCTCCTCGTCCACGATCTTGTTCTGGATGAGGTGGTCCTTCACGATCCGCACGATGTAGCCGCGCTGGCCGGACATGCCGGTGGAGTTGGTGCTCTCCTTGGGCGTGGGGAACTTCAGGCCGGCGCGCTCCGTCCGGCTCAGCCAGCCCTTCTCGACCATGCCGTCCAGGACGTAGTTCCAGCGGGACTCGGCTGCGGGGCGGTTCTCCGGGTGGGCGATGACGTCGTACTGGCTGGGGGCGTTGACCAGGGCGGCGAGGTAGGCGGCGCGGCCGGCGTCGAGGTCCTGTGCGTCCATGCCGTAGTAGGCCTGGGCTGCGGACTGGATGCCGTAGGCGTTGCGGCCGAAGTAGCTGGTGTTGAGGTAGCCCTCGAGGATCTTGTCCTTGCTCTGTTCGCGGTCCAGCTTGATCGCGATGAAGAACTCCTTCACCTTGCGGGTGACGGTCTGCTCCTGCTGGAGGTAGTAGTTCTTCACGTACTGCTGGGTGATGGTGGAGCCGGACTGCTTGCCCTTGCCGGTGGCGGTGTTCCAGGCGGCGCGGAGCATCGCCTGGGGGTCGACGGCGGACTCGGTGTAGAAGTCGCGGTCCTCGGCGGCGAGGATGGCGTGCTGTGCCTCCTTGGAGATCCGGCCGAGGCCGACGTTCTCCCGGTTGACCTCGCCGTCCCGGGCGATGACGGAGCCGTCGGTGTACAGGTAGACGTTGGCCTGCTTGATCGCGAGGGCGTTGGCGGACGGAATGTGCACGAGGTGGTAGCCGAGGAATAAACCGCCGATGAGCAGGAGTGCGCCGACGAGGAAGGTGCTGAGCGTCATCCGCCAGGTGGGGACGATCCGGCGCCATCCGGTGCGCGTGCGTGTGCGCTTGCTCTGGCCGGGCTGCTGTGGCTGCGGCTCGTCGCTCATGTCGTGCACGGACTCCTGTTTCGCTTTTTTCTGAAAGTACGGCTATTCCGGCCATTACTGCCGTTCCAGCTATTACGGCCGGTTCGGCCGTTAAGGCTGGTTCAGTCGGTACGCGTGATGCGTGCGTGTACGTGTCGTGCGTCCCCCTTGGAGAAGACTGTCGCATCCGGCGGTTCGTTCCCGTCGGCGGCGCGTGTCGGCCCGCCGTACGGCTTCTCACCCGTATGGCTCTCGGCAACCGGAAAATGCCTGGCTGGGCATCGGCTGCCGGTACTAGGTTCGTGCGCTTGGGTGTCGGCGAGGGCGCTGGGCGAGGCGAGGGGCGTTGTGCGAGGCGAGGGGCGGAGGCGGGTGGTGGGGGGAGGCTCGGCCCGGTTGTACGGGGCGGTCGCGGTGGGCGGCTTCCGGCGGTATGCGACGTACCGGGCGGCGACGGCGGCCGGGGTGTTCACCAACACCGTCTTCGGTCTGATCCTCGTGTACACGTATCTGGCGCTGTGGAACGAGCGGCCGGACCTCGGGGGATACGGGCAGGCGCAGGCGGTCACGTACGTGTGGCTGGGGCAGGCGCTGTACGCGACGCTGGCTATTCAGGGCGGCGGCTTCGAGGTCGAGCTGATGGAGCGGATCCGTACGGGTGCCATCGCGATCGATCTGTACCGGCCCGCCGACCTGCAGGGGTGGTGGCTGGCGCAGGATCTGGGCCGGTCGGTGTTCCAGCTGCTGGGGCGGGGCGTGATCCCCTTCCTGTTCGGGGTGACGGTCTTCCCGGTGGCGCTGCCGGACGATCCGCTGACCTGGGCCGCCTTCCTGACGACGGTGCTGCTCGCGATGGTGGTCAGTTACGCGATCCGCTACCTGGTGGCGCTGAGCGCGTTCTGGCTGATGGACGGTACGGGGGCGATGCAGATGCTGATGATCGTGGGAATGCTCTGTTCGGGCATGGTGCTGCCGCTGAACGTGTTCCCGGGCGTGTTCGGCGAGGTCGTACGGATGCTGCCCTGGGCGGCGCTGCTCCAGGGGCCGGCCGACGTCCTGCTGGGGGAGACGAGCGCGCTGCGGGTCTTCGCGCTCCAGGGCGCCTGGGCGGTGGCGTTGCTGGTGGCGGGGCGGCTGCTGCAGTCGGCGGCGACACGGCGGGTGGTGGTTCAGGGTGGCTGAGGGCGGAGGGCGGCCCGGCGTGGCAGAGGACGGCGGGCGGCCTGGGGCGGCAGAGGACGGCGGGCGGGTCGGCGGCCGGGCCGATGGGAGGTTCGGTGAGAGGTCCGATGGGAGGGCCGGTGGGAGGTTCGGGCCGGCGCAGGGGGTGCGCGCGTACGGGCTGATCGCGGGGATGTGGATCCGTTCGACCATGGTGTACCGGACGTCGTTCGTACTGACGACCATCGGCGGGGTCGTGGTGACCGGCCTTGACTTCGTCGGCATCGCGCTGATGTTCTCGCACGTCGACGTGCTGGCCGGCCATGTCCTGGCCGAGGTGGCCTTTCTGTACGGCCTGTCCATCGTGTCGTTCGGCATCGCGGATCTGGCGCTGGGCTCGATGGACCGGCTGGGGCGCCGGGTGCGGGACGGCACGCTCGACACGCTGCTGGTGCGGCCGGTACCGGTGCTCGCGCAGGTCGCCGCGGACCGCTTCGCCCTGCGCCGCGTCGGGCGCCTGGTGCAGGGGCTGCTGGTCCTCGGCTGGGCCGTCGCCTCGCTCGACATCGTCTGGACGGTGCCGAAGCTGCTGCTGATGCCGGTGACGGTGGTCAGCGGCGCGGCGATCTTCTGCGCGGTGTTCGTGGGGGGCGCGGCCTTCCAGTTCGTCGCGCAGGACGCGTCCGAGGTGCAGAACGCGTTCACCTACGGCGGTCAGACGATGCTGCAGTATCCGCCGGTGGTGTTCGCGCAGGAACTGGTGCGCGGGATGACGTTCGTACTGCCGCTCGCCTTCGTCAACTGGGTGCCCGCGTCCTATGTGCTGGGGCGGCCGTATCCGTTGGACCTGCCGCAATGGGTGGCGTTCATGGCGCCGCCGGTGGCGGCGGTGTGCTGCGCGCTGGCGGGGTTGGCGTGGCGGGCGGGGCTGCGTTCGTATCGGAGTACAGGGAGTTAGCCGTGGGCGACGACAGCGCGAGCGCGTATGACGAGGGTGATGGCAGCGGCAGCGGCAGCGGCGGCGGCAGCAGCGGCGGCGACGGGAGCCGCGACGAGCGGGAGTTCATCCTTCTCGACCGGGTCGAGAAGGTCTTCGACGTGCGGAAGAAGACCGGGTTCCTGAAGCGGGAGCGGCGGCAGGTGCGGGCCGTGGACTCGCTCTCGTTCTCCGTGGCACGCGGTGAGATGGTCGGCTACATCGGGCCGAACGGCGCGGGCAAGTCGACCACGATCAAGATGCTGACCGGGATTCTCACCCCCAGTGGGGGCCGACTGCGGGTGGCCGGCATCGACCCCACCCGGGAGCGGATGCGGCTGGCGCACCGTATCGGGGTGGTGTTCGGGCAGCGGACGACGCTGTGGTGGGATCTGCCGCTGCTCGACTCGTACCGGCTGATGCACCGCATGTACCGGATTCCCGACGCCCGTTATCGCGCGAACCTGGACCGGCTCGTCGAACTGCTCGACCTGGGTGACCTGTTGGACACTCCGGTACGGCAGCTTTCCCTGGGGCAGCGGATGCGCGGCGACATCGCGGCGGCGCTGCTGCACGACCCGGAGGTGCTGTACCTGGACGAGCCGACCATCGGTCTGGACGTCATCTCCAAGACCAGAGTGCGGGACTTCCTGCGGGAGTTGAACGCCGAACGGGCCACGACGGTGCTGCTGACCACGCACGACCTGCAGGACATCGAGCAGTTGTGCTCGCGGGTGATGGTCATCGACCACGGCCGCCTGATGTACGACGGTCCGCTCGCCGGCCTGCACCGGGCGGGGGAAAGCGAACGCACGCTGGTGGTGGACCTGGAACGGGAGGTGCCGCCCATCGACGCGCCGGCGCCCGCGCGGGTGGTGCGGGTGGAGGGGCCGAGGCAGTGGCTGGCGTTCCCGGCGGCGGAGTCGGCGGCCCCGCTGGTGGCGCGGATCGCGGCGCAGTACCCGCTGGTGGACCTTTCGGTGCGGGAGCCGGACATCGAGACCGTGATTGCGAAGATGTACGCGGAGCGGGCGGGGCAGGCGGATCAGAGGGAGGCCGCCGCCCAGGACGCCTCGGCCGCAGGGGACGTGTCGGCCGCCGGGGACGCCGGGGATGCCTCAAAGGGCCGGGACGAGGGTGTCGGGCGGGTGGTCTCGTAGCCCTCGGTCGGGGGGACCTCGTAGGCTGCTGTGTATGACCGACGACGCAGCCCCGGACCTCCGCGCCTCCGATGCCGACCGCGAGCGCGTCGCCGCCGTTCTGCGGGACGCCGTCGCCGAGGGGCGCCTGGACATGGAGGAGTTCGAGGAGCGGCTGGACGCGACGTACAAGGCGCGGACCTACCGGGAACTCGAGCCGATCACCCGTGACCTGCCTGCCCCCGGAGTGTCCGTCCCCGTCGTCTCCCTGACGAAGTCCCCCGAGCCGGGCGGCGATTGGGCGAGCCGGGTGGGCGTCGGCGGTGACGCGCCGTCGACGTGGGCCGTCGCCGTGATGTCGGGGTTCCAGCGCAAGGGCCGGTGGACGGCGCCGCGGAAGTTCAACTGCTTCGCCTTCTGGGGCGGCGGCGAGATAGATCTGCGCGAGGCGGACTTCGCGGACCGCGAGATCGTGATCAACGCGGTCGCGATCATGGGCGGGATCGATGTCATCGTCCCGCAGGGTGTCGAGGTCGTCGTCCGCGGCATCGGCGTCATGGGTGGCTTCGACCACCGTGAGGAGGGCGTGCAGGGCGAGCCGGGCGCCCCGCGCGTGATCGTCTCGGGCTTCGCCTTCTGGGGCGGCGTCGGCGTCAAGCGCAAGCTGACCCGGGCGGAGAAGCAGCAGCTCCGTGAGGAGCGCCGCCGCGAGAAGCTGGAGCGCAAGGCGGACCGCCGCGGGGAGGTGGCGGGCGACGACGCGGACCGCCGTGAGCTGGACGCCTCCTGGCCGGGCCAGGCCTCCCCCGGCCACGGCGGCTTCGGCCACGGTTCCCTCGGCTTCGACTCCCCGCACGGCCGGCGGACCGAGGAGCAGGGCGAACGCCGCCGCGACCGGGACCGCTGAGCAGGACTGCTGAGCAGGACCGCTGACCGGACCCCCGAGCAGGACCGCTGACCGGTCACCGGTAGTTGCCGTGGAGCGTGGGGCCGGTCCGGCCGCCCTTACATCTGCGCCGGCGGCCCGCCCGACAGGTCGTCCAGGCCGAAGATCTCGGCCATCCGCGTGTACCCCCGGTCGCTCGGGTGCAGATGGTCGCCCGAGTCGTAGAGGGGGCGCAGCCGGCGCGGGTCGTACGGGTCGCGCAGTGCCCCGTCGAAGTCGACGACGGCGTCGAAGACGCGCCCCGCGCGGATCTCCGTGTTGATCCGCTGCCGTACCGCCTCGCGCGCGTCGGTGTATCCGCGGTGGCCGCCGAACGGCATCAGCGTCGCGCCGACGACCTTCAGCCCGCGGGCGTGGGCCCGGTCGACGAGGGTGTTCAGGCCGCCGACGACCGCGTCGGGGTCGGCGAGGTCCGGGTCGCGCAGGATGTCGTTGATGCCGAGGTCGACGACGAGGACCTTGACGTTCGTACGGCCGAGGACGTCACGGTCGAAGCGGTTCAGGGCGCTGGGGTTCTCCGGGGGGCGGCCGAGGCCGTCGGCGAGGACGCGGTTGCCGCTGATGCCGCTGTTGACGACGCTGTAGCGCGGTACGTCCCGTCCTGCCGCGGCCGCTTCGCGCAGCCGGTCGGACAGGACGTCCGGCCAGCGGTTGTTGGCGCCGGTGGTGGAGGTGCTGCCGTCGGTGAGCGAGTCGCCGAGGGCGACGACGGTGCCCTCCGAGTCCCTGCTCAGCACGTCCAGCCCGGTCAGGTAGCGCCAGAAGGCGCTCTCCTCGGTGTACACGGCGCCGGTCGTGTCCTTGGTGTGCTCGCCGACGGCGGCGTACGAGGTCTGGCGTGCGTACGTGTGGCGGGTGACCGGTCCGGAGCCGGTGGGGGAGTACGTGGTGACCAGCACGTCTCCGTCGGGCGGGACGGTGATGCGTACGGCGTCGCTCGTCACCTGGCCCCCGGCCGGGACGACGACGGTGCTCCCGCCCCGGAAGGTGACCTGCCGCATGGTGTCGGCGAGTGCCGCCGCGTTGCCTCGACCCGCGGAGAGGGCGATCGAGGCGTGGCTGAGGGTGAGCGGGGACTGTCCGTAGAGGTTGGACAGGGTGATCCGGGCGGCGGTGCCGCCGGCGCTGGTGTGCACGACGTTGCGCAGCGAGCGGTCCGCGAGGCCGGTCGTCTCGGTGCCGGGCTCGCCGCTGACCGGGGAGGCCGCCCAGGAGGAGACCCAGGTTCCGGTGGAGGCCGGTGCGGCCGGGTTCCGGCGCCCGTCGCGGCCGTCGGCGAGGGTGACACGGTCCCTCGTACCGTCGGCGTACAGGCCGGACGGCACCCCGGACACCCCGACGTATATGGCCGCGGACACCGCCACGATCGCGGCGATCACCGCGGCGAGCAGGGCGCGGTACTTCGTGGGAGGCGTTCCCGCGCCCCCGTCACGTCCCCCGGTCATGTTGTTCTGTTCTCCTCGGACGGTCGGAGTCCGAGACTCCGTACGGATGAGCCCATGATGTGTCATGGACGGGCGGTGGTCCGACGGGACCCCGCTGAGATTCCACTGGGGTCCCCACTGAGATCCTCCTGGCAGTCACCCGACTTCGCCCCTGACTTCCCTCTGACTTCCCCCTGAGGTCCACCCTGGGCTCGCGTCGCGGATTGCCCTGATTTCCCCCCGATTTTCCCCTGGTCTCGTCCTGCGTTCCTCCTGATCTCCAGGCGGAATCCCCTCCGAAGTCCCTTGTCGGGAGCTCATCGGGCCACTGTCGGGCCGCTGCCGGCCACTCATTGGACAGACGCCGGGAACTCCTGTTCCGTTCCGGGAGTCGGTCAGGAAGGGACAATGTGTGAGGGATCACCGAACGGGCGGAGCGGATGAAGCAGGGCGGAACGGATGAACGGATCGAGCGGATGAGCGAGGCGGACGCCACGGACACCGCGAACACAGGGAGCACAGGGAGCACAAGGGGCCCGGAGGGCTCTGAGGGCCCGGAAGCCACCGGAAACGCGGGGGACCGGGACCGGGGCGGTGAAGGCCGGCGTACGCAGGCCCGCGCCGGTGGCGTCACACACCGCACGATGACGACGTTCAGTCCGGCGGACGAGGAGAAGCAGCGCGGAGTGCGCCGGATGAAGCTCATCGCCACCGGGCTGCTGCTGTTCGTCGCCGTGGTGTACGTCCTCGCCAAGTGGGCGTCCGACGCGGGCGCCGGAGCCTGGGCGGGCTACGTCGCCGCGGCGGCGGAGGCGGGCATGGTCGGCGCGCTCGCCGACTGGTTCGCCGTGACCGCCCTGTTCCGCCACCCGCTGGGCCTGCGCATCCCGCACACCGCGATCATCCCCACCAAGAAGGACCAGCTCGGCGTCTCCCTGGGTGACTTCGTCGGCGAGAACTTCCTCTCCGGGGACGTCGTCCGCGGGCGGCTGCGCTCCGTCGGCATCGGCCGCCGGCTCGGCGCCTGGCTGGCGGTGCCCGAGCACGCCGACCGGGTCACCGCCGAACTGTCGGCCGCCCTGCGCGGCGCGCTGACCGTCCTGCGCGACTCCGACGTCCAGGCGGTGGTCGGCGAGGCGATCACCCGCCGCGCGGACGCCCAGGAGATCGCGCCCGGCATGGGCAAGATGCTGGAGAGGATCGTCGCCGACGGCGGCCACAAGAAGGCCGTCGACGTCGTCGTCGCCCGCGCCCACGACTGGCTCGTGCTGCACGGCGACTACGTGATGGACGCCGTGCACGGCGGGGCCCCCGGCTGGACCCCGAGATTCGTGGACCGCAAGATCGGCGACCGCGTCTACAAGGAGCTGCTGCGCTTCGTCACCGAGATGCGCGACATGCCCTCCCACCCCGCGCGCGGCGCCCTCGACCGCTTCCTCGCCGACTTCGCCTCCGACCTCCAGTCCGACACCGAGACCCGCGCCCGGATCGAACGCCTCAAGGGCGAGATCCTCGACCGTGACGAGGTCCAGGACCTGATCGCCTCCGCCTGGACCGCCGTACGATCCATGATCGTCTCCGCGGCGGAGGACGAGCGCAGCGAGCTGCGGCTGCGCGTACGGGCCTCGCTGCTGTCGCTGGGCGCCCGCATGGCGGCCGACCCCAGGCTGCAGGGCAAGGTCGACGGCTGGCTGGAGAGCGCTGCGGTGTACGTCGTCACCACCTACCGGGGGGAGATCACCTCCCTGATCACGGACACCGTGGCGGGCTGGGACGCCGAGCACACGACGAAGAAGATCGAGGCCAACATCGGCCGCGACCTCCAGTTCATCCGCATCAACGGCACGGTCGTCGGCTCCCTCGCCGGGCTGCTGATCTACACGGTCTCCCGCATGCTGGGGGCGTAGGGCCCGTCCGGCGGGCCCCGGCCTCCGGCACGGCGGGCGTGTTTCCTCCTGGCCCAGGGCGCACGGGAGGCATCCGCTCGACGGAGCCCGGCGGAGAGGGAGCCATGACAGGGGAACCGTCGCCGGCCTCGGTGCCCGCCTCCACCGGAACCGTCACCACGGCCGTCCCGGCCCGCCTGGACCGGCTGCCCTGGTCACGGTGGCACTGGATGATCGTGATCGGCCTGGGCACCGTCTGGATCCTGGACGGACTGGAAGTCACGATCGTCGGCAACGTCGCCGGCCGCATCGCCGAGGAAGGCAGCGGCCTGGACATCACCTCCGCCCAGATCACCGGTCTCGCCGCCGCCCTGTATGTGGCGGGCGCGTGCTCCGGGGCGCTGTTCTTCGGCTGGCTGACCGACCGCTACGGCCGCAGGAAGCTGTTCATGGTGACGCTGCTCGTCTATCTGGCGGCGACCGCGCTGACCGCCCTCTCCTTCGAGTCCTGGTGGTTCTTCCTCTTCCGGTTCCTCACCGGCTTCGGCATCGGCGGCGAGTACGCGGCCGTCAACTCCGCGATCGACGAGCTGATCCCGTCCCACTACCGGGGCCGGGTCGACCTCATCATCAACGGCAGCTACTGGCTCGGCGCGATCGGCGGCGCCCTGCTGTCCATCGTGATGCTGGACACCGACATCTTCCCCAAGGACCTCGGCTGGCGGCTCAGCTTCGCCCTCGGCGTCGTCCTCGGCCTGGTCGTCCTCCTGGTCCGTCGGCACGTCCCGGAGAGCCCACGCTGGCAGTTCATCCACGGCCAGGGAGAGAAGGCCGACGCACTCGTGTCGTCCGTCGAACGGGGGATCGAGGAGGAGAAGGGGGAACGGCTGCCGCCGCCGGCCGGTGAGATCACCATCCACCAGCGCAAGAGCGTCGGCTTCGGCCTGATCGCCAAGATCGTCTTCGGCCGCTACCCGCGCCGCGCGGTCCTCGGCCTCTCCCTCTTCATCGGTCAGGCCTTTCTCTACAACGCCATCACCTTCGGCTTCGGCGCCATCCTCATCACCTTCTTCGACGTGCCGACCGGCAGCACCGGTTATTACTTCGCCGTCATCGCCGCGGGCAACTTCCTGGGCCCGCTGCTCCTCGGCAAGCTCTTCGACACGGTCGGCCGCCGGATCATGATCTCGGGCACATATCTGCTGTCGGGCATCCTGCTCTTCGGCACGGCCTGGCTCTTCGACCGCGGCTCGCTCACGGCCACGACCATGACCGCCTGCTGGTGCGTGGTGCTGTTCTTCGCGTCGGCGGGCGCCTCCAGCGCCTACCTGACCGTCTCCGAGGTCTTCCCGATGGAGACCCGCGCCATGGCCATCGCCTTCTTCTACGCCCTCGGCACCGCCGTCGGTGGTATCAGCGGCCCGCTGATCTTCGCCGACCTGACCGCGTCCGGCGTGGTCGGCGACACGGCCCTGGCCTTCCGGATCGGCGCCGGGCTGATGTGCGCGGCCGGTCTGGTGGCGGCGTTCCTGGCGGTGAACGCGGAACGCCGCTCGCTGGAGGACATCGCCACACCGCTCTCCGCCACGGAACCGAAGGGAGAGGCCGCGCGCGGGTGAAACGGCCGGCCCCGCCGCGGGTCAGCGCCAGTCGCCGGTCAGCCAGGCCAGGAGGCGGGGGTCGGGTGTCGCGTCGCACGACACGACACCCTTGGTGGAGACGATCTCCGAGGTGAAGGTCTGGGACATGACGTCGAGGCTTCGGCCGAAGTCCCTGATGACCTCGCCGGGCTCCGCGATCGTCACCTCGGAAGCGGTCACCGGTTCGGGTGAGCCGCAGCCGACGTGAGGGAGGGGCTGGCCGAGATACCAGCCGCCGACGAACACGGCGTACAGGACGGCGGTAGCGCCTAAGCGGCGCGGGGTTATCCAGGTGGGCACGCGAGAAGCTTTCCACAGCCGGAAGGCGAAGGAACAAGCGCACCAGCACCGATCGGCCCGGTCCCAGCGCGCCCGAGGCCCCCGATGCCGTAGTGGTGCGCGCGCCTGACCTGCTGTTACGTCGTTATGCCGTGATGTGGGCGGTGTGGGCGGTGTGGAGGTCGGCCGTTCCACGGGACGACCACGAGATGCGGGCGACCTGCTCCCTGGGAGAGACCGGCCGTGTGATACGCGCCGCCGCTCATGGATGTCCCACCTCCGCGGGGACCGGTGTCCGGTGCGCCGGGCACCGGCCCGTGACCGGACACGGCCCGGCCGGAATCACCTAGGCGAGACGCGTGATCGGCCGGACAGGTCTCAGCCGGTCTCGCGGGCCAGGACGCGGCGGGCCGCCTCGGCCTCTGCCGCCGGCGGGGACAGCTCGTCGAGGGAGTCGAGTTCGGTGTCCTCCTCCAGCTCCCGTTCCCAGGCCGCCGCGAGCTGTTCCTGTTCCTCGCGCGGTTTGGCGCTGATGGCTTTCCGGTGGTCCGGGTCCAAAGCCGTCAGGAATCGTCCGACCGGGTCCGTGGACATGCTGTGCTCCTTACTCACTGGGAAGAAGGCCGCTCCCAGCTCCAGCATGGCCAGCCGGTCCGGAGACGGCGACCCGAGACGGCCTGTGACCTGACCATCCCCCGGGGCCTCCGATCACCTGGAGGCCCTCGGAGGGGCACGGTCCCGGAACGACAGGTCCTCGCGCATCGACTCGCGTGCGGAACCGCCGGAGAAGATCGTCACGTCCGACGCGGAAGGGCGCTGAGGATGGTGTTCCAAGCCGTCGAGCAGCGCGCGCCCAGTTACTACTGCTGCTGCCGGTGGTGTGGTGACCCCTGCCACTCCAGGACCGCCACCTCGCGCCCGAAGGCGATGGCGAGGTGGCCGTCGTCGGTGGTGGTCAGCGAGTTGACGGTGAGCGGGAGGCACAACGGCGGGGCGATGTCCCTGCCGGTGGCGGCGTCACGGGCGCGGACGGTGTCCGAGCCGTGAAAGGAGAACGAAACGGGGGAGCCGTCGAGTACGGCGGTGTAGGCCGGCATCGGCTCGGCCGGGGTGATCGCCGCGGTGGTGGTCGGCCCTTCGTACGAGGGGACGGGCTCGCCGATGGGGTGCCCGGTGGCAAGGTCCTGAACGTGGCGGACGTGGAGGGAGTGCGCGTTGCCGCAGTACTCGCCCCCGCTGTCGCTGACCAGGACGGGGCGGCCGGCGGGGCCGACGGCCGTGGCGAGCCCCATGACCCGCTCGGTGTGTTCGGGGCGCGGGCGGTCCGGGGCATCGGGGCGGGCGGTGTACGTCTCGGGGCTCCAGAGCCTCAGTGTGCCGTCGCGGCCTGCGGTGAGCAGGGTGTCCCGGGTGATGAAGGTACAGGCGAGCACGGCGTCGCTGTGGCCGGGCAGCGGAGGGCCGAGGGGTGTCCGGGAGGCCAGGTCCCAGACGACGACGGTGCCGTCGTCGGCGCCCGCGGCGGCCACGGCACGGCCGTCGGTCACGGTGGCGGCCAGGGCCCGGAGGGGCCGGGCCGCGGGTGCGGTGAGCGGTCGGCCGAGAGCACGGCGGCGGTCGAGGTCCCATAGCCGCACGGTGCCGTCCTGACCTGCTGTGACGCATACGGGGACACCGCTGAGGACGGTTGTGGCGACGGTGGACAGGGGGCCGCGGTGGCCGCGGAGAGCGACGCCCAGGGGGTGTCCGGTGTCCAGGTGCCACAGCCGCAGCGCGCCGTCGGTGCCGCCGGCCAGGGCGACGGGACGGCCGCCGACCATCGCCGTGCCGAGAGCGTGGATGACCCGGCCGGGGCTGTCGGAGAGTTCGCCGAGCGGCCGGCGGGCGGCCGGGTCCCAGAGGCGGACGACACCGTCCCGGCCGCCGGTCAGCAGGACGGGGAGGCCGCCGACCTCGGCGTGCGCGAGGGCCTGGACGGAGCCCGAGTGATGCTCCGGGAGCCGGCCCTCGAAGCGGCCGGTCGCCTCGTCCCACAGACACACCGTTCCGTCGCTGTCGGCCGTGGCCGCGAGGCGGCGCTCGCCCACGGGCACCGAGGCGACCGCGCGTACGGCACTGCGATGGCCGCTCAGCCGCATGCCGGTGGGGCGGCTGGACTCCGGATCCCACAGCCGCGCCGCACCGTCGCTGCCGCCGGTGAGGAGGGCGGGCCGGCCGGCGGTGACGGTGGCGGCGACCGCCCGGACGGGGCCCGAGTGTCCGCCGTCCAGGTGCCGGGGTGCCTGCTCCGGGCCGAGGGCCCAGATTTTGACCAGGTCCTCCCGCGTGTAGTCCGGTTCGAGGCCCTGCCGTGGGCCTATGCACCTGACGGCCACGAGGACCGTGCCGTCGTCGACGGCCGCGATCGTGCTGAAGCGGGTGGAAACCCGGTCCGGGCAGCCCCTCAGGGGAGGTGCGTACAGGCTGCGGGAGGCGAGGTCCCACACCTGGATCCGGTCGGCCGAAGGACAGCAGTCGTTCTGCCACTTGACGACGAGGGCGAGGGGGCGCCCGTCGAGCATGGCGGTGTCCACGTCGTTCGGCATGGTGCGCCGGCCGGAGGGGAGCGGGAAGCGGGAGTCGGACCGGGGGTCGTCGGAACCCACCGGTGCACCGAGCAGCTCGCCGGTGAGAAGGCTCCGGATCTGCAGCCTTCCGCCGCCATTGCCGTACCGGTCGGGATCGGAGCCGCCGGTGACGAGGACAGGGCGGCCGTGGAGAACGGCGATGTGGTCCTTGGCATGCTCAGGGTGTCCGGCCAGAATCGGCAGACCGCGGTGCGTGAGGGTACGGCGCGGGCGTCCGGTGGCCAGGTCCCAGGTGCGGACCCGGCCGTCCGCGACGCTGACCGCCAGAGCGGGAGAGCGGCCGTCGGACTCCGGTACGACGGCGTCGACCCGCCGGGTGTGCGGAAGGGGCCTGCCCACGGGCTCGCCGGTGACCGGGTCCGACAGGTGGAGCAGACGGCCGTCCCAGGTCATGAGGAGCGGACGGCCGTCCGGCAGTGCCCTGGTGAGTCCCACGATCTCGCCGCGTGGCTCGCGGGGCCCACGGGGCACGGTGAGTGGGCGGCGGGTCTCCAGGTCCCACAGGCGTACGGCTCCGCCGCCGGTGGCCACGACCACGGTCCGTCCATCGGCGCGCACCTGCGCCAGCCCGTCGAGGCGCGCGCCGTGCCCGGGCATCGGATCGCCGACGGCCTGCCCGGTGGCCAGGTCGACGGCGATCAGCGTGCCGTCGCGCTCGCCGAGGAGAGCGGTGAGGCATCCCTCCACACGGGTGAAGACCTTGGGAACGGAAGTGGTCAGCGCACGCGCGACCACCGTGCCGGGCAGCGACGCCAGCAGCCGGGTGTCCATCTCGGAGCCGGTCGACCAGACGACCCGCCAGGGCAGTTCGCGGGCCAGTCCGGCCGCCAGGGCGTGGTCACCGAGGCGGGCGGCATCCACGCCGAGCAGCTGCCGCCGCGTGACCGGGTCCGCGCCGACGTGCCGGTGGGCGGAGGCGCGGTAGACGGCCGCCGCCGAGCGGGCGGCGGGGCTGCCCGCCCGGTGCAGGACGGGCAGCAGGATGTACGGGTCGGCCCGGACCAGGAACTCGGGGTCCACCAGGAGCTCGTCCAGGCTGCCCGCCGAGCGGGCCTGCTCCAGGGCCCGGTGGGTTGGTGCTGTGCGCCCATCGGCCATCTCTCGTCCCCCGTCCGGCTGCGAGCCGTACCCGTACCCCCACCGCGCTGCCAGGCCACCGTCACCGGGCCATCGTGCCCGTGCCTCACCCGCGCCGGTCGGCGACCGCCCACGACGTCAGCGCCACGGCGCCCGCCACGCCGAACACGGCGGGCCAGGCGCCGACCTTCTTCGCCAGGGGATGCGACCCGGCGAAGGCGGCGACGTACGCGACCGACAGCGCCCCGGCGGCCTTCCCGCCGGCCCGCTCCCGCCACTCCCGCGCCGCAGCGGCCCCCGCCACGGCGAGAACGACGCCGCCCAGCGGCCGCTTCCGGGTCCAGCGGGCCACGCCGTACCCGCCGACCAGTCCACTCGCGGCCAGCACCGAGCCGGGAACCTTCGCCATGTCCTGCGCCTCCTGCCACCACGCCCGCCCTCTGCTGAGGGACGGGTCTCGCTCTCCCGAGGCTAACCCTCGCAACATTCCCCTCCGGCACGGGCCTCGACCCGCGCCCGCGCCGCTTCAGAGACGGTCAGAGACGGTCAGAGGCAGGTGAGCAGGCCGTCGAGCGGGGCGGGTACGCGGTCGGGTTCGAGGGCCTCGACGAGGACGCGCCCGTACCGGATCTTGCGCCCCTTCTTCGTGCCGAGGAAGCGCCGCAACTGCTGCTGCGAGGTGCGGCCCTGCTGCGCGGGCTGCTGCAGGAAGGTCTGCAGGGCGCGCAGGTCGCCCTCCTCCCGGACGAGCTCCTCCACCCGTGCCACGCCCAGCGCGCGGATCAGCTCGTCCTCCAGATCCGCCACGCAGACGAAGAACCGTGGCGGGTGTGCCGTGCCCGCCGCAGCCGTCCGCTCGAAGGCGCGGGCGTAGAAGCGCCGTTCCCCTTCGTCGCACAGCCCCGTGAGGCGGAGGCCCAGGCCGGGCGGTGGCCCGAGGAGCCGGACGAAGCGCCCGACACTCATCGCACCGCCCATCGGCAGCACGCAGACCCCTTCACCCTCCAGATCCCGTCCGCGGCGCGCGGCCAGCGCGTCGACGGCCGCGGCATCGCTCGGCCCTTCGAGCAGGACGACCGCCCGGACGGACAGCCGCGCCGCCAGCTCGCGCGCGGGCTCACCGGACCCACCGGCATCCCACGCGGTGACCGCTTCCCGGAACGCCTCCATGTCAGCCATGGGACGAGTCTGTGCCCTCCCCGGCTTGCACCGCACGGAATTTCCACCGGAGCCCTGGCGATCTTCCTCCCGGCTCGATCAAGCGGCAGGATGAGGAGGCCGTCGCACGGTGAAGGGGACCGGGCGGAGAGGACATGGCGGAGGGGACAACACGGTGGAGGGGACATGACCGTCCCCTGGGTGAAGCTCGAACTGGACGTCGCGGCGTTCGACGCGCCCCACTTCGAGACGTACGTGAAGCGGTGCCGCGCGGATGGCATCCGTCTGACCACGCTCGCCGAACTGGGCGACACACCGGAACACCGCCGTGCGCTGTACGCACTGAACAAGGAGTGCTCCGCCGACATCCCCGAGCGCGGTGAGTTCTACACCTTCGAGGAGTACGCCGAGCGGCGCTTCGAGGCCGCCGGCTACGACCCCCGCGGCATCGTGATCGCCCTGGCCGGGGACGACTGGATCGGCCTGGCGGCGACCTCGGTCCAGGAGGGCTTCGTCTTCAACGAGATGACCGGCGTACGGGCCGGCTACCGGGGCCGCGGCATCTCGATCGCCATGAAGACCTTCGGGATGGCCTTCGTCAGAGAGCACGGAGCGAGCACGGTCCGGACCTTCCACCACCCCGCCAACGCGAAGCTCTCGGTCCACCAGGGCAGGAAGCTCATGGCCACCTACCGGGCCGGGTCGGGGATCGGCGTCAAGGACGACTGTGCCCGTTCCAAGGGCTGGATGTCGAACGGTAACTGGAAGATCAGGTCCAAGACCCGCACCTGCAACGGCAACGTCATGCGCGGACGACGAGGAGCTCATCGCCCTCGCGAACTCCTCGCGGTACGGCCTGAGCAGCAGCGTGTGGAGCACGGACGGCGACCACGCCGCATCCGTGGGCTCCAGGATCCACGCAGGAGCCGTCTTCACCAACACGATCTCCGCGACCGACCCCCGCCTCCCCACCGGCGGCATCAAGGCCAGCGGCCATGGACGCGAACTGGGCAGGTGGGGAGTCCGTGAACTGTCCAACCTCCGGACACTGCGTGTACGCAAGGCATGAGGCACGGCCCATGACGGCACCGCCGCATCGACGGATGCGCCCATGGACGACACCCTGCCCGACCGTGAGCCGGACCCGTGAACCGGGCCCGGAAGGCGGTGGCCCGGGAGGCGGTGGCCCGGATCACCCGCGCGGGAGCCTCGAAGGCTCCCGCGCGGTCTCGTTTCTGTTCGTCAGGAAGGAACCTGGATGCTGGCGATCCATCGGACCCGGTCAGTGGTCTCGATGTGGAAGCGCCCCTTCCGTGCCTCGGCCAGGTCGAGCTGGTTCACGTTGATGCGGGCCTCGGTGCTGGGGCAGTCGACCGTGAACTCGCCCACCGTGTCGACCGTCAGTGTGAGTCGGCCGGTCCCGGTGTCCGAGACGCAGTTGACGTTCACCCAGGAGACCCCTTCGGTGAGCCGGACCGGCCCGAGGTCCCCGTCACCCCTACGGGGGCCACCGGAGGCGATCTCCTGGTAACCGGGCTGAATGTCCGGCGGGCGGAGTGTCACCTCGGCCGCCGGTTTCGACGAAGTGGCGGGAGAGGGCTCGGGTGCGTCCCCTTGCCCGCTCGTGCAACCAGTAGCCGCCACGACCACGGCGGCGGTGAGTGCCGCAAGCCCGGAGGCACGAGGAGAGAGCATCATTTGCTGCTCTCCCAGTAGCGGAATCCGACGGCCTTGTTCACGACTTTGACCTTGCCCGAGGTTCTCTGGGTCTTGCGGCAGTCGGGAAGCTCGTAGTACTTCTCCCACGTCGCAGAGTGCCCCCAGGAACCGTACTGGGTGTTCCCGTACTTCTTTTTGGAGATGTCCCGACGGTACTGGTGGTCCGTCCCCCAGCTGACCTCCTTGGCCGCCTCGGCGCTCACTTCCACCTTCGCCTGCGCGACGGCGTAATCAACCGTCACCCCCGCAGTCCCGCTGACCTTTGTCGCCGCGGTCTCGGCGGTGGTCCGGGTGACGACCATGGTGCCTCCCGGCCCGTCCTTGTAGATCGGGCCCTTGCCTATGTGGGTGGCCTGGTAGGCGTACACGTTCTTGCGCCAGCCACCGCTGCACACGCCCAGGGGAGCAGGGCCCGTGTCGGCGGCGACGGCCGTGACCGGGGCCATGAAGGATCCTGCGATCACCGCGCAGAATATTGAAGCGTAAATATTTCGAGAATGGACCATTGCTGTTGGTTCCCCCTGTTTCAGTGGTCGGCTTTTCTCGTTTCCGAGTGGTCTGTTGCCGACTTCGGGAGTCAAACACAGCGAAAATAGGGTCACAAGAGAATTGAGGTTCTCCTGAGCTGATCGTCGGGCGAGTGAACTGGCCAGGAAACCAATGCAATTGCCTCAGCCGCCGCAGCAGAACGTCGCGGAAGCGGGTGGCGAACCCAGCCGAGGTGCCTGGCGAGGAACCGCACCGCGCTGTCCAGCCCGAACGCCGGGATCTCCCCGTCCCGGTGGTGGAGCATCGGGTTCCCCTGTTCTCGACCGGGCTGGTGGTTCCGTAGGGGCGGGGCGGAACGCGCCGTCAATAGGGATCAGGAAGAACCGTCCCTCAGGTGGCGGAGGCGACCTTGACCCGTCTCCCTGTGGCCTGGTGGTCTAGTACTCCAGCAGTACTTCGTGGCTTGACGTGGGGAAACGTCGAGCGGTGGGAGTGTAGC
>NZ_JBHSOA010000101.1:0-8114 GCF_042655885.1 Streptomyces chlorus
CCTTCCCGTTCGGCGTCAACGGCAGCCCCTCCAGCACCACCACCGCCGCCGGCACCATGTACTCCGGCAACCACTCCCGCAGATACGGGTCAAGGTTCGCCAGCGCCGTCTTCACGTCGCGGGCGCTCCTCGGGTCGTTCGCGTGCCGCGCTTCCGGGAGCAGGGTGCCGGGCACGTAGGCGTCCGGGAAATGCCTGCCCCGGTCGGCGGGTTGGCAGAGCACGTCGATGTGCCCCTCGTCGCTTCCCGTCGACCAGGTCAAAGCGGTCACAAGCCCGTACTGCTCGCCCAGCGAGGCGAGAGCCTCCACATCCACCCCGTGCCGGCGGGCGGTTGCCGCGGTGAGGACATCGGCCACCGTGTCGGCCGGCTTCGCCTGCTGTACGGCGTGCAGCGCGCCCTGGTCCGGAGCGATCCGGTCGCCGGGGATCCCGCGGATCCGTAGCCTGGTTCCTTCTTCCGAGGCTTCCTTCAGCAGAGTGCCCGCGGTTTCCAGGTCCTTGACGTCCTCGCTCCAGTCCAGGATCCGCATTTCGCCCGCGGATTCCACGGTGCGCGTGTGCAGGACGGTGTCGTAGCGGTACCGGCTGAGCTCGTTGTGGTACGCGCCCCGTTTCACGCGTACGTCCGCGAAGCAGACCCGGGGGTCGCGCCGTGCCCATGCGGCGAAATAGTCCGGATCCAGCTGGAGTTCGTTGTCGAACACCACCGCACGGTCGATCACCGGGCGCAGCGCCGACACCGGTACGTCCCTGTCGGCCTGGGACGCCTGCACAGCGGTGTGGAAGGACGCTCCCAGCCGGTAGTTCCGGACGTCGCCGACGAGGATCGCGCCGCCGGGGGCCAGCAGGTCCAGCGCCTTGTCCAGGACCGTCGACAGGTAGTCCTCGCTCGGGAAGTACTGCGCCACGGAGTTGACGACGATCGTGTCGAAGAAGTCGCGGGGCAGTCCGGAAACGTCGTCGGCGGCCTGTACGCGCAGGGTCACCCGCTCGGACAGTTCGGCCACCTGCTTCACTTCGCCGGACAGCCGGGCGATCGCCGGTTCGGAGAAGTCCGTGCCCCAGTAGCTTTCGCACTCCGGCGCGACCTGCGACAGGAGCAGGCCGCTGCCGACGCCGATCTCTAGCACCCGGCGCGGCTCCAGTTCGAGGATCCGGTCGACCGTCGCCCTGCGCCACTGTTTCATCTGGTCGACCGGGATCGCGCCGCCGTCGTAACTGGAGTGCCAGCCACGGAAGTCCTGGCCGAACTCCGGCGACTCCAGCTCCGGCCGGTACAGGTCCTCGTACACGGAGTGCCAGTCGCCGACGACCTCGCCCGAAGCGGACTCGTCGCCCTCGACGTGCCGTGCCGGTACGACGTAGGACACCAGTCGGCGATCGCCCGGCCGGTCCTCCCGGACGACGGCAGCGGCGTGGGCCACAGCGGGATGCCGCGCCAGCACGGCCTCGACCTCGCCGAGTTCGATGCGGAAACCGCGGAGCTTGATCTGGTCGTCGGCACGGCCGAGGAACTCGATCACTCCGTCGTGGGTCCACCGCACGAGGTCCCCGGTGCGGTACATGCGCGCGCCCGCGCCGTCGAACGGGTCGGCGACGAACCGCTGGGCGCTCAGCCCCGGCCGCCGGAAGTAGCCGCGGGCCACCCCGCTGCCCGCGATGTACAGCTCGCCGCCCACACCGGGTGGCACCGGTCGCAGCCGGTCGTCGAGGACGTACGCGGCCATGTTCGCCAGCGGCCGTCCGATGGGCACACTCGCCCCCAGCGGCCGGTCCGTGGCGATCTCGTGGCTGAGGGCGAAGGTGGTCGTCTCCGTGGGACCGTAACCGTTGACCACGACGAGTTCCGGGCAGGCGGTCCGCACCCGCTCCACCGCTGCCGGCGACACCACGTCGCCGCCGGTCCACACCCGCTGCACGCCGGCCAGTGCCGTCGGCTGTTCCTCCGCCACCACGCGGAAGAGACCGGCGGTCAGCCACAACCCGGTCACCGCATGCCGGTCGACCACGTGGGCCAGCACCGCCACGTCCACGTCGCCGGGAGGCGCGAACACGACCTGTCCGCCGCTGAGCAGCGGGATCCAGATCTCGTAGGTCGAGGCGTCGAAGGCCATCGGTGAGTGCGCGAGCACCCGGTCCTGCCCGGCCTCCCATCGCGGGTCGTGGGCCAGGGCCAGGACATCCCGATGTGTGACCGCGACGCCCTTCGGGGTGCCGGACGACCCCGACGTGTACATCACGTATGCCAGCCGGGTGCCGGGCACCGCGGCACCGGCGGCGGCGCCGGTCGCCTCGCGCCGCAGGGCCTGAGCCGGTTCGAGGACCGGAACGCCCCACGCCTGAGCGGCGTCGGCGTGCGTGCTGTCCACGACGGCCAGGACGGCCGACACGTCGTCGGCCACGTGCCGGATCCGCTCGACGGGATCGGAGGGGCGGACCGGCACGTAGGCGCCGCCTGCTTTGAGGACGGCCAGGAGCACGACCGGCACGTGCACGCCACGGTCCATCGCCACGATCACCGGTGACTCGGCACCCACGCCACGCTCGGCGAGGTCGCGGGCGAGCCGGTCGGACAGCTCGTGCACACGCGCGTACGAGAGCTGCTCCTCACCGCAGGACACCGCCACGGCGTCCGGCGTTCGCCGCGCGCATGCCGCGAACGCCTCCGGCAGCGAGACGTCGGGCACCGGGGTGGCGGTCTCGTTCCACCTCGTCAGCATCCGGGTCCGCTGGGCGGCGTCCAGGATCTCCACGTCGTCCACGCGTACGTCAGGACGGGCGACGATCTGTTCCAGCACCCGGAGCAGCCCCGCGACGAATACGTCCGCCGACGCCCGGTCGAACACGTCGGAGCTGTACTCCAGAACGCACTGGAACCCCGGTGCGGGACTGTCGCCCCCGTCCTCGACGAAGAAGAACGCGAGGTCGAACTTGGAGCTCGTCGTCTCGATCTCGGTGGGCGAGACCCGGACGCCGGGGAAGTCGGCCATCGCGGCTTCGGCCATGCCCTGGTCGGTGTTCTGGAACGCGATCAGTGTCTGGAACAGCGGATGGCGCGCCAGCGACCGGGTGGGATTGAGCACCTCGACCAGTCGCTCGAACGGAAGGTCCTGGTGGGCGTAGGCGGACAGGTCGGTTTCCCGGACCCTCTGCAGCAGCTCCGGGAACGTCGGGTTCCCGGTCAGGTCGGTGCGCAGGACGAGGGTGTTGACGAAGAAGCCGACGAGGTCGTTGAGCGCGTCGTCGGTGCGTCCCGCGATGGGTGAACCGAGGGGGATGTCCGTGCCGGCGCCCAGCCTCGACAGCAGTGTCGCCACGGCGGCGTGCATCACCATGAAGGTGCTGCACCCGTGCTCCCTGGCCAGCTCGACCAGTTCGGCGCGGATCTCCTCGGAGATCGTGAACGGCACCCGCCGGCCCTCGTAGGAGGCGGCCGCGCGGCGGGGCCGGTCGAAGGCCAAGGGGAGTTCCTCGGGAAGGTCGGCCAGCTTCCGCGTCCAGTAAGCGAGTTGCCCGGATACCACGCTGTCCGGGTCGTCCTCCGAGCCCAGAACGTCTCGCTGCCACAGCGCGTAGTCCGCGTACTGGACCGGCAGCTCCGGCCATTCGGGGGCGCGGCCCTCCAGGCGCGCGCCGTAGGCGGTGGTCATATCGCGCGCGATCGGCCCGAGCGACCAGCCGTCTCCGGCGATGTGGTGCAGCATGACCTGCAGGACCCAGTCGGTGCCCTCGGGGTCGAGACGGAACAGCCAGCCGCGGATCGGGATCTCGGTGGCGAGGTCGAAACCGTGCTGTGCAACGCGGGCGACCTCGCGGGCCACCTGGTCCTCGCCGGTGTCCACCACCTCGAGCACGGGGGTGACCTCGTCGGCGTCGAGCACGACCTGGCTGGTGCCGTCGTCACCGTCGGCGAAGAGGGTGCGCAGGCTCTCGTGCCGGGCGACGACGTCGCGGAACGCGGTCCGGAGCGCGTCCACGTCGAGTTCGCCGTGCAGGCGCACGCCGAGCGGGATGTTGTAGGTGGGGCTGGGCCCCTCGAGCTGGTGCAGGAACCACAGCCGCTGCTGGGCGAACGAGACCGGGACGTGCTGCGGGCGTGGCTCGACCTTGCGCAGCGCGGTGCGCGCGCTTGCCATCGAGTCGAGGAGGGAGCTCAGTCCCGCGACGGTCGGCGACTCGAACAGGTCCCGGATCGCCACCTCCACGCCGAGCAGTGAACGGATCCGGCTCACCAGCCGGGTCGCCAGCAGCGAGTGTCCACCCAGTTCGAAGAATCCGTCGTCGATGCCGACCTCGTCGACGCCGAGTACCTCGGCGAACAGCCCGCAGAGTGCCTCTTCCCGGGGGCCGCGGGGGCGGCGGCCCGTGACCGTCTGGTCGGGGGCGGGCGCGGGCAGTGCCTTGCGGTCGAGTTTGCCGTTCGCGGTCAGCGGCAGGCTCTCGATCGTGAGCTGAGCCGCGGGGATCATGTGGCCCGGCAGGAAGTCACCGAGCCAGTCCCGCAGCGGCGGGACGGTTTTGTTGTCCGTGGACGGTACGAGGTAGGCGACCAGGCGCCGGTCGCCGGGCCGGTCCTCGCGCACCGTCACGGCGGCCTGGGCCACTGCGGGGTGGCGGGCCAGCGCGGTCTCGATCTCGCCGAGTTCGATGCGGTAGCCGCGGATCTTGACCTGGTCGTCGGCGCGGCCGACGAATTCCAGCCCGCCCTGCCGGTTCCAGCGCACGACGTCGCCGGTGCGGTACATGCGGCCGCCCCCGACGAAGGGGTCGGCGACGAACCGGCCCGATGTCAGGCCCGGGCGCCGCCAGTATCCGCGGGACACCCCGGGACCGGCGACGTACAGCTCGCCCGCGACGCCCGGGGGAACCGGGCGGAGCCCGCTGTCGAGGACGTACACCCGCAGGTCCGGGATGCGCTCGCCGATCACGCTGGCGCTCGCCTTGGAGGCCATCGCCGGGTCGAGTTCCTGGTGGGTGACGTGCACGGTGGTCTCGGTGATGCCGTACATGTTGACCAGCACGGGGGAGTCCGGTGCGTGCCGGCGGTACCAGCCGTCGAGCCGACCGAGGTCGAGCGGCTCACCACCGAAGATCACGCGACGCAGCGCAAGGGTGTCACCGGTCTTCGGGTTCTCCTCGTCGGCCTGCATCAGCTGGTAGAAGGCCGAGGGTGTCTGGTTGAGGACCGTCACGCGTTCGCGCGCGAGGAGCCGGAGGAACTCCGCGGGCGATGTGCGCTGATCGTGCGAGACCACGACCAGCCGTCCGCCGTGGAGCAGTGCCCCGCCGATCTCCCAGACCGAGAAGTCGAAGGCGTACGAGTGGAAGAAGGTCCAGACGTCCTGGTGGTCGAAGGTGAACCAGCGCTGGGTGGTGGCGAACAGCCGTGTCACGTTGCGGTGTTCCACGACCACGCCCTTGGGCTTTCCGGTGGAGCCGGAGGTGTAGATCATGTATGCGGGGTGGCTGGGGAGCAGCGGTCCGGTGCGGTCGCTGTCCGTGACGTCTGCGAAGCTCGCCGCCGCGCACGTGGCCGTGGTGGCGGGGTCGTCGAGCAGCAGGACCGGTGTGCCGGCCGGGATGACGTCCGCCGCTTCGGAGCGGGTGATGGTCAGCGTGGGCGCGGCATCGGTGAGGGTGTACTGGATGCGCTCGGCCGGGTAGTCCGGGTCGACCGGGACGTAGGCGCCGCCGGCCTTCCACACGGCGAGCAGTGCCGTGATCAGTTCCGTGGAGCGTGGCAGGACGACGGCGACGAAGCTGTCCGGGCCCACGCCGTGTTCGATCAGTACGCGGGCCAGGCGGTTGGCGCGTGCGTTCAGGTCGCCGTAGGAGAGTGCTTCGGTTCCGTCCGTCACGGCCACCGCGTCCGGTGTGGTCCGGGCGTGGGCCTCCACCAGGGGGGGCAGGACGGTGGGGACGGTTTCCTCGGCCGGTGTGTTCCAGTCCACGACGATCTGGCGTCGCCGTGCGGGGCCGACGACGTCCAGGTCGGACAGGGGGGTGTTCGGGTTGTCGGCCACCTGGCTCAACAGCAGCCGGAAGCCGGAGACCAGTTCCTCCGCCGTCTCCCGATCGAACAGGTCGGTGCTGTACTCCAGGGCACCCGTCATGTACGTTTCGCCGCTCTGTGAAGCGGAGCTTTCCGTGAGCGAGACGGTCAGGTCGAACCGCGCCGTCGACGCGTCCATCGGCTCGGGCTCCGCGAGCAACCCGGGCAGGGCCACCGTTTCCGGCCGGTCATTCGGGTTGTTGAAGGCGAGCACGGTCTGGATCAGGGGGTGGCGGGAGAGGGAACGGGTGGGGTTGAGGGCTTCGACGAGTTGTTCGAAGGGGACGTCCTGGTGCTGGTAGGCGGCCAGGTCCGTCTCCCGGACCCGGGCCAGCAGGTCGGTGAAGGTGGGGTTGCCGGTCAGGTCGGTGCGCAGCACGAGGGTGTTGACGAAGAAGCCGACGAGGTCGGTGAGGTTTTCGTCGAGGCGGCCGGCGATGGGGGATCCGATGGGGATGTCGATGCCGGCGCCGAAGCGGGAGAGCAGGGTGGCCAGTGCGGCGTGGGTGAGCATGAACATGCTGCATCCGCGGGCGCGTGCCATCTCCCGCAGTTTCTGGTGGGTGTCGGCCGGGATCTCGAAGGAGACCCGGGCGCCGTGGTGGGAGGCAGTCGCGGGGCGGGGCCGGTCCACCGGGAGGCTGAGTTCGTCGGGCAGGCTGGCGAGCTGCCGGCGCCAGTAGGCCAGCTGCCCGGCGAGGAGGCTGTCGGGGTCGTCGGCGGTGCCGAGGACCCGCCGCTGCCACAGGGCGTAGTCCGCGTACTGCACCGGGAGGGTGTCCCAGGCCGGGGCGCGGCCTTCCACGCGGGCGCCGTAGGCGCGGGTGAGGTCTTGGGCCAGCGGTGCCAGGGACCAGCCGTCCGCCGCCACGTGGTGCACGACCAGGGTCAGCACCCACTCGGTCTCGTCCAGGCGGAACAGCCAGGCCCGTATCGGGATCTCACCGCTGAGGTCGAAGGCGTGGGCACTGACGCGTGCGAGAGCGGCCGGCAACTCCTCCTCCGAAACGTCCTCGACCGTCAGGTCCGGCACCGCGGCAGGATCGGCCGCGTCCAGGACGACCTGGCAGGCGCCCGCATCGGTGTCCGCGAACACCGTCCGCAGGCTCTCGTGCCGGGCCACCACATCACCCAGCGCCGCCCGCAGCGCGGACACATCGAGATGCCCCGACAGCCGCAGCGGCAGCGGAATGTTGTAGGTCGCACTGGGCCCCTCCAGCTGATGCAGGAACCACAGCCGCTGCTGGGCGAAGGACACCGGCACTTGTTCGGGCCGGCCCGCCGCACTCAGCGCCGGCCGCACCAGCCCCGCCCGGTCGTCGAGGACCCGCACCAGTTCGGCCGGTGTGGGATGCTCGAACACGTCCCGCACCGCCACCTCGACCCCCAGCACCGCACGCAGCCGCGACACCAGCCGGGTCGCCAGCAGCGAATGCCCACCCAGCTCGAAGAACCCGTCCTCGACCCCGACCTCGGCCACCCCGAGGATCTCCGCGAAGAGCCCGCACACGATCTCCTCGTGCGGCCCCCGCGGACCCCGCGACACCTCACGCCCGCCGTCCCACTCCGGGGCCGGCAACGCCCGGCGGTCCACCTTCCCGTTCGGCGTCAACGGCAACCCGTCCAGCACCACCACGGTGGCCGGCACCATGTACTCCGGCAACCACTCCCGCGCATGCGCGAGCACCTCCCGCCCGGACACCCCGCCGGCACCCACCACATAGGCGACCAGACGCCGGTCCCCCGGCCGGTCCTCCCGCACCACCGCCACCGCCTGCGCCACCCCGGCATGCCGGGCCAGCACCGCCTCGACCTCACCGAGTTCGATCCGGAAACCCCGCAGCTTGACCTGGTCGTCCGCACGCCCGACGTAGACCAGGTTCCCGTCGCGCATCCAGCGCACCAGGTCCCCGGTGCGGTACATCCGCGCCCCCGGACCGCCGAACGGGTCGGCGAGGAAGCGGGTGGCGGTCAGCCCGGCCCGGTTCCGGTATCCGCGGGCCACCCCACTGCCGGCGATGTACAGCTCCCCGGCCACCCCCGGCGCCACCGGACGCAGC
>NZ_JBHSOA010000102.1:0-30293 GCF_042655885.1 Streptomyces chlorus
CCCGGCCAGCTTGCGGACCTTCTCCTCCTCGGCCGCATCCGCGGCCGGACGCGCCCGCAGGATTTTCGGCATGCGGCTCGCCTCCACCAACTCGAACCAGCATCCCCACCAACCTACGCCCCGAAAGAGGAACCCTGCACTAGGCGTACGTCCTCGGCTCCCCCGCCTCCGGTCCGATCGCCGCGCCGATGGCCTCGCTCAGGGGCCCGATGTCGTCCGTGGTGAGCGTCGACACGGTGACGCGGATGCCGGGCGGGGTGCTCATCCGGAAGCGGGCGCCGGGCGCCACCGCCCAGCCCGCGTGCAGCAGCCGCGCGACGGCGCCGGTCTCGTCCGGCACGGGCACCCACACGTTCATGCCGCTGCGTCCGTGCGCCGTGATCCCCTGCCGGGCCAGCGCCCCGATGAGGGCGTCCCGGCGCCGCCCGTACTGCGCCGCCACCGCCACTGGGTCCACCGCGCCGCCGGTCCAGAGCCGGAGCACCGCGCGCTGGACCGTGCGGCTGACCCAGCCCGGCCCGAGCCGCTGCCGTCCGCGCACCCGGTCGAGGGTGACCGCGTCCCCGGTGAGCACGGCGAGCCGCAGGTCGGGGCCGTACGCCTTGGCCGCCGAGCGGACGAAGGCCCAGCTGCGGGTGGGGCCGGCGAGAGGGTGCAGGGGGAGGTCGACGATGTGATGCCCGTGGTCGTCCTCGATCAGCAGCGTCTCCGGGTGGTCCGCAAGCACCGCCCGCAAGGCCCGCGCGCGCGCCGCGCTCAGTGCGGCACCGGTCGGGTTCTGCGCCCGGTCCGTGACGATCAGCGCGCGTGCCCCGCCGGTCAGGGCCCGCCGTACGTCGTCGGGGAGCGGCCCCTCGTCGTCGACGCCGATCGGCACGGTCCGCAGGCCGAGCGCCGGGACGAGGTCCAGCACGCTGCCCCATCCGGGGTCCTCCACGGCCACCGCGTCGCCCTGCCTGAGGTGGGCCGCGAGCACCCGCTCCATCGCGTCGAGGGCGCCGGAGGTCACGGTGACGGGGCCGTCGGGGACGCCGTCGGCGTCCAGTCCGGCGCGGGCGAACCGGGCCAGGCCGGGCTCCACTGGTTCGTGCCCGTAGAGCACCGGTTCCCGGTCGCCCTGTTCGGCCGCGGCGGCGAAGGCCTCGGCCAGCGGGGGCAGCAGCGTGGGGTCGGGGTTGCTGTCGGAGAGGTCCCGTACGCCCCGCGGGACCTCCACCCGGACGGCGTCGCGCGCCGTGGTGGCCGGTTTGGGCCGCACCCGGCTCCCCCGACGGCCCGCGGTCTCGATCACCCCTCGCTCGCGCAGGGTCCGGTACGCGGACGCGACGGTATTGGGGTTCACCCCGAGCTGGTCCGCCAATTCCCGCATGGGCGGTAGCAGTTCGCCCGGCCGCAGCGCCCCTTCGCCCACCGCGCCCTCGATGTTCGCCGAAATCTCCGCGGCACGCCGACCCGTGATCCGATAATCTCCTAGCACAAAGCTAATTGTGCACTAGTGCAATGGAGAACACCATGTCAGCGCCCCGGCCGCAGCAGCAGCCCGCCGACACCGCCTCTTACCGGCCCACCGAGCGCACTGTCCCCACCCGCTCCCCGGACCGTGCCGCGTACGACAGGGACCTGGTGCACGCGATTCTCGACGAGGGCTACGTCTGCCACCTCGGTTTCGTCCGCGACGACGTCCCGGTGGTGTTGCCCACGCTGTACGCCCGGGTCGCCGAGCGTCTCTACGTGCACGGTTCGACGGGCTCGCGCCCGCTGCGCGCGGCGGGCCTGGCCGACCCCGGGCTGCCGGTCTGCCTGACCGTCACCCACGTGGACGGGCTGGTGCTGGCCCGCTCGGCGTTCCACCACTCGATCAACTACCGCTCCGTGGTGGTGCACGGCCTCGCGTACGACGTGACCGACCCCGAGGAGAAGCGGCAGGCACTGGACGCCCTCGTCGACCACGTCGTCCCCGGCCGCGCCGCCGACTCCCGCCCGGCGAACAAGAAGGAGCTGGCCGCCACTGCGGTGATCCGCCTCGATCTGACCGAGGTCTCCGCCAAGCTCCGCACCGGCGGCGTGAACGAGGAACCGGAGGACCTCGCCCTCCCCCACTGGGCCGGCGTCGTCCCCTTGACCCGCACGTACGGCACCCCGCTCGCGGACCCCGCCCTGCCCACCGGAACGGAACCGCCGGAGTACCTGACGGCTCTGTGACGCGGCGCCGCCGCCCCGGAAGGGGCGCGCCGGACGTCGTCACAGGGCCGCGACTGCCGAGGACAGGGGCATGCCCCTCCCTCAGGAGAGGGCCCTTCCCCCAGGAAGGGCCCTCTCCTGAGGGCCTGCGCCGTCACGCCGGCGCCGTATCCCCCTGCGCCCGCCCGGTCCGCGCGCCCCGCGCCTCGTCGACCGCGAGCCCCGCAACCGAGCCGAGCATCAGCAGGGTGCCGGCCAGCATGGCAGGGGTGAGCCGCTCGCCGAGCAGGGCGACTGCGAGCACCGCCGCGCTCACCGGCTCGAGAAGCATGATCACGGACACGGTGGCCGAGCGTACGACCGCCGCGCCCGCGAAGTACAGGCCGTAGGCGAGAGCCGTCGGGACCGCGGCGACGTACACCAGGAGGCACAGCAGCAGAGCGGGATCGCCGGTGTACGGCACCAGCCCCTCGACCGCGGCGAACGGCAGCAGCAGCACGCTGGTGACGGCGAACGCCCCGACGGTCGTGCCGGAGGCGTCCAGCCCGCCGTCCCGCCCCCACCACCGGGTGAGCAGGGTCATCGCCGAGTAGCCGGCCGCGGACAGGAGCGCGAGCAGGATGCCCCACGGACCCACGGTCGTCTCCCCGCCGCCGAGGACGAGCACGACGAGCCCGGCGAGCGCCCCCACCACGGCGGCGGCCCCGCCCCGGCCGAGCCGCTCCCCCAGGAACAGTCGCGCGCCGAGCGCGATCAGCACGGGTCCGGCACCGAGGGTGACGACGGTGGCCACGGCGAGTCCCGTGGCGGCGACGGCCGCGAAGTAGGCCGTTTGGAACACGGCGAGCCCCACCCCGGTGGCCACGGCCCGCCGCACCCGGGGGCCCGGCGGCTCAGTCACGACGGTCCGGGCGCGCGGGACCAGCATCCGGGCACCGAGCAGCAGCGCCAGGCCGGTCGCGCAGCGCCAGAAGGAGAGGGCGACCGGTCCCATGTCACTGGTCCGGTAGACCAGTGACGCGGCGGCGCCCGCGGTGCCCCAGGCGGCCCCGGCGACGATCAGATAGAGCAGGCCTCGCCCGACGGGCAGGCCGGAGACGGTGTTCGACACGTGTTCTCTCCGCAGGGACACACAGATACGCGCGCGTACGCACCGCTCGCAGGGGTGCCTGCGCTGCGCGAAAGGCCGGATGGGGGCCCCGGATCAGGGCCGGATGGAACCAGTCTCGCGGGACCCGCGGACTGCCTCTGCGGGCAGCACCACGACGCCCGGCGGCAGCGCGCCGGGCGCGGGGAGCTCAGGGCCCGCCTCGGACGGCGGGCGGCGGAAGAACAAGTGCGCGCGCATGCATGATCAGCACCCTAGGTCGGCGTTCCCGGTGTGGACAACTCCCTTTCGGCTCCCCCGCTCGTCACCGGGCGGTCGGGGCTTTGGGCCGGTGCCGAGGACTGGGCGATGAACGCGCCCGCCAGCACCACCGCGCCGCCGATGATCTGCGGGGCCGACAGGTGCTCGCCGAGCAGGACCCAGGCCAGCACCGTGGCGATGACCGCTTCGAGGCAGGCCACCACCCCGGCGACCTGCGGCGAGAGCCTGCGTACGGAGAGCACTCCGGTGCCGTACGCGGCGACCGTGGCGACGAGGACGATCCAGGCGAGCAGCACGAAGGCCGCGACCGGGGTGCCGTCCATGCGCGCGCTGCCCGCGAGCACCGACCAGTCCATGGACCACGGGCGGGCGACGACGGTGAGGACGGCGGCACCCACGAGCAGACCGTAGGCGATCACACCGAGCGGGTCCGGCGCCCGGTCGCCGTGGTCGCTGCCCTGGTCGGAGAGGACGAAGTAGCCGACCTGGCAGCAGGCGGCGCCGAGCGCGAGCAGCAGCCCGACCACGTCGAAGCCGAGGCCCGACCACACTTCCACGACACAGGCCAGTCCGCCCACCGCCAGCACCACACCGACCGCCGCCGCCCGGGTCACCGGCCGCCGCTGCACGAACCGCACCCAGCCGAGGACGAGCGCGGGCGCCAGGTACTCGACAAGCAGCGCGACGCCGACGGGGATACGGGAAATGGCGGCGAAGTAGAAGGCCTGGACACCGGCTACGGCGAACAGCCCGAACCCGGCCAGCAGCGCCGGATGGCTGCGCAGGAGTCCCCGATGACGCACGGCCGACGGCAGCATGACCAGGGCCGCGCCCGCCACCCTCAGCCACACGACGTGCAGCGGGTCCAGGCCCGCCTCGATCAGCGGCTTGGCGGCGACTCCCGATCCGCCGAAGGCCACCGCGGACAGGAGCGCGAGGCCGAGCCCGACGCCCTTCCCACGGGTGCTCCGGGCGTTCCGAGTGCTGGCAGAGGTGGGCACCGGCACATGATGCCAGGCGCCGACAGGAGCGTCACCCCCCATGACACCTGTCTCACGGGCTGGACGGCGGGGCGCGACGGTCCGGTGACGGGAAGGAATCCGCTGGCCGGCGGGGAGCCGCCCGGCCCTCACCACGCTCTCGGCCTCTCAGTGAGCGGGGCCGCCGGACCATGCCTCGAGCCGGGCGAACAGGTCGCGGGAGTCGATGGCGGCGCGTTCGAGCACCTCCACCGCCCGCGCCTGCGGGTCCACGATGATCGCCGCGAGCAGGTCCACGCCGCGTGCGGGCCCGCCATGACGTGCGGCGCGTTCGCGGGCGTACTCCAGGCAGACCGCCGCCAGCGGCGAGAACCCGGCGGTCCGCACCATCACCGGGGCGGAGCCGGAGCCCTCGACGGCGCTCTGCCAGCGCAGGCCGTAGCCGATGCTGCGCTGGACCAGGTAGCCGAGCAGCCGGGCGGTCCGCGGACCCTCACCGAGGACCGCGCACACCTCGGGGTCGGACTCCAGCAGCGAGTGCAGCAGATGGGCGGTGTCGATCTGGCGGTCCGCGTCCCTGACCGCCCTGCGGCGGGCACCGCTGACCACCGCCGCCAGCTCCACACTGAGTCCGGCACCGTGCTCCGCACGGTGAATGCCCTGTTCCTGGGCCTGGCCGGCCGGCGGCCGGGGGATACGGTGTTGCACGTCTCCCACCACATCAGCCCCGCGGGTCCGGGGCATCCCCGGCGGGGAGCATCTTCCCGTCCCACGGGAAGTGGACACGCCGGGCCGCAATCTCCTCCTTGGGAAGGAGAATCAGCCCCGCTTCCCTCTCGGAGCCCACCACGCCACCACATGCCTGACGGTTCATCACTTGAATGCTGCGACCCTCAGGGCTGCCTTCCGCGCCCTCCGCAGTCCGAGTCGAAGAGGTGGCCACATGGCCGAAGTCAGCGCGGAGGCACGCATCGGGGCACCCGCCGCGAAGGCGTGGGTACGCCTACGGACCGGCCCGCGTACGGCGAGCGGAACGCCACCCGCTCGGACTCCCCCGCGGGCGGCCCGGAACCCCTCGCCGTGGGCGTGACCTTCCGGGAGAACATGCGGCTGACGGGCTTCCCGGCAGAGGTCGAACGGACCGTCGAGGAACTCGACCCGGCCCGCGTGCTCGCCATCCGCGGCACGGGCCCGATGGCGGTCGGCGTCACCACCCGCTACACCCTGGCACCCGAGGGCACCGCCACGACCGTCCGCATCGACGGCACGCTTCTCGGGGGCCGCCGTGTCCTTGATGGCGGGCAGGCTCAAGGACTCGGCCGCGGCGGCGCCGAAGGAGTCGCTGCGCAAACCCGACGGCCTGATAACCTGACCCGACCCGACCCGCTCCGACCGGTCTGCTCATCCGCCGTGCGAAACCACCCACCACGGACGCAGCACGCAAACACAGACCCAGACACGACAGTGCCCCACGGATCACTCCACGGGGCACCACGTTCACGCCGGCCGGCCGCCCGGCACCTCAGGCACCGGGTCTCCGCCCTCGGCCCTCCACCTCAGTCGTCGTCGTTGGCGAGGATGAGATAGAGCTTCTTTCGGGCTTCGTTGACGACGGCGAGCGCCTTCTCGCGCTGCTCCTTACTGCCGGTCTTCCAGACCTGCCCGAAGGCCTCCATCAGGCCGAACCCGGCCTGCCTGATCTCGCCCAGCGCCTCCCAGTCGACCCCACGAGAAGCCTCCTCCCAAGGCGCCTCGGGACCTTCCTCGGCCGCCGTGCGACCGGTGTCGGTGAGCGCGAACAGCCTCTTGCCGCCCTCGGACTCACTGACGATCAGCCCCTCGTCCTCCAGCAGCTGGAGGGTGGGGTACACCGAGCCGGGGCTGGGCTTCCACGCCCCTCCGCTGCGCTCGGCGATCTCCTGGATCATCTCGTAGCCGTGCATCGGCCGTTCCTTCAGCAGGGCGAGGATCGATGCCCGTACGTCGCCGCGCCGCGCCCTCCCCCTGGGCCCGCCACGCCCTCGTCCGCCCCAGGGGCCGTGCCCGAAGCCGGGACCCCCGGGGCCACCCGGCCCGCCGGGGCCGAAGGGCCCGAATGCGGCCCGCAGCCTGTCGAAGTCGCCCCGGCCACCCCTCGGACCACCGCGATCATGCCCATGCTCAAAACCATGGGTACGCATCGCAACCACTCTCCATTCCATCGTTGATCTGTCGCGATATCTCAACGATATATCGGAAGACTGGTGATGGCAACCCCCTGCCGTCACGACGACTGCTCTGTCTCGTAGCTACGCGGGGCGCAGGGTTGGGAACCGGCGGCGACATGGCTGACCGTGCTGTTGTCCCTGGGAGGATCAGCGCATGGCCGACTCACCTCTGCGTCTCAACGCCCTCATCGTCGATGCCACTGACCCCGAGCGGCTCGCCGCGTTCTGGTCCGAGCTGCTCGGCCGCCCGGTCGTGGGCCGCACGGGGCCCTACGTGTGGATGCGACGCGAGAACGGTTTGGGTCTGGGTTTCCAGCGGACCAGCGAGCCCGGGTCGGGCAAGAACCGCATGCACTTCGACATCACCTCACCGGACCCGGCTGCCGAGCAGCAGCGGGTCGAGGCGCTCGGCGGGCGTCGGCTGAAGGAGTACGCGGACGGCGGTTTCCTGGTGATGGCCGACCCGGAGGGCAATGAGTTCTGCATCATCCCCGAGGGCCCCTTCGAGCTCGACGACGAGGGTCGGGCGGACTACCTCGTCCCATCGCCACCGCCCCCTGGGCCCGAGGCCTCCTCGGCTCCTTGAGGGCCGGCCACCGGATCAGCGCCGGGAATCCGGTCCGGTGTCTACGGATTGGCCTTGGCCTGCGGCTCCGCCCACGCCCTACCGTCGGGGGATGCGCATTCGAATCGTCGACGCCTTCACCGACCGGCCCTTCGCCGGCAACCCCGCCGGAGTCCTGCTCCTGGACACGGACGCGTTCCCGGACGACGGCTGGCTCCAGAACGTCGCCCTGGAGGTCAACCACGCCGAGACCGCCTTCGCGCACCCGCTGCCCGAGAGCGCGGACGCCGACTGGGCGCTGCGCTGGTTCACTCCCGCCGCCGAGGTCGCCCTGTGCGGCCACGCGACCCTCGCCACCGCCCACGTCCTGCACACCACGGGCTCCCACGAGGGCCCCGTCCGGTTCGCCACCCGCAGTGGCGTCCTTGTCGCGGCGCCGGCCGAGGACGGCTCCGTGACCCTGGACTTCCCCACGGCCCCACTCACTCCACTCACCCTCCCCGAAGGGTTCGCCGAGACCCTGGGGGCCGAGCCGCTCACGGCCTTCGACACCGGCCCGAACGTCGGCGACCTGCTGGTCGAGGTCTCCGACGAGCGGACGGTCCGTGCCCTGCGGCCCGACCTCAAGACCCTCGGCGCCCTCTCCCAGCGCGGCGTCATCGCCACCGCCCGCGCACAGGACCCGTCCCGGGGCTACGACTTCGTCTCCCGCTGCTTCTTTCCGAACGTCGGCATCGACGAGGACCCCGTCACCGGCAGCGCCCACACCGCGCTGGCCCCCTACTGGTCCGAGCGCCTGGGCCGCACCGCTCTCACCGGCCTCCAGGCCTCACCCCGCTCGGGCCGCGTCCGTACGGAACTGCGCGGCGAGCGCACCCTGCTGGGCGGACGGGCGGTGACCGTCATCGAAGGCGAGCTGCTGAGTGCCGCACTGCCGAGCGTCGGGACCCCGAGCCGCGGCGGACCGACGGGCTGAGCCGGACCCCGGGGACGAAAGGGGGCGTACGGCACCACCGCACGCCCCCTTCCCGAATCGGTTCACGCCGTAGGCAGCCAGTCCACCTTGCCCGCGAGCAGCGCGTATCCCACGAACGCCCCGATGTCGAGCAGCGTGTGCGCGACCACCAGCGGCCCCACCCGGCCCCAGCGGCGGTAGAGGTGGACGAACACCACACCCATGACCATGTTGCCGATGAACCCGCCGATGCCCTGGTAGAGGTGGTACGAGCCGCGCAGTACCGAACTGGTCGCCATCGCGGCGCCCGGTGACCAGCCCAACTGCTCGAGCCGGCGCAGCAGATAGGCCAGGACGATGACCTCTTCGAGGATCGAGTTCTGCATCGCCGAGAGGATCAGCACCGGGAACTTCCACCACACCTCGGGCAGCGCCTCGGGCACCACGGTGAGGTTGAAGCCGAGGCCACGCATGGCCAGGTAGAAGGCGATGCCGCTACTGCCGATGGCTGCCGCGACCGCCGCCCCGCGACCGAGGTCGGACCAGGGCCGGGTGCGGTCGAAGCCGAGGGTGCGCAGCCCCGCGCCCTCGCGGATCAGGAAGTGGGCGACGAGCGCGACGGGGACCAGCGCGCTGGTGATCCCGAACAGCTGCCAGGCCAGGTCGAGCCAGGGACGGCCCGGTGCGGCCGAGCCGTTGAGGGTGGCCGCCTGGTCCTTCAGACCGCCCGGCCGGGTGGCCGAGCCGACGAAACTGATCAGCGCGGACACCGCGCTCGCGCCGAGCGACACCGCAAGCACGAGCAGCGTCTCGTCGCGGAGCGTCTTCCGCGTGAGCCGCCGCTGAGGATACGCATCGGCCTCCGGGCCCGCCTCCGCCTGCACACCTGCCTCCAGATCACCGATCCGTCCGATCGGTTCAGTATGAAGGCACCGGCCGCGCACCCGACGGGCGGTCCGCGCCCGTCGGCTCCGTACGATCCCCCGGCCGACCGTGCAGTCGGCGGCCCACGACCGGCCGTCCTTGCGGCTGCCCGGGGCGCGCCCGCCCGCTCGCCCGGGGGTCAGCCCGTGGGTACCGGCTCCGGCAGCCCCACGGGCCAGGTGTGCACCGGATCGCCCCGCAGCATCAGCTCACGGTAGTGCCGGGTGGTGGCCGCCAGCGCCGCCTCCCGGGACAGGCCCCCGTCCAGCGCCCGGTGGAAGGTCGCGGCCTGCCAGCTCGCGCCGTTCTGACGGCGCCGGCAGCGCTCCTCGATCACACCGAGGTACAGGTCCCGGTCCGCGGGTTCGATGCCCCACGCGTCCAGTCCCGCCTCGGCCAGCGGCAGCAGTTCGTCGCGTACGAGGGTGACCGCGTCCACCTCGGCCGTACCCCCGTAACGCCCGCGCCGGGGCCAGGTGAAACGGGCGTCGATGCCGTGCCTGCAGGCGGCGTCGAAGTTGGCGGCGGCGGCCTCGAAGGGCAGCCGGGTCCACACGGGGCGACTGTCCTCCGCGAGGGCACGGACGAGGCCGTAGTAGAACGCCGCGTTGGCGACCACGTCGACGACGGTGGGCCCGGCGGGCAGGACCCGGTTCTCCACCCGTAGGTGGGGCACGCCGTCGGCGACATCGTAGACCGGGCGGTTCCAGCGGTAGACCGTGCCGTTGTGCAGGACGAGTTCCGCGAGCGAGGGGGTGTCGCCCCGGTCCAGCACGTCGAGCGGATCCTCGTCGTCGCAGATCGGCAGGAGTGCGGGGTAGTAGCGCAGATTTTCCTCGAAGAGGTCGAACGCCGAGCCGACCCAGCGCTCGCCGAACCAGGTGCGCGGCCGCACTCCCTGCGCCTGGAGCTCGGGCGGACGGGTATCGGTGGACTGCTGGAACAGCGGCGGCCGGGACTCGCGCCACAGCTCACGGCCGAACAGGAAGGGTGAGTTGGCGCCGACGGCGATCTGGGCGGCGGCGACCGCCTGGGCCGCGTTCCACACGTCGGCGAAGCGGGCCGGGGTGACCTGGAGGTGCAGTTGCACCGAGGTGCAGGCGGCCTCCGGCGCGATGGACTTGGAGGTACAGCTGAGGCGTTCCACCCCCTCGATCTCGAGGTTGAAGTCCTCCCCGCGGGCGGCCACGATCTGGTCGTTGAGCAGGGTGTAGCGGTCGACGGCAGAGAGGTTCGAGGAGACCAGGTCGTCGCGGTCCAGCGTCGGCAGAATGCCGATCATCACGATTCCGGCGTCCACCTCGGCGGCTTTCCGGTCCGCGTACGCGAGGGAGGTGCGCAGCTCCTCGGCGAGCCGGTCGAATACCCGACCGTCCAAACGGTGTGGGGCTATGTTGACTTCCAGGTTGAACATGGCGAGTTCTGTTTGGAAGTCGCGGCTCGCAATCCGCTCGAGGACTTGTCCATTCAACATTTTGGGCATCCCGTCGGCACCCGCGAGATTCAATTCGATCTCCAGCCCCATGAGGTTCCTGGGTCGGTCGAACCGCTTCTCCGCCAGAAGTCGCTCCAAACCCGTCAGACACCTGCGGAGCTTGTCGCGGTAGCGCTGGCGATCGGACAGGTCGAACCCGCCTGCCACGACCTTCTCCCCCATCGAAGCCTCCCTCCTCCTCGGATGGGCGGTCCGATGATCGGCCGCCGGGTCCCGGTCCACAGTGGAGGATGCCCAGCGGATGCGATCGATAACGCCCCGAAGTGAACTGTCGGCCGCTACGCTGATCGAAGGTGACCAGTGGCACATTCACGCGGCATGGCCGGCACATGGCCGACAACCTACGTGACAAGGCGACGGCGAACTCGTGAAAAACGCCGACGACAATAGGCCTACCACTACGCGGCCGTTTATCGAGGTCATCGCCGTATGCCCGGCTGAGAATCGGGATAATTCCCCCGTTTCATCGTCCAGAAGTACCCTTGTTCCGCGGGTCGAAAACGGCTAGCCGAAACGTACTCCGAACACGCGTCGTATAAACTCCGTGGACAAGGCAGAAGGTTGGCGCCCACGGTCGAGTGATCCAGGCGACGAGGTGACGTGCGGCACTCCTCACCCCCACCTCTCGTACTCAGGCCCCCCGGCCCCTGCCTTCCGGCCTTCGCGAGCTGACAGCGCCGTCCGCCCCGCCCTCGCGTCACTGTGCCTTCGAATGAGAGGCGACCCACCATGCCCCTGCATGTCCCCCCGGCTCCCGCGCCCGCACTGCGTTCCGTCCTGACCGCACTCTCCTCTCCCACCGCGCTCAGCGAGGCCCGAACTCCCTCCCTCCTCGGTGCCGAGGGGACCGCTTCGCCCGAACTGCCGCTGCCCGTACACGTCCTGGACCGGGTCACCGCCGAGGGCGTGTCCGCGACGCGACTGGCCGGCTGGCGCTTCCTGATCCGCTGCGGCGACCGGGCGGTGGCCGCGGCGGACACCGTGCTCACCCCCGACGGCTGGACCTTCTCCCGCTTCTTCGAGGGCCCCTACATCGCCTCCACCGAACTGGCCCTGCGCCAGGCCGAGGCCCTGCCGCAGTCGTACCAGCCCCGGCTGCTGTCGGTACCCGGCCTCTACATGCTGACCCTCTGGCTGCACGGCGACCGCACCGCGGACGGCGCCAGCGGCCATCCGGCAGCCACCGACCTGCTCGTCCCGCTCGCCCCGGCACCGCCCGGCATCGCGGCCCACCGCCCGCACCGGGCCGCCGAACTCCTCCCGGTGCTGACCCACCGGGTCACGCCCGACCGGCTGCTCGGCTCACCCGCCTGACGCCTCACACCTCGCGCGAGCACCCTTTCCACACCCCTCCCTCTCCCGCACCTCGTTCTTCCGTGCCCCGCCGCCGGACCTCCGGCGGCGGGGCACGCCCTCGCCGGAACCACGAGGAAGCCCGACGTGGCCCTGGACACCGGAGCGACCAGGAATCCGGACCGGACTAGCCTCATCCGGCCATGCGGAACCATCCGAAGTGACAGGGCAGTTGAGCTGAACCGTCCACCAGGGTGACGCGTCCTCAACCTGTGAGGGGCGGTGCCGCGAAATCCCTGCGGATTGCCGCCCGAGGGGCAACACTTGTTTCCGACCGGCCTGTCTCAACGGGCCCATCACCACGGGGGGGGCGGCCATGAACGAAGCTTCACGCCGCGGAACTGAAACGACAGCCAGCCCACAGGTCACGCCAGAGCGAAAGATCCCATCCATGTGCCAGCACCAGTCACCTTGCCCCGCAGCCGATTCCGCCGACCGGGAGTCCGCCCGTCTCGTGGCGCACCACCCGGAGCAGGGCTGGAGCCTGCTGTGCAACGGTGTCGTGCTCTTCGAGGACACCGGTGAACTCCTGCCCGATGGCAGGTGCATCGCCCCGCAGCGCTCTCAGGGCGCCATCCAGGTGATGACCACCGCCTAGCTCTGCCGGGCTGGAGCGGAGCCCGCCCACGGAACCCAGGGGCCGGACCGCGGGAACTCCCGCGAACCGGCCCCGACGCATATCCAAGCCCTGTCACACACCGTGACACACCGGGCGCGTGTGCGTCACCCCTTGGTCGCGCCCGCGGTCAGACCGCCGACGAGCTGGCGCTCGGCGACCGAGTAGAAGGCGAGCGCGGGAACCATGGCCAGGACGAGGTACGCGAAGACACGCGCGGTGTCCGCGGAGTACTGTCCCTGGAACTGCTGGACGCCTATGGGGATGGTCCACCAGGTGTCGTCGGTGAACACCAGCAGCGGCAGGAAGAAGTTGTTCCAGCTGGTGACCACGGCGAGCACCGAGACGGTGCCCAGCGCGGGCCGTGCCATCGGCAGCAGCACCCGCCAGAAGAAGCCGAACGGGCTGCAGCCGTCGAGCGTGGCCGCCTCCTCCAGCTCCCCCGGGATCTGCCGGAAGAATCCGCGCAGGATGATGATCGTCATCGGCAGGCCGAAGGCGGCCTGCGGGAGGATCACGCCGAGCGGGTTGTCCAGCAGGCCCATGGAGCGCAGCAGCAGGAACAGCGGCAGCGCGGCCACCGCGAACGGGAACATCAACCCCATCGTGAACAGCACCTCCCGCCCCCGGAAGGCGAACCGGGCGAAGGAGAACGCCGCCAGCGCGGACACCGCGACCACGATCAAGGCCGTGGCGATGGCGATCAGCGTACTGTTGCCGACCAGCCGCCAGAAGTCACCGGAAGCGAGGATGCCGGTGTAATTGGCGCCTACCCACGGGTCGGGCAGCCCGACGGGGTTGCCGGAGAGCTGGTCGGTGGACTTGAACCCGGACAGCACGGCGTACAGCAGGGGTACGGCCATCACCGCGCCGACGGCGATCAGGACGAGATGCAGTGGTGCCCTTGAGCTGTTTCTGCACGGTCTGGAGGTTGGCGTCGGTCAGCGCCGCCTCGGCGGCCGGAACCACGGGCAGCACCCCGGTCTCCTTGACGAGTTCGCGGTCCGTCGCCTCGGAGGCGAAGAACTCCAGGAAGTCGACCGCGGCCTGCGGCGCGCCCCGGCGCAGCGCGTGTCCACCACCCCCGCCGAACACCTCGGTGATGGTGTCCTTGCCACCCTCGACGGCCGGGAACGGGAAGAAGCCGAGGTCCTCGCCCAGGCCCTTGCCCGCATCGGCTTCGACAACGGGAGCCCACTGGCCCATCAGTTCCATGGCCGCCTTGCCGTTGCCGACCGCGGCGGCCTGGCCGGTGGGGGCGGAGTAGGAGGCGCCGAGGAAGCCCTTCTGGAACGGCTCCAGGTCGACGAGTTCCTTGAGGTGCTCTCCGGCCTGGACGAAGTCGGGGCCGGTGAAGTCGCTGTCCGCGTCGGCCTTCGCGAGGGCGTCGATACCGGCGGTGCGCATCGCGAGGTACGCCCAGTAGTACATGCCGGTCCAGGTCTCCTTGCCGGCCAGGGCGATCGGCGTGACCTCGGCGGCCTTCAGCTTGCTCGCCGCGTCCAGGAACCCGCTCCACGTGGTCGGCGGCTCGGCGATCCCGGCCTTCTTGAAGAGCGCCTTGTTGTACCAGAAGCCGACCATGCCGATGTCGAACGGGATGCCGTACAGCTTGTCGTCGAGGAGGTAGGGCTCCTTGGCGACCGGCAGCAGACCGTCGGCGAACGCCTTGGTGGAGCCGGTGAGATCCTCGACAAGCCCCGCGTCGACCTGCTGCTTGAGTACGCCGCCGCCCCAGGTGTGGAAGATGTCCGGCAGCTTCCCGGAGGCGGTCAGCGCGGTCATCTTGGACTTGTAGGCGTCGTTCTCGAGCTGCACGATCTTTATCTTGACCGTGGGGTTCTGCTTCTCGAATTTCCGGGCGAGAGCGGCCCAGACGTCCTTCGTCGGCTGGGTGGTGGAGATGTTCCACCACTCGATCGTGGTCGTCCCGGACGACCCTCCGTCCGAGTCGCCACCACACGCGCTCAGTGCCGTGATGCCCAGGCCGGCCGCGGCGGAGGCCGCCAGGAAGCTGCGGCGGGACAGTGCCGGGGCGCCCATGTCATGCGCTCCTTGGAGTCAGGGGCGGACATCTCCACACCCACCCGCTGGTTCGAAAGTTTCGCAAAAGATTCAGAAACATGCGTTTTTGCCACACCCTAGAGACAGCCGCCAAACGGCGGCAACCCCTTGTACGCGGTGAATCTTCCGCCGACCCGCACCGCAGGCGCCGACGCGGCCCGCCGCCGGGGCCGGACCCGGCGTTTCCGCCATCCTCCGCAAGGCGGCGCTCCCGCCGATCGGCCGGTCCGGACCGCCCCCGTCGCCACCCCCGCCACCCCGGACCACGGCCCGCCCGGGGGTCCGGTTCGAAGCGGCCCGGTGACCGCGCGGCGGCCGCATCCGAAGACACCGAACGGCATCGCGCCGCTTCCACCAAGGCATGCGAAACTTTCGGATCATCTGGCAAACCTTACGATCGGGGGCGCGGGAGCCACTCACCCTCATCGACCCCGCACCGTCCGGCCCCGACGCCCGCCCTATCGTGATCGGCATGCAGTCCTACACGATCGGCCAGGCAGCGCGGCTGCTCGGCGTCAGCCCGGACACCGCCCGCCGCTGGGCGGACGCGGGCCGGGTCACCACCTACCGCGACGAAGGCGGACGGCGGCTCATCGACGGGCGGGACCTGGCCGCGTTCTCGGTCGACCTCGCGAAGGCCGGCACGGCCGAGGAGGGCACGCCGTACACCTCGGCGCGCAATGCCTTTCCCGGTATCGTCACCGCGATCAAGCTCGGCGACGTGGCCGCCCAGGTCGAGATCCAGGCAGGCCCGCACCGACTGGTCTCGCTGCTGACCCGCGAGGCCGTCGAGGAGCTCGGGCTGGAGGTCGGCATGGAGGCCACGGCCCGGATCAAGTCGACAAACGTCCATATCGACCGCGTCTGACGCACAGAAACGGCCCCGGCCCTGGTCCTGCGGGGCAGGTGGGGTACGACGAGGGGCTCCGCCCCGGCCACATGGCCGAAGCGGAGCCCCTCCACTCCCCGGTACCGGTACGGGGCGTTGCTCCCCGGTCGTCGGTCCCGGTCCTGGTCCCGTAGGGCCCCCCGCCGCGTCAGTCCTCGTACGCCTCCAGCGGAGGGCAGGAGCACACCAGGTTGCGGTCGCCGAAAGCCTGGTCGACGCGGCGCACCGGTGGCCAGTACTTGTCGGCGACGCTCACACCGGTCGGGAAGACTGCTTCCTGACGGCTGTACGCGTGCTCCCACTCCCCACCGAGCGCGGCAGCGGTGTGTGGGGCGTTGCGCAGGGGGTTGTCGTCCGCGGGCCACTCACCGGAGCCGACCTTCTCGATCTCCGCGCGAATCGCGATCATCGTCTCGCAGAACCGGTCGAGTTCGGCCAGGTCCTCGGACTCGGTCGGCTCGATCATCAGCGTCCCGGCCACCGGGAACGACATCGTCGGCGCGTGGAAGCCGTAGTCGATCAGCCGCTTGGCCACATCGTCCACGCTCACGCCGGTCGCCTTGGTCAGGGGGCGCAGGTCGATGATGCACTCGTGCGCGACCAGCCCGCCGGGGCCGGTGTACAGCACCGGGTAGTGCGGCTCGAGGCGCTTGGCGATGTAGTTGGCGCTGAGTACCGCCACCTGGGTGGCCCGCTTGAGTCCCTCGCCGCCCATCAGCCGGACGTACGCCCACGAGATGGGCAGGATGCCCGCGGAGCCCCACGGCGCCGCCGAGACGGGCCCGATCCCGGTCTCCGGCCCGGCCTCGGGCTGCAGCGGGTGGTTCGGCAGGAACGGCGCCAGGTGCGCCCGCACGCCGACCGGGCCGACGCCGGGACCGCCGCCGCCGTGCGGGATGCAGAAGGTCTTGTGCAGGTTCAGGTGCGAGACGTCCCCGCCGAAGTGTCCGGGCTTGGCCAGCCCGACCAGCGCGTTGAGGTTCGCGCCGTCCACGTACACCTGGCCGCCGGCCTCGTGCACGGCCGCGCAGATGGCCGCGACGTGCTCCTCGAACACACCGTGCGTGGAGGGGTACGTGATCATCAGCACCGACAGCTCGTCGCGGTACCGTTCGATCTTCGCGCGCAGGTCGTCGATGTCGACCTCGCCGTCCTCTGCGGTCTTCACGACGACGACCTTCATGCCGGCCATGACGGCGCTGGCGGCGTTGGTGCCGTGCGCGGAGGACGGGATGAGGCAGACGGTGCGCTGCTCGTCACCGTTGGCCCGGTGGTAGCCGCGTACGGCGAGCAGCCCTGCCAGTTCGCCCTGGGAGCCCGCGTTGGGCTGGAGGCTCACCTTGTCGTAGCCGGTGACCTCCGCGAGCCGGTCCTCCAGCTCGTGGATGAGCGTGAGGTAGCCCTGGGCCTGCCCGGCCGGCGCGAAGGGGTGCAGCTGCCCGAACTCGGGCCAGGTGATGGGCTCCATCTCCGCGGTCGCGTTGAGCTTCATGGTGCAGGAGCCCAGCGGGATCATGCCGCGGTCCAGCGCGTAGTCGCGGTCGGCGAGCCTGCGCAGGTAGCGCAGCATCGCGGTCTCGGAGCGGTGCTGGTGGAAGACGGGGTGCGTCAGGTACTCGTCGGTGCGCAGCAGGGCGTCCGGGAGAGTGTTCCCCGCGACCGCGTCCAGGGACTCGACGTCACCTTCGACACCGAAGGCGCTCCACACGGCGGCGAGCCGGTCCCGTGTGGTGGTCTCGTCGCAGGCGATCGAGACGAGGTCGGCGTCGGCGAGGTACAGGTTGACGCCGTTGTCACGGGCGGCGGCGACGACCTCGGCGGCCCGCCCCGGGACCCGCACGGTCAGCGTGTCGAAGTACGCGTCGTGGACGATCTCCACGCCACCGGCCCGGAGCCCCTCGGCGAGGACGGTCGCGTAGCGGTGCGTGCGCCACGCGATGGTCCTCAGCCCCTCGGGGCCGTGGTACACGGCGTACATGCCCGCCATGACGGCGAGCAGCACCTGGGCGGTACAGATGTTGCTGGTGGCCTTCTCACGGCGGATGTGCTGCTCGCGGGTCTGGAGCGCGAGCCGGTAGGCCTTGTGCCCGTCCGCGTCGACGGAGACACCGACGAGCCGTCCGGGCAGGCTGCGCGCCATCTTCTCCTGCACGGCCATGTATCCGGCGTGCGGTCCGCCGAAGCCCATCGGCACGCCGAAGCGCTGCGTCGTGCCGACCGCGATGTCCGCGCCGAGTTCACCGGGAGACGTCAGCAGCGTGAGGGCGAGCAGATCGGCGGCGACGGTGACGAGCGCGCCCAGTTCGTGCGCCTGGTCGATCACCGGCTTGATATCGCGTACGGCACCGGAGGCGCCCGGGTACTGGATCAGCACGCCGTTGATCTCACGCTCGGCGACCTCGGCGGGGATACCCTCGCTCAGGTCGGCGACGACGATCTCGACACCCGCCGGCTCGGCGCGCGTCTGGATGACGGCGATGGTCTGCGGCAGCGCGTCCGCGTCGACCAGGAACAGGCCCTTCTTGTTCTTGCCCATGCGGCGCGACAGCGCCATCGCCTCGGCGGCCGCGGTGCCCTCGTCGAGCAGGGAGGCTCCGGAGGTCGGCAGGCCGGTGAGCTCGGCGACCATGGTCTGGAAGTTCAGCAGCGCCTCGAGCCGCCCCTGCGAGATCTCGGGCTGGTACGGCGTGTAGGCCGTGTACCAGGCGGGGTTCTCCATGACGTTCCGCAGGATGACGGGCGGCGTGAAGGTCCCGTAGTACCCCAGCCCGATCATGGAGCCGAGCACCTCGTTGCGGTCGGCCAGTGACCGCAGTTCGGCCAGCACCTCGGGCTCGGTCCGGGCACCCGGCAGGTCCAGCGCGTCGGCGTTCTTGATCACGTCCGGGACCGCGGCGGCCGTCAGCTCGTCGAGCGAGCCGTAGCCGACCTGCGCCAGCATCTTGGCGCGGGCCTCGTGGTCGGGGCCGATATGACGCTGTTCGAAGGGCGTTCCCTGTTCGAGCTCGGAGAGGGCAATGCGATGGGCGGTCATGTGCGGAGGCCTCCTGGTCCGACGACCTTCGAGGGGCACCATGGCGGGTGCCCGGACGGCCTCCCCCTCTGTCATCTCAACCTGAGAGCTTCACCGGCCGCCCGGGGCGGCCGGCTTTCACCGTCGGTGAGAGCGGGAGCCGTCGACACCCGCCCTGCTTTCCAGAGTGACCTCGTCCATGCGGTACGTGGGCCTGAGAGATTCCGGGGAGGATTTGCTCCTTCGGCGCCCTCCGATGATGCAGGGAGGGCTCTCCCGCACGGGGTCAGCAGCCGCTGCCAGGGTACCAGCGAGGGCAAGACCCGGACTTTCGAGTGGCCGCTCCGCCGATTGTGCCGTTTTGTAGTGCTGACGAATCCTTGCGACCTGTGGAGGGCCCGTGCAGACCGACATCGATCCGCGCAACCTGATCGGCCGCAAGGCGTTCGACCGCAATGGCAACCGGATCGGCACGATAGACGAGGTCTATCTCGACGACGCCACCGGCGTGCCGGAGTGGGCGGCGATACGCACCGGCCTGTTCAGCAGGGACGCCTTCGTCCCCCTGGAACCGAGCGAACTGATCGACGGCGGCCTCCACATCCCCTTCGAACGCGCTCTGATCAAGGACGCCCCCGACTTCGGTGTGGGCCGCCATCTCTCCCCGGAGCAGGAGCTCCAGCTCTACCACCACTACGGCCTGGACACGGCCGCCCCTCCCCCTCCCCCTCCCCCGCTCCCGGACCACGACTTCGGCAGGCTCGCCGGCAGGGACGACTCTGCCTGACGACGACCCATGGCGCATCCGAGCCACCGACCCGGCACCCGCCCGTCCAGGGCCTGCCTCCGGACTCACACAGGGCAGCACCCTCACCCGCCCAAGGCCCCCGGGTCCGTAACATCGGCCACCGCCCCCGCACCAGCCCTTGAAACCTGACTGCCCCGGGTATCCCGGGTATCCCGGGTGTCCCGGCCGTCCTGGGCGCCCCGGGCGTCGCCGTCGGCCCTGCCGTCCTGGGTGCCCTCATCGCCCTGACCGTCACTGTCCTGACCGTCGCCGTCCTGGCTGTCCTCGCCGCTCGGGCCGTCCGCGCTCTTCCCGCTGTCCCCAGGTCTTCGCTCCACCAACGGCAGCGGATCCGCGGGGTGCAGGGCCGGGTCGTCGGTCCGGAAGGTCCTCACCCGCCCCGGCGCCGATCCTGGCGTCTCGAACCGCACGGTGACCCGCCCGAGGCCGCTGCCCTGGACCCACCCATGACCGTACTCGCTGTGCCTCACGTCGTGCCCGGCCGGCCAGCGCCGCTCGGCACCCGCCTGTTGCCGTTCCTCCGCGAGCACTGCCGCCTCCGCTTCCTCGCCCAGCAGTTCCTTGCCCCGCTCCCCCGCCGCCTGCGCGAACAGGTCCTCCTGCGTATAGTCGGCGAGCCCGCTGACCCCCACGCCCAGCAGCCGCACGCCACCCGTCGTGTCGACCGAGTCCAGCAGCCGCGCCGCCGCCTCACGCACCACCGCTGGATCGTCCGTGGGCCCCCGCAGGGTCTCGGAGCGGGTGAGCGTCGAGAAGTCGTACCGCCGCACCTTCAGCACGATGGTCCGTCCCGACAGCCTCGCGGCCCTCAGCCGGCGCACACAGCGGTCGGCGAGGCGCTGGACCTCCACCCCGACCCGCACCCGGTCGTGGATGTCCACGTCGTAGGTGTCCTCGACCGACACCGACTTCGTCTCCCGCTCGGCCACCACGGACCGATCGTCCCTCGCCAGGGACATGGCGTGCAGGGCGTGTCCGTGTGCCTTGCCGAGCAGGCGTACCAGCTCGTCCTCCCCTGCCTCGGCGAGATCCCCGACCGTGTGGATGCCGGCCCGCCGCAGGTGGTCACCGGTGGCCGGCCCGACACCCGGCAGTGTCCGGACCGACAGCGGCGCCAGCAGGGCCCGCTCGGTCCCCGGCTCGATCAGCACCAGCCCGTCCGGCTTGGCCTGCTCCGAGGCGATCTTCGCCAGCATCTTGGAGGCCGCCAGCCCCACCGATCCGGTGAGCCCCGTGACCGCCCGTATGTCCGCGCGCAGCTTCGCGCCGGCCAGCCGCGCGGACCGCTCGTCCCAGGCCGCCCCTCCGACCTCCAGATCCACGAACGCCTCGTCCAGGCTCAATGGCTCCACCAGCGGCGACAGCGCCCGCAGCAGCTCCATCACCTGGTCGCTGATCGACCGGTACAACGCGAAGCGGGGCACGAGATACGCCGCGTTCGGCGCGAGCCGCCGCGCCTGCGCCATGGGCAGCGCGGAATGGACACCGAGGACCCGAGCCTCGTACGAGGCGGTGGCGACCACACCGCGCGGCCCGAGCCCGCCCACGACCACGGCCTTCCCGCGCAGGCTCGGCTTGGACGCCTGCTCCACCGAGGCGAAGAAGGCGTCCATGTCGAGATGCAGGACTGTGGGCGCGGATCTCACCTCTCCGATGTTGCCCTACGCCACTGACAACGCCCCGCCACGCGTGCCGCCGGCCGTCCCGGACGGCGCAGACCGCACGGACCGCTCGTACGGCGCAGCGGCTCAGACGGCGCGGTTGCGCCGCCTCGCCAGCTCGTCCGTCGGGTTGGGGCCGATCAGCGTCTCCCCGGTGTCGATGCGTTCCCCGTGCAACTGCGACAGCGCGCTCTCGACGTCCCGCCACACCACGCCCACGGCGATCCCGAAGATCCCCTGGCCGCCCTGGAGCAGGGCATGGACCTCGTCCGGCGTGGCGCACTCGTAGACCGTGGCGCCGTCGCTCATCAGCGTCATGCGCTCCAGGTCGCGGAAGCCCCCCTCCCGCAGGTGCTGGACGGTGGTACGGATGTTCTGCAGCGAGACACCGGTGTCCAGGAACCGCTTGACGATCTTCAGGACGACGACGTCCCGGAAGCTGTACAGCCGCTGTGTCCCCGAGCCATGGGCGGGCCGCACACTCGGCTCGACCAACCCCGTGCGAGCCCAGTAGTCCAGTTGCCGGTAGGTGATACCGGCGGCCGCGCAGGCCGTTGGGCCGCGGTAGCCGATCTCCTCGGACGCCATGGACGTCGTCGCCCCTCCGCTGCTCGGCACGGCCGCCGGTCGCTGCGGAGCAGGATCGGCCGCGTTGCCGTGATGGGCATACGCCCCGCTCGCGCGGAGCTGAGAGCCTGGGGGAGGGTACGGACCGCTCACCCCGAGACCATGTCCGGGGGCACCCCCAGCCGTACCGTCGCCGGTGCTTCTCACGCCGACCTCCGTCCTTGACCTGCCTCCTCGACGGTAGGCAGTCACCAAGGGTGCGTCAACGATCGCCACACTCGGCACGCCGAGTGATAATCACCCTAAGAGTGGTTTCCCGTGCCCCACCGCGGGGAAAGGCTAGCCGAATGCCCTCGGCGCGGGCCGCGCGAGGCTCTCACACACCGCGGTTCCGAGCAGCATTCCAGCGGAACGGCCGCCGCACCTCACTGGCTGCTGGAGCCGAAATCCTCCGGCGAGATCTGGTCGAGGAACTCGCGGAACTTCTCCACCTCGTCCTCCTGCTCGTCCGGGATGGCGATCCCCGCGTCGTCGAGCACCGTGTCGCTGCCATAGATCGGCGTACCCGTGCGCAGCGCCAGCGCTATCGCGTCGGACGGCCGGGCACTCACCTCGACACCGCTGGCGAAGACCAGCTCCGCGTAGAAGACACCCTCACGCAGGTCTGTGATGCGCACTTCCGTGAGCTCCTGGCCGACGGCTTCCAGCACGTCCTTGAAGAGGTCATGGGTCAGCGGGCGTGCGGGAGCCATGCCCTGCTGGGCGAAGGCGATGGCCGTCGCCTCCCCCGGGCCGATCCAGATGGGGAGGTACCGGTCGCCTCCCACTTCACGCAGCAGCACGATCGGTTGGTTCGAGGGCATTTCGACCCGGACACCTACGACATCGAGCTCGTTCACACAGCAACCCTAGGCCGTGCCCGGGACGTTTGGGTAGTCGGGCCTGGATCGGGCGGCCGATCCGGGCCCTCCGCGCCTCAGGGCAGCCGCACCCCTAGCGCCGCGCTCACCAGCGCGGCGTGCAACTTCACCGTGAGGCCGGCGAGCTCCTTCGTACGCGCCTCCGCGTGCGCCCTGGTCTGCGGGTTGCGGTGCCGCTTGAGCGGGGCGACGACCTGGTCGACCAGCCCGGCCTCCCGGTCGGCGGCGGCCTTCATCGCCCTCAGATGCCGCGGCTCGATCCCGAACCGCCCCAGCTCGGTGATGAGGCCGGCGACGGTGACCGCCTCGGCGTCGTACACCTCGTCCTCAACCGGCGCGATCAGCCCGTACGACTCCCACTCCGCGAGCTGCCGCTGGTCGACGCCGACCGCCGCCAGCAACTGCGCCCTCCCGATCCGGGCCGCTGTCGCGGGCGGGGCGGCGGACGGCTCGGGGCCGGCTTCCCCGTCCCGCGGCCGGGACAGTGCCGGAAGCGGGACGGCCTCGCCGCGCTCCATGGCGTCCAGGTGCTCTCGGATCACCTTGAGCGGCAGATAGTGGTCCCGCTGCATCCTCAGGACATGGCCGAGACGCTCCACGTCCCCGGCGCTGAACTTGCGGTACCCCGAGGGAGTCCGCTGCGGCTCGATGAGCCCCTCCGACTCCAGGAAGCGGATCTTGGAGATGGTGACTTCGGGGAATTCCTCGCGCAGCACGTTCAGCACCGTGCCGATGCTCATCAGTCCAGTTTCCGCGGCGGCGGCACCGTGCCCGGCACCGCCGCTGGGTGTATGAAGCATGGACCTTCCCTGGGGTCAGGGTGCCCCGGACGGAGTCCGGGGAGGGTCAGTAACCCCGCTGGCTCGCGTAGAAGACCAGCCGGTACTTGCCGATCTGCACCTCGTCACCGTTCGACAGGCCGATCTGGTCGATCCGTTCGCGGTTGACGTACGTGCCGTTCAGGCTGCCCACGTCGGCCACGGTGAACGAACCGTCCTGGCTGCGGCGGAACTCCACGTGCCGACGGGAGACCGTCACGTCGTCCAGGAAGATGTCGCTCTGCGGGTGGCGTCCGGCTGTGGTCAGATCGCCGTCCAGCAGAAAGCGGCTGCCCGAGTTCGGCCCGCGGCGCACGACCAGGAGCGCGGAACCCATCGGAAGCGCGTCGACGGCCGCCTGTGCCTCCGGGGACAGCGTCGGCACCTGCGTCTGGCCGGTGACCTCGGCGTCGTACGCCTCGAGACCGGAGATGGAGATGGTGGACGTCGTCTCAGAGGGACGCTCCGGAACGGCTCCGGGCCTGAGCGGGGCTCCACAGTTCGAACAGAAGCGGCTGTTCTCCGCGTTGCGGTTACCGCACCTCGTACACACCAAGGCCGACATGGACGGATCCTCCTGCCCACCGGGGGCCTGGGACGCGTACGGGACGGAAAACCCTCCACCCGTACCTGAGGTTGACGGTTGCCCGAAACCTATGCCGCTCGACTGCGCAGGGTCAACCGACGGCGCGCCCTGGCCTCCCGCAACGTCCTCGCCCGGACCGCCGACCTGATCCCGGTACAGCGGACGCGACGCCTCCGCGTCGGGCTGTGCGCGATGACGAGCGGTCGCATTGCCGCGGCCTTCTCGCGCGCTCTTGCCGAACAACTTCCCAAACAACTTCACGGGCGATTCCCCTTGACCGAAACAGACCCGCCCGTGGGGCAGGACGAACCCTGACTGAACACACTGGCCGACCCGGACATCTTCACAACGTCCGTATCCACCAGACAGTTTCCACCACGCACCACCCATTCGGTGCGCCGACCCCCCGCAACCTCTTGCCCTCGCCGGTTGCCCTCCACGCACCCCCGGTTCACTGCGAGGACGACCGAGCGTAGTCAGGCTGCCTCGCCGGTCGCAAGGCATCCACGACGATCTTGGCCGACCGCTCGACCGAGGCGGTGGCCTGTTCCTTCTCGAGAGTCTGCACCACTCCTCCAGGGATGTTGAGCGCCGGCTCGAGGTCCTGCGGCTTGCCGATGACCTTGAAACGATAGGGGGCAGTGATCTTGTTCCCGTCAACGCTCACTCCGTCGCCGGAATCCGACAGGTAGGTGCCCGCCACAACCCGTACGCCGTTCACCTGAATGGCCTCGGCGCCGGCCGCGCGCAGCTCCTGGACCGCATCGAGCAGCATGTTCGACTCGACCATCCCCTTCGGGTCCTCGATGACCAACGTAATGCCGGGGCCCTGTGCAGCCGCCGTGCCCGCCAGAATGCCGAGTTGGCGTTCCCTCTCGAGCGTCTGCCGGCGCGCCTCCTCAGCCTGGTCCGAACTGTTCTCGAGCTCGTCGCGCTGCTCCTCGAGTCCTTGCTTCTCGTCCTCAAGACGCTCTGTGCGGTCGTCGAGTTCATCGAGGATACGGACGAGATCCTCCTGACGTGCGCCGCGCAGGGCGCTGTCGCCCTCGCTGTTCGAGGCCACCTGGACGGCCAGGCCGAAGCCCAGGCCGAACAGCAGGAGAGCGACGATGAGTTGGGCCCGGGTGATCCGTGGCGGCCACAGGCCTTTCACCAGCCGCTGCCGTCCGGACAGATCGGATCCGAGCCGCTCCGGTGGCGCCTCCCCCTCCGTGGACGCGGATGCGCTCGCGGGCACCTCGTCGGGCAGTTCCTTCCGGAAGCTGCCGCCGGGTGCCGCGGTGGGACGCGGCGCGGGAGCAGGGCGCGGTTCCGAGGCGGGGCGGGGCGAGGGCGCCTGGTGGGCTCCGGGGACCGCGTGCGGTCCGGTCGGCGGCTCGGGCGTCGTCCTGTCGTCCTGACGGGGGTGCTCGTGCTCGTGATTCTGATCGCTCATCGGTCTCACGCCCGGAACACGTGCCGGCGGATCGCCGCGGCGTTGGAGAAGATCCGGATGCCGAGGACGACCACCACACCCGTGGACAGCTGGGCACCCACGCCCAGCTCGTCACCGAGGAAGACGATCAGCGCGGCAACGACCACATTCGACAGGAACGACACCACGAAGACCTTGTCGTCGAAGATGCCGTCGAGCATGGCCCGCAGCCCGCCGAAGACGGCGTCGAGCGCCGCCACGACGGCGATCGGCAGGTACGGCTCGACGACCGCCGGAACCTCGGGCCGGACCAGCAGGCCGGCCACGACTCCCACGACGAGGCCCAGTACGGCGATCACGATGTGCCTTTCTCAGGTGCAGCCTTGGTTATCGGTTGAGCAGTTCGTACGATCACACTCGGTGCGGCGGGCAGCCGGAGGTCGTCCTCCACCGAGAGAGCGGTACGGATGTCGTAGCTCTCCTGCAGGGCATGCAGATACAGTCCGTCCGAGCTGTTCTGGAACCGGCTGCTCAACTGCTGGCCGTTCCCCACGGCGAAGACCGTGTACGGGGGTACCAGCGGCCTGTTGTCAACCAGTATCGCGTCCCCCGCGGCCCTGATCGCCGAAAGGGCGGTCAGCCGCTGCCCGTTGATGGAGATCGCCTCGGCGCCGGACTCCCACAGGCCGTTGACCACGCGCTGCATGTCCCGGTCGCGGACCCGCCCGGTGTCGGAGAACCCGGTGGTCGAACGAGCGTCGCCGTCCCCGCCGGCGCTCGTGTCCTTGGCGTCGTTCACCACGAGCTTCACGCCGGGACCGTGCACCGCGACAGCGCCCGCCAGGACGCCCACCAGATCGGTGCGCTCGCTCTGGCCGCTGCGCCTGAGCGCCTCGCGCTGCCGCGCGCTCACGTCGGCGCGGAGGGCGTCGATACCGTCCTCGAGCTTGTCCGCCGCCTCGGTCTCCCGGTCGATCCTGTCGATCAGTTCCTCACGCTCCTTGGCGACGACGGGAGCCTCCACTCTGGCCTGCGCGGCTCCGACGGTCACCACCAGGGCCGCGAGCACCAGACCGCCGGCGAGCCCCAGTTTCGCCCTGAGGGTCTTCGGCATGCCTCCGCCGCCGTCGACCTGCTTCCGCGCGGCAGCCTCGGCGTATCCCTCGTCGAGGCTGTGGTCCATCACGTTGGTGATCAACGACATGGACGCGTCCGGACGCGGTAGCCGCTGGGGGGTGCTCCGAACGGGGGGTTGCTGCGGCATGCCGCACATCGTCGCATGCCGCGGGCGCTACCTCCGAACGGGCCTACGTGCGTGCCGGGCAGGTCCCGCCGGGGACACTTGTCCGGCACGCACGCGTACCGCTCGTTGCACGGTTTTGACTACCGTCCGGCGCTGTCCACGACCGATGCCCACTCGTCGAGCAGAGCCTGGGCAGAGGCGTCGTCGGGGCCCTCGGCCCACAGGTGGGTGACCGCCTCGGCCGGGTCGGGCAGCACCATCACCCAGCGGCCGTCGGTCTCCACCACACGCACACCGTCAGTGGTGTCCACGAAGCGGTCACCGGCCTCCTCGACGACCCGCCGCATCACGAGCCCCTTGACCGCCCACGGGGTCGCCAGGTCACGCTTGATCACGTGCGCACGCGGGATACGCGCATCAATCTGGCTGAGCGTGAGCTGCGTCCTGGCCACCAGACCGATGAGCCGGACAAAGGCCGCGGTGCCGTCGTAGACCCTGCTGAACTCCGGAACGATGAAACCGCCCTTGCCGTCACCGCCGAAGATCGTGCCCTCCTCACCGCCCACGCGGGTGAGGTCGTCGGGCGAGGTGGTCGTCCACTCCACCTGGGTGCCGTGGTAGGCCGCCACCTGCTCGGCGATCCTGGTGGTGGTCACGGGAAGCGCGACCCGGCCGCTGCGCCGCTCGGCCGCGATGAGGTCGAGCATGACGAGCAGCGCCCGGTCGTCCTCGATGATCTTCCCCTTCTCGTCGACGAGGGAGAGCCGCTCGCCGACCGGGTCGAATCGCACACCGAACGCGGCACCGGAGGATGCCACCATCTCGCCGAGCCGCACCAGCCCCGACCGCCGGACATCTGCCGTCTCGGTCGGCCTGGACTCGTCGAGCCCCGGGTTGATGGTCAGCGAGTCCACTCCGAGCTTGCCGAGCAGACTCGGCAGCACGAGTCCCGCGCTGCCGTTGGACGCGTCCACGACCACCTTCAGCCCGGACTCCGCGATTCCCGTGATGTCGACGTTCCGCAACAGCGAGCCGGTGTACGAGTCGAAGACGCTCGCCGGGAAGTGCAGATCACCGATCTCGCCCGGGAACGCGCGCCGGTACTCCTGCCGCGCGAACACCCGGTCCAGTTTGCGCTGGCTGCCCTGCGAAAGATCGGCGCCCTGCCCGTCGAAGAACATGATGTCGACGGAGTCCGGCACTCCGGGAGTGGTCCGGATCATGATGCCGCCCGCGCTGCCCCGCGCGGTCTGCTGCCGGGCCACGGGCAGCGGTACGTTCTCCAGGTCCCGTACGTCGATGGCGCTGGCCTGCAACGCGGAGATGACCGCACGCTTCAGGGCACGGGCACCGCGGGAGTGGTCCCGGGCGGTGGTGACCGTCGATCCCTTCTTCAGCGTCGTCGCGTAGGCGCCGGCCAGCCGAACGGCAAGTTCAGGCGTGATCTCGACGTTCAGGATTCCCGACACCCCACGGGCGCCGAAAAGGTGCGCCTGTCCTCTGGACTCCCAGATGACCGAGGTGTTGACGAACGCGCCCGCCTCGATCGTCTTGAACGGATACACCCGTACATTGCCCTGAACGATGGATTCCTCGCCGATCAGGCACTCGTCGCCGATGACAGCGCCGTCCTCGATCCTCGCCGCGCGCATGACGTCGGTGTTCCTACCGAGGACACAGCCCCGCAGGTTGCTGTGCGGCCCGACATACACGTTGTCGTGGATGACGGCCTTGTGCAGGAAGGCCCCGCTCTTCACGACGACATTGGACCCCACCACCGTGTGCTCACGAATCTCGGCGCCGGCTTCGACCTTGGCGTAGTCGCCGATGTAGAGCGGCCCACGCAGCACGGCATCGGGATGTACTTCGGCACCCTCCGCGACCCATACGCCCGGGGAGATCTCGAAGCCGTCGATGTCGACGTCGACCTTGCGCTCCAGGACATCGGCCTGAGCCTTCACATAGCTCTCGTGCGTGCCGACATCCTCCCAGTAGCCCTCGGCGATGAAGCCGTAGACGGGCTTGCCTTCCTTCATCAGTTGCGGGAAGACATCCCCGGACCAGTCGACGGGCACGTCGGCCTCGACATAGTCGAAGACCTCGGGCTCCATGACGTAGATGCCGGTGTTCACCGTATCGGAGAAAACCTGCCCCCAGGTCGGCTTCTCCAGGAAGCGCTCGACCTTGCCTTCCTCGTCCACGATGGTGATACCGAATTCCAGCGGATTGGGCACCCGGGTCAGACAGACCGTGACCAGTGCGCCCTTCTCCTTGTGGAAATTGATCAGTTCAGTGAGGTCGAAATCCGTCAGCGCGTCACCGGAGATGACGAGAAAGGCATCGTCCTTCAGTGCCTCCTCGGCATTCTTGACGCTCCCTGCGGTACCGAGTGGCTTCTCCTCATTGGCATAGGTGAGCTCCATTCCGAGCTCTTCGCCGTCACCGAAATAGTTCTTGACGAGCGACGCCAAGAACTGGACAGTCACAACGGTTTCGTTGAGCCCATGCCTTTTGAGTAGCCGCAGAACGTGCTCCATGATCGGCTGGTTGGCCACCGGCAGGAGCGGCTTGGGCATGCTTGAGGTCATGGGGCGAAGGCGTGTGCCTTCGCCCCCGGCCATCACGACGGCCTTCATGTCGGAAGCGTCCTCCTCTAAGAGACGACGGTCTGGCCGACTTCACCCGCCAAGATTGTCCCGCACTTTTCCACTGCGGGCCATCGCGCGACGTTGCGCGTGCCAATCAGCGAGTTCAACCGGCCATGGCGTCCGCACGAACCAGGCGGCGGACTTGCACCACGTAGAGGACTCCTGCCCACCAGTAGAGGGTTGTACCCCATCCAGCGAACGCCCATCCGAAAATAGCAGCGAGTGACGAGATCCAGCCACTGCCGTCACTGAGCAGGAGCAACGGAAAGGCGTACATCAGGTTGAAGGTGGCTGCCTTCCCAAGGAAGTTCACCTGCGGCGGCGGATAACCGTGACGCCGGAGGATGCCCACCATCACCAGGAGAACCAGCTCACGGGCCAGTAGTATGGCCGTCAACCAAAGCGGAAGAATCTCGCGCCAGGTGAGACCTACAAGGGTCGAAAGAATGTAGAGCCGGTCCGCCGCTGGATCCAGAAGCCGGCCGAGGCTGCTGATCTGATTCCATCGCCGCGCGAGCTTGCCGTCCAGGTAATCACTGACACCGCTCAGGGCGAGCACCAGGAGCGCCCAGCCGTCACTCTTCGGGCCGCCGAACTCCGGCCGGAGGATCAGCCACAGGAAGAGGGGCACGCCGAGAAGTCGCGCCATGCTGAGGATGTTCGGGATGGTGAGGACACGGTCCGTCTGGACACGAGTCTCCTGGACCTCCACCCGGGGACCTCCTGTGGGAAACGTGTTGATGATGCTCACTGACCTTACCTCAAAGCAAAAAAGCTCTGGCTCTCGGGCTGCGTGCCCAAGAGCCAGAGCTCTAAAAGGAGTTCGGCGGCGTCCTACTCTCCCGCAGGGTCCCCCCTGCAGTACCATCGGCGCGGTAAGGCTTAGCTTCCGGGTTCGGAATGTAACCGGGCGTTTCCCCTACGCTATGACCACCGAAACACTATGAAACAGAAAACAACCGCACCACACACCACCCATGAACCGATGGATGTGGGGTTGTTCGTGGTTTCAGAACC
>NZ_JBHSOA010000103.1:0-1311 GCF_042655885.1 Streptomyces chlorus
GTACCGCTTCGTGTACGTGCTTCCCACCTGGTCACTACTTCCTCTGGAACCTCTCAGGTCCCAGTTTCCAGGTGTCCACGATCAAGGGGAAGCTTCAGTACCCGTTCGAAGTCCCAGCAATGAGCCGCTGGGCTTCTACGCTGGCATGGTGTCCGAGGAAGCCGGACCGGTGACGCGGAGCACGAGCTTGGTTCCGCCGGTGAGGCCCCTCGAGGACCGGTCGAAGGCGCCGGGGCCTTCATCAAGGGGAAGTACCTCCGTGGGCAGGTCGAGTACGCCGTCGCGGAGCTGGCTGGCGAGGACAGCGAGAGTCTCTGCGTCCGGACGGACGTAGAGATCGGCCGAAGCGAGTTCAGCGCTCGCGGCCGGGGCGTCCGAGGTGATGGAGCACAGCCGACCCCCCGGGCGGACAAGTTCCCCGGCGGTGGCGGCCGTTCCGGGGGCTGCGGCGAGCGCCGCGTCGAAGACGCGCCCGACCTCGCGCGGCCAGGCGGGGCGGCGGTAGTCGATGACGTCTGTCGCGCCCAGGCGGCGCAGCCGGTCAAAGGAGCGGGGGGACGCCGTCGCCGTCACATGGACTCCGGCCGCGACCGCGAGTTGCAGGACGAGGGCCCCGGTCACTCCCGCTCCGTTCGTCACCAGCAGTTGCATGCCGCTGGACAGGTCCAGCCAGTCCAAAGCCTGGCAGGCGGTCAGGCCGTTGACGGGGAGGGCCGCCGCCCGCGCCGGGTCCAGGCCTTCGGGCAGAGGTGCCGCGTCCGCGGCTCGCAGCAGCACCTGCTCGGCCCACAAGCCGCTGTGACCGGGCAACGGAGCACTGTGGGCCAGCACCAGGTCACCCACGGCAGGGGTCGTGACATCCGGCCCCACGGCGACGACACGACCTGCGCCCTCCACCCCGAGGGCCGCCGGAAAGCGCAGGCCCACGTCCCATCTACCGGAGGCAAGCAGCCGGTCCCAGGGGCCGACCCCGGCGGCCAGGACGTCGAGCAAGATCTCGCCTGGCCCGGGTGACTGGGGCCTGGGCAGCCGTAGCGACTGGACCGGACCGGACATTTCGGCGACCCCGCAGGCCCGCATCCGTGCATCAGCTGGCTCCGACTGCGGCATGACGCCTCCGGGAGGAATGGACTCCACCCGAGTGTGCACTGCCGTGCTGACGCAGCGTCGGTCGCCACGCGCATCAGCGGTGAAGCGTCTCACCCCAAACGCCTGAGTCGGCATCGCCCATCAGTTACGGGACAGCACTTAGGGTCTGCCGATCATTAAGGTGTTGCTTTCAGGGCTGGGGCTCGTTGGTGTCGTATGCGC
>NZ_JBHSOA010000104.1:0-1558 GCF_042655885.1 Streptomyces chlorus
TCCACCAACTCGAACCAGCATCCCCACCAACCTACGCCCCGAAAGAGGAACCCTGCACTAGTGCTCTGACCGGGAAGGTTCACCGTGTTGTAGGAGGCGGGCAGCTTCCGCGGAAATCCGTTTCAGGGATTGCTGGGGTGCCTCTACTGTGGCGCGGTGATGACTGAGGTGATCGTTCTCAACGGTGGTTCCAGCTCGGGGAAGTCCGGGATCGCCCGGTGTCTGCAGGCGGTCCTGCCGGATCCGTGGCTGGCTCTCGGGACCGACACGCTGGTTGACGCGATGCCCGCGTCTATGCAGGCGTCGGATGCGGGGATCGAGTTCGCTCCGGACGGAGAGGTAATCGTCGGTCCGGAGTTCCGGACGCTGGAAGCGGCATGGATCGAGGGGGTCGCCGCGATGGCCCGTGCGGGCGCCCGGGTCATCGTCGATGAGGTCTTCCTCGGCGGAGCGGACTCGCAGCAGCGGTGGCAGAAGGCCTTGCGTGACCTGCGGGTGCTGTGGGTCGGCGTCCGGTGTGACAGTGCGGTGGCCGCAGGCCGTGAGGTCGCACGAGGCGATCGGACCATCGGGATGGCTGCCTCCCAGGCGGAAGTGGTCCACCGGGGCGTGGCCTATGACCTGGAGGTGGACACCACGCATACCGAGGCGATGGAGTGCGCACGGGCCATCGCCGCGCAGGTCAGGTGATCGACGGCCTGGCTGTCTGCCGCTGTGACCGCGGCACCGTGATGATCAGGCCGCTGCTGCCGGGGGCCGTCCGCCCCAGCGGATGCCCTTCTCGCTGCGGACCCGGGCCCGTTCGCGGCGTTGGGCGGCCAGCACGTCGCGGTGGCGGGCGTTGGTGTTGCGCCAGCGCAGGTAGCGGTGCAGCTCACGGGTCTGGACGGTGTGGTTGGGATGGTGGGAGTTGGCGAGGGTGAACTGCCGCAGCGGCCCGAAGTGCGCTTCGATCGGATTGGCCCAGGAGGCGTTGGTCGGGGTGAAGCACAGCTCGACCTTGTTCTTCTTCGCCCAGCGGCGGATCTTGTCGCCCGTGTGGGCGGAGAGGTTGTCCAAGATGATGTAGATCGGGGCGCCGTCGGGGCGGGCGGCCCGGATCGACTTCAGGGCCGCGAGGGTGTTGGCCGTGCCTTTGCGGCGGCGGTTGACGCCCCACAGGGTGTCGTCGCCGACGGAGTAGCAGCCGTGGAAGTAGGTGATGCCGTGGGTGCGGTGATAGGTCGCCGGCAGCCGGTCGGGGCGGCCCTGCTCGGCCCAGCAGGATCCTGCGGTGGGCCGGATGCCCAGCGGGCCGAACTCGTCGAAGGCGAACGTGCGGTCCGCGAAGTGCTCCAGGACGTGCTCGATCCGGTCGAGCTTGGCGTCGCGGTCGGGGTCGGTGGACTCCTTCCACGTCTTGGTGCGCTGGAAGGTGACCCCGCGGCGGGCCAGCAGCATCCGCAGGGCCTCACGGCCGATGCGGATCACCCTGCCGTGGACTTTGCGTAGATAGGCGACTCTGCTGCGCAATTCCCTGCGGGGTGACGGCGGGCACGGGATGATCGCTCGTGCGGTC
>NZ_JBHSOA010000105.1:0-5288 GCF_042655885.1 Streptomyces chlorus
CAGCCGACTCCGCAGGCACCCCGAGTACGGGTACGTCACCCCGCTCGAAACGAGAACCTTGCTCAGGCAGGACCTCACCCCCGCAGCGTAAACACCCGCTGTCCAGGACCCGGGGGGAACTTCATACCGGTGGTCACCTCGCGTTTCCTGTGCCCTCTGCGTAAGGGCGGGGTTTGCTCATGACGCGGCCTTCATTCCTTGGTACCTCACCTCCGCTTGCCTGTCCTGTTTTCGGCAACGCGTTTGGGTGTGAGGGGGTGGTGGGATGGCAGCGGATGGGCGTCAGCGGAATCGCGACATGTATGTCCTGGTAGTGGCGGTGGGGCGGGGCAGGGCTCCGTCGTTCTCGCGGTCGGCTCGAAGCTTCCGGTCCGGGTCCAACACCCCAAGTCGGTGGTGGTGAGCGGTTCGTGACGGGCAGTGGATGCGCTTGCAGGCATGGCTTCCGGTCTGCCGACGATCGAGGGCCGGTGGTATCTCGCGACCGTCATCGACCTGGCGACGCGCGAGGTGATCGGGTACGCGATGGCCGAACACCACCGTGCCGAACTGGTCACCGACGCGCTGCGGATGGCCGCCGGCCGCGGCGACCTTCAGGGCGGCCGCATCATGCACACCGACTGCGGAAGCGAGTACACGAGTGGCGAATTTTGCTACGAGTTGCGGGAGTTGGACCTGAGGCGGAGCGTATGCCGGTTCGGTCTGCTGAAAGCGGAGATCGGCACCGCCGTCCAGGAGAGCCGCGAGGCGGCCCGCGCCGACGTGTTCCGCTTCATCGAGGTCGAGTACAACCGCACCCGGCTCCGCAGGCACCCCGAGTTCGGGTACCTCACCCCACTCGAAACCCGAGCCAGGCCGCAGTACGACTTCACCCCCGCAGCGTAAACAACTGCTGTCCAAGATCAAGGGAGAACTTCAAGCGGCAATCGCCCCCGGGGCCGCCCCACGCGGGGAGGGCGGCGCCGGGGGCGACGGTGTGAACACACGGGGTCCGCGAATCCGTACGCTTTTCTGCACCCCACTCGAGGGGATCCCGAAGTCCCCCGAGGAGGGTGGGGACTGGCACGGTGACTGATGCTCCGTTCCCAGTCCCCGACCCTGCTCAGGGTATGGCGCTCTCCATGGCCCTGAAGCGAGGACGAGGTGGCGTGCGGCAATGCGGGCCGTCAAGGGCGTGCCGGTGCCGGTCCGCCGCGGATCCGCGTACACCCGCGTCTTCACCCTGGCCTGTCGGGCATCCGCCGTACGGTGCCGACGCCGTAGCCCCGGTCCACGGTGGTGAGTCGGCCCGGGGCCTGGCCCACTCGTCCACGAAATGATCGTCAACGGCACGCCGGGGGCAGCCCCGTTCGAGCCGCTGTCAGGCGCACCGCACGGATCGGCGCCCTCACACCCAATGCCGCATCGATACGAACGCCGACGCTGAACGGCCCGCGGGCGTCAGGCCGGGCTGCTGTGCTCGGGCCGGTGGTCCGTCTCTGCTCCTCCCCCGGCGAGCCGCTACCGGGTGGGCGGTTCGGCCTCGGCGGGCGCTGCCGGCTGCTCGTTGTCCCCCACGGCCGGGACGGGGACGACGGCCAGGGGGTAGGGCGGCGGGGTGCCACCGAACGCGGGGCAGAAGGCCTGATAGCCGCACCAGCCACAGAATCGGCTCGGGCTGGGTTGCCACTCGCCCGTCGCCACCGCCCGCTGGATCGCCGCCCACAGCGCCCGCAGCTTCCGCTCCACCGCACGCAGGTCCGTCTCGTCCGGATCGTACGTCACCACGTCGCCGCTGCCCAGATAGACCAGTTGGAGACGGCGCGGGACCACTCCGCGCCGCCTCCACAGCATCAGGGCGTAGAACTTCACCTGGAACATGGCTCGGTGCTCGAAGTCCGGCGGGGGCGCCTTGCCGGTCTTGTAGTCCACCACGCGGACCTCGCCGGTCGGGGCGATGTCCACCCGGTCGATGATCCCGCGCAGCTTGAGACCCGACTCCAGCACCGTCTCCACGTACAGCTCGCGCCCGGCGGGCTCCAACCGGTTCGGGTCCTCCATCCGGAAGTACTGGCCGAGCAGCTGTTCCGCCTCGGCCAGCCAGACAGCCAGCGCTGCACCGTCCGCGTCCTCCGGGAAGAGGCCGGCCAGCTCGGGCCGCCTGCCCAGCAGCCGCTCCCACTCCGGGCGCAGCAACGCGAGAGCACGGTCCGGAGTGCGCTGCCCGGCCGGCACGTCGAAGAGCCGCTCCAGCACGGCGTGCACCACGGCGCCCCGGGCCGCCGCCTCGCTCGGTGGCTCCGACAGTTTGTCGATCACCCGGAGCCGGTAGCGCAGCGGGCAGGTCATGAAGTCGTCCGCGCGCGAAGGCGACAGCGACGACGGCGTCCTCGGGGCGGGCCGAGGTGCCGCGGGCGGGGCCGCGTCCGATGCGGCGGAACTCTCGGACGGAGGCATACTCCGACCCTACGCCGGGCCCTTCCCGAATCCACCGGACCGGTTCCGAGGTGATCGGTCCGGTGGATTCGGGGTGCCGGCCGATGGGCGGGACAGCACCCCGCGGGCCAGGCGGAGGCGGGCGTGCCGGTCGCCCTCGAAGTGCAGGACGACGTCCACCAGGTGCTCCAGCAGCCGCGGGCCGGCGATCGCGCCGTCCTTGGCGACGTGGCCGACCAGGATCGTCGGCATCCCGCGCTCCTTGGAGGCCCGGATCAACGCGTCCGCCACCTCGCGTACCTGGGCCACGCCGCCTGGCGCGCCGTCGATCTCGGGGGAGGCCACGGCCTGCACCGAGTCGAGGACGAGCAGCGGGGGCCTGACGGCGTCGAGGCGGCCGAGGGCGGCCGAGGGCGGCCGCCAGGCCGGTCTCGGCGGCGAGGTAGAGGTGGTCACTGAGCGCGCCGATCCGGTCGGCGCGCAGCCGTACCTGACCGGCCGACTCCTCGCCGGTGACGTAGAGGGTGTGGTGCTGATCGCCGACCGCCTTGGCTGCGACGTCGAGGAGGAGGGTGGACTTGTCGATACCGGCTCGCCGGCGAGGAGGGGCCGCGCCGGTACGAGCCGACCACTGCGGGCCGCGTTCGGACGCCTCCCCGCCGGGACGGTTCCGGCCCGAGGCCTCCGTGGGCCGGGGCCCACCTGACCGTCGCGACCCTTCCTCGCACGCTTGTTCGAGTTATTATGAAATCCAGGCCAGGCCGGACATGTGCGGAAATACGCGCTTCGCCGGCCGGAGCCCACGAAAAATTTCCCATGTCCGCATCGAGCTTCGCAGGCGGACTCCGTCTGCGAAGCTCGATGCGCTCGGAGGGTCCGCCCTGCATCCGCAGGGCGGACTCACCGCCCGACCAGCGCCAATACGGCCCCATGCACAAGCTTGGCTCGATCATGAAGACTCCGCCCGTCGGGGAGGGCGCCGTGCGAGTGCTCGGCGTGGCCCCAGGGCTGACCCGGTGCGGCCTCGGGGTGGTCGACGGCGCCCCCGGACGGCCGCTCACGGTGACGTCCGCCGGCGTCCTCCGTACCCCGGCGGACGCGGACATCGGCCACCGCCTCCTCCTCATCGAGCGCGGCATCGAGCGGTGGCTGGACGAGTACCAACCCGGAGCCGTCGTCGTGGAGCGGCTGTTCAGCCGGTACAACGTGCGCACTGTGATGGACACCGCGCAGGCGAGCGCGGTCGCGATCCTGTGCGCGGCCCGGCGCGGCCTGCCCGTCACCTGGCACACCTCCAGCGAGGTGAAGGCCGCCGTCACCGGCAGCGGAGGCGCCGGCAAGGCCCAGGTCGGCGCCATGGTCGCCCGGCTGCTGCGGCTCGACGCCCTGCCCAAGCCGGCCGACGCCGCCGACGCCCTGGCGCTCGCCATCTGCCACATCTGGCGCGCCCAGGCGCTGAACCGCCTGCAGCAGGCGCACGCCGCCGCCCGCCCCGCTCCCGCACTCGCACGACTTTGGAAGGGCGCGATCCGATGATCGCCTTCGTCAGCGGCCCGGTCGCCGCGCTCGCCCCCGACACCGCAATCATCGAGGTCGGCGGCGTCGGCATGGCGGTCCAATGCACTCCCAACACCCTGTCCGGGCTCCGTATCGGCCGACAGGCCAGGCTCGCCGTCTCCCTGGTCGTGCGCGAGGACTCGCTCACCCTTTATGGCTTTGCGGACGACGACGAGCGGCAGGTTTTCGAGCTGCTGCAGACCGCCAGTGGCATCGGGCCGCGCCTGGCCCAGGCCATGCTCGCCGTCCACACGACTGACGCGCTGCGGCGCGCGGTCGCCCAGGGCGACGAGAAGGCGCTCACCGCCGTGCCCGGCATCGGCAAGAGGGGCGCCCAGCGGCTGCTGCTGGAACTCGCCGGCCGGCTCGGCGAGCCGGCCGGGGCCGCCGCGACCAGCCGCCCGGCCGGCACCGCTGCTCCCGTGCCCTGGAGCGAACAGCTGCGCGCGGCGCTCGTCGGCCTCGGGTACTCCGCGTACGAGGCCGAGGAGGCGATCGCGGCCGTCACCCCCGCCGCCGAGGCCGCCGCGGCCGACGGCGCCCCGAAGGTGTCGCAGCTGCTGCGCGCCGCCCTGCGCACACTGAACCGCGCCCGCTGAGAGGAGTGGACCGCATGACCCGGGACGAAGCCGAAACCGCCGCCCTCATCGAGCGGCTGGTGGGGTCGGTCGCCGACGGGGAGGACCAGGCCGTCGAGGCCGCCCTGCGCCCCAAGGACCTGGACGAGTTCATCGGCCAGGAGAAGGTCCGCGAGCAGCTCGACCTGGTGCTGCGTGCCGCACGCGCGCGCGGCGCCACCGCCGACCACGTGCTGCTCTCCGGCGCCCCCGGCCTCGGCAAGACCACCCTCTCCATGATCATCGCGGCCGAGATGGAAGCCCCCCTCCGCATCACCTCGGGACCGGCCATCCAGCACGCGGGCGACCTGGCCGCGATCCTCTCCTCTCTCCAGGAGGGTGAGGTCCTGTTCCTCGACGAGATCCACCGGATGTCCCGGCCCGCCGAGGAGATGCTCTACATGGCGATGGAGGACTTCCGCGTCGACGTCATCGTCGGCAAGGGCCTGGGCGCCACCGCCATCCCCCTCGAACTGCCCCCGTTCACCCTGGTCGGCGCCACCGTACGAGCCGGGCTGTTGCTGCCGCCGCTGCGCGACCGCTTCGGCTTCACCGCGCACATGGAGTTCTACGAGCCCCCCGAGCTGGAGCGGGTCGTCCACCGCTCCGCCCGGCTGCTGGAGGTGGAGACAACGTCCGAGGGCGCCACGGAGATCGCCGGCCGCTCCCGGGGCACGCCCCGCATCGCCAACCGCCTGC
>NZ_JBHSOA010000106.1:0-1329 GCF_042655885.1 Streptomyces chlorus
GAACTCACAAAACCCCAGGTCAGAATCACAGTCTGAGATCTCTACCGAACCCGGGGCGGTTCAGTTTGATATTTCGAAGCGGGCGGTCTGGGAGGCGTACGAGGGAGTGAAGGCAAACAAAGGTGCAGCGGGTGTAGACGGGCGGTCCATTGAGGAATTTGAGAGTGCGGTAAGTGATGTTTCCTGCCGTTTCACACCGATGTGATGACATGCCATAACGGGGTGATTCCGGCGGTCGAATGATCAACATCGCCGCCCTGGCCGAGCGCACGGCTCCGGCCCCCCGGTTTGGCTCGACAGCCGAGGTCAGGGGCCTGCTACCCACTGGGACGAAGTGGTGCGAAATTAGCTAGACCATCACTTACCGCACTCTGAGAGAAGATGGAGGAGCAGGCACGGACTCACCAAGTGTTCATGGGACTTCGACACTCACATGATCACTGAGACCGTGCCTGCGCTGCGTTCGCCCTCCGCCCGGACCGGGGCGCCCCACCCCAACTGCGAACCAACCCGACGTTCCAGACAGAACCGATCATGCAACGGACCCTGGGTAGGGCGGTGGCACTGTTGCTCAGCGCCTGGGCGGTGAAGAGATAGATGATGGAGAGCAACAGGACGCCAGCGATCAGGAACATGCCACCGTACAGCAGTGTGAGCCGTATCCGGACCGTGGGTTTAAACAGAGGCTGCATCGGGGCCCGGGGGTCCCAAGTGGGCTTGGGAGGCATGACCGCGGAGGTCACTCCGCCAGTCAAAACCGGATCTGACGGTGCAACGCGGTTCTCTCTGCCACGATGAGCCACTACTTTCCTCCGCTGACAGCCTTAGTGCGTTGTGGCAAACCGGATTTCGTTCGAGGTGCGTGGCGCGGGTGATCGTCTGGATAGAGGTGCGGGTGCGGCCGCGGGCATGAAAGAACGGGCTCCTTGGTAGTGACGCGGTTACGACACCAGCACGACCAAGGAAGCCCGTTGCCTGATCAGTTGAGCAGTACCACTGTGCCTGCGTCCACCACGGTCACCCCTGGGTGTGACTGCTACGTGCACAGGTTCGGTTCGATCGCTCCGGGACAGCGGGTGCGGTGCTATCCGAGTGACATGACGGACGCGGAGTGGGCCGAGGTCCGTGCCGCGATGCCGGTGCCGGCCTGGCTGCTCAAGCTGGGTGGCCGTCCGGAGGCGTTTTGCCACCGCGAGATGCTTGATGCGGTGCGTTACCTCGTCGACAACGGCGTGAAGTGGACGGCTCTGCCGGTCGATTTCCCTTACTGAGGAAGTTTCATCGTGATTCGTGCAGGTCACCGGGCCTGGTGTGACGAGTCGTTGGGGT
>NZ_JBHSOA010000107.1:0-818 GCF_042655885.1 Streptomyces chlorus
TACAGCATTACTTCGAGCAGCTTTCCTACATTCAGCTCCCCTACGTATTCAGGACACACGCAACGAAATACCCGCCTTCCAGCCCCTGTTGGACACCATCGATCTCACCGACAGCGTGATCACCGCCGATGCCCTGCACACCCAGCACGCCCACGGCACTTACCTCCGCACCCGCGGCGCCCACTACATCGCCCAGGTCAAGGCCAACCACCCCGGCCTGTTCGACCGCGTCCGCCGCCTGCCCTGGCAGGAGATCACCCTCGACCATTACGAGCGCACCCGCGCCCACCACCGCAAGGAGATCCGGCGCCTCAAGACCGCCTCCTTCGCGCACATCGACTATCCCGACGCCCGCCAGGCCCTCCAGGTCGTGCGCTGGCGCAAGGACTTCACCAGCGGAAAGCTCACCATCGAGCGCGTCTACCTGATCACCAGCCTGCCGCCGGGAGCCGTGAGCGGCGCTCAGCTCGCCGCGTGGATCAGAGGGCACTGGAAGATCGAAAATCTTCTGCACCACGTCCGGGACCGCACCTTCCGCGAGGACGACTCCAAGATCCATATCGGCCGGCTCCCGCGCGTCATGGCCGGCCTGCGCAACCTCGCCATCGGCATCCACCGCCAGGATGGCCACACCAACATCGCCGCCGCGCTACGTCACGCCGCCCGCGACTGCCACCGCCCCCTGACTGCCCTCGGCCTCGCCGGATGAACCCGGACAGAACTGATCATGCAACGGACCCTGCTCGCGGACCTCTGAGCAATCGTCAATACCTGTGGATCAGCGGTTTCTCAGTTTCGAGAAGATCTGAGCCGGGTGA
>NZ_JBHSOA010000108.1:0-3708 GCF_042655885.1 Streptomyces chlorus
TACAGCATTACTTCGAGCAGCTTTCCTACATTCAGCTCCCCTACGTATTCAGGACACACGCAATGAGATCACCGCATTCCGGCCGCTGCTGGACCCGCTGGACCTGACCGGTGCGGTGGTGACCTTCGACGCGCTGCTGACCCAGACCGACCACGCGAAGTTCCTGGTCGAGGAGAAGAGCGCGCACTACATCGCCGTACTCAAGGGCAACCACCCGAGCCTGCACGCGCTGGTGAAGGATCTTCCCTGGAAGGAGGTGCCGCTGATGGACCGCACCCGCACCGCCGCCCACGGCCGCGACGAGATCCGCCGTCTGAAGGCCGTCACCGTGCCGCGACTGCCGTTCCCGCACGCCGGCCAGGCGCTGCAGATCGTCCGCCGACGGCGCACCATGCGCACTGGGAAGGTGTCGATCGAACGCGTCTACGCGGTCACCAGCCTGATGGCTCACCAGACGACAGCCGCTGACCTGGCGGAACGCGTACGCGGACACTGGGCAATCGAGAATCGTGAGCACCACGTCAGGGACGTGACGTTCGGGGAGGACGCCTCCCGGGTGCGGACCGGCAGCGCGCCGCGGGCGATGGCCTCCCTGCGGAATCTGGCCATCGGCACGCTCCGCTTGGCCGGACGGGACAACATCGCCGAGAGCCTGCGCCATCACGGGCGGGACATGGCTCGGCCGCTGGCGACCCTCGGACTCACGTGATCATTTCCGGCCGATCGCGAGAACGACGGAGCCCTGGCACTGAGAGTGCGGTAAGTGATGGTCTAGCTAATTTCGCACCACTTCGTCCCAGTGGGTAGCAGGCCCCTGACCTCGGCTGTCGAGCCAAACCGGGGAGCCGGAGCCGTGCGCTCGGCCAGGGCGGCGATGTTGATCATTCGACCGCCGGAATCACCCCGTTATGGCATGTCATCACATCGGTGTGAAACGGCAGGAAACATCACTTACCGCACTCTGAAAGTGATCCAGAACCACCGTTCAGACGACGCCGACACTGGTGGCGTGCGGTGCGTGAGACCGGCCCGCGGCCTCTGTACCGGATGCCCGACCCGTATGCGGGCGAGGGCGAGCCGCCCGTCGACTGCGCCCCGCCGCCGTGGCCCGGTCCTCGGGGCCGGGCTCGGCGCCGGCACCGCACGCCCGCGCCAGCGGTCCCTCGATCCAGTCGGCGAACAGCGCCAGGTCGTCCAGGGACAGCGCGGGGCGGGCCCGCACGTCCTCGACACAGACGCACTGCTCGGACACCGTCGCGAGCGCCTCGACCGACGCCCGTCGGCGAAGGCCAGCCGCACATGCAACCAGCGCGTCACGCGCTCGCCCTCCCGCACCTCCCACGCGGGCCACACGGACACCGCACCGTCCGCCGGAGAACGATCGGAAAGATGAAGAAAGGATGCCTCAAGCACACACGCAACGTAAGCGTGTGGTCACTTTCCAGGCGAGCGAACACGCACCCCTCGTGGCGGACGGCACCCTGTCAGCGGAGCACCGGTGGTGCGATGCTGGAGACATCAGCGATCTCCTGTCGGTCCGTGGGGTGAGGAGTTCAGCCGTGCTGCGTGTCGCCGTCGTAGGTTCCGGACCGAGCGGGTGCTACACCGCACAGAGTCTGGTCCAGCAGGACGCCCAGGTGCGCGTCGACGTCCTGGACCGACTGCCGTGCCCGTACGGGCTGGTCCGCTACGGCGTGGCACCGGACCACGAGAAGATCAAGTCGCTGCAGAACAACCTCCGCGCGGTCTTGGAGCACGAGCGGGTGCGCTTCCTCGGCGGGGTGGCGGTCGGCCCCTCAGGAGTGTCGGTCGCCCGGCTGCGGGAGTTGTACCACGCGGTGGTGTACTGCGTGGGCGCCGCCACCGACCGGCGGCTGGGCATCCCCGGTGAGGACCTGCCGGGGAGCTGGTCGGCGACCGAGTTCGTGTCCTGGTACAGCGCCCACCCGGACTCCCCCGGGCAGGGAGGCACCCCCACCGACGACGGGTTCCTGCGCGGGGTCAGGTCGGCCGTGGTCATCGGCGTGGGGAACGTCGCCGTGGACGTCACACGGATGCTGGCCCGGGGGGTGCCGGAGCTGAGCCCGACCGATGTGCCGCACGCCGCCCTGACCGCGCTCGGGGCGAGCCGGGTGACGGACATCGCCATGGTGGGCCGGCGCGGTCCGTCCCAGGCCCGCTTCACCACCAAGGAACTGCGCGAGCTGGGCATCCTGCCGGACACCGGGATCGCCGTGGACCGGGCCGAGTTGGCGCAGGATCCGGCCTACGCCGATCCCTCCGGGCTGCCCGCCCCGCAGCGCCGCAACGTGGAGGTGCTGCGCGGCTGGGCCGAGACCCCCGCACCGAGTGCCCGGCGGCGGATCCGGCTGCGTTTCTTCCTCCGCCCGGTCGAACTGCTCGCCCGGGACGGCCGCGTGGGCGCGGTGCGCTTCGAGCGGACGGTGCCGGACGGGCACGGTGGCGTGACGGGCACGGGAGCGTACGAGGACATCGAGGCGCAACTGGTGCTGCGTTCGGTGGGGTACCGCGGAGTGGCGCTGGAGGGTCTGCCGTTCGACGCCTCGGGCGGCACGGTGCCACATCTGGCCGGGCGGGTGCTGCGGGAGGGTGCCGTGGCGCCGGGCGAGTACGTGGCGGGCTGGATCAAGCGGGGCCCGACGGGTGTCATCGGTACGAACCGGCCGTGCGCCAAGGAGACGGTGGCCTCCCTGCTGGCGGACACGGCCGCGCTGGTCCGCCGGGACGTGCCCGGGGATCCGCTGGTGGCGCTGCGTACCGAGGGGATCGAGCCGGTCGAGTGGGCCGGGTGGCGGGCGATCGAACGGGCCGAGGCGGAACTCGGCGCCTCGCTGGGCCGGAACGTGGTCAAGCTGCCCGACTGGGCCTCGCTGCTCGATGCGGCGCGGAGGACGGGAGCGTAGCGGCTCGGCGGGCGCCGCCACCTGGCCGACCCCCAACGACGGCCAGGGCTCGCGGCCCCTGCGGAACATCCCGATTGTCCGGGACAGCGACAAGCCGCCGTCTCAGGTACCGCCCACGCGCGCGCGTACCTCCCCGGTCAGCTCCCGCTGATAGTCGGCGTACGCGGCCCGCAGCGCGTCACCCGGCCAGTCGGCAGGGGCCTTCACCGCCGAGGCCCCGGAGTGACTGGGCGGCAACGGCTACGTCGAGGAGTCGGGCATGCCCCGGCACTACCGGGAGGGCGCTGTCACGTTGTCGAGGGTGTTGGCGCTTGGCGGGGCGTCGGGGCGTGCTGGGGCCGGGTTCCGGCTCCGCGCTCAGGCCGTGGCGGGCAGGCCGGCGGTGCCGGTGATCTGCTCCCAGATCGCGAAGCGGACGGTCATTTCGGTGCGGTGGTCGGGGGCGGTCATCCGGTGGCGTCGGGGCCGGAAGTGGGGTGAAATGCCGCTGAACGCGGCCAGGAACCGCTGGGCTCCGCCGACGCTGCGGAAGCCCTTCAGTGAGTGTTTGGCAACCGACGACTCTCATGTGACCGGTCCGGCAGGGTGTAAGCCGAGGAGCGAGGTCTGGTGCAGCTACAACCTGGAAACTCGGTGGTGCGGGGGCTGTAAGGCCTGGACACTGACCGGTTATGTCTCTTACGGCTTCGACTGGCCCGATGTGTACGCGTGATTCGCTCGCCTCAGAGGGCGCTAAGTCCCTTTATCTACGGTTCGAGATCGCTCGATCGTGTGATCGTTCGAA
>NZ_JBHSOA010000109.1:0-3874 GCF_042655885.1 Streptomyces chlorus
CTCCGCACTGCCACGAGCAACCCTTCTCACCTGCACTGTTGCTTCGAGGCTATGACACCGCCCCCCCATCTCCAGCGCTCCGGTGGCGGCCTACGCCGTCGTCTCCTCGTGGATCGAGGACTTCCGCGCCGACGTCGAGGCGGTCCGGGCCAGCGGCAAGCCGGCCTTGATCCTGCACGGTACGGCGGACAACATCCTGCCGATCGAGGTCACGGCCCGCCGCTTCCGCAAGCTGCTCCCGGACGCCGAGTACCTCGAGATCGAGGGCGCGCCGCACGGGCTGCTCTGGACGCACGCCGACGACGTCAACGCCGCGCTGCGGTCCTTCCTCGGCTGACCGATGGGGGCACAGCGAGGAAGAAGAGCTCATGGACGAGAAGCTGATGTCGGTCCGGGGCGATCTGCTGATCGTCGAGGACCTGATGCTGCTCCTGATGAACGACGACGGCGCCCCCCAGGCGCCGGGCACCCTGTACTACACGCTTGGCGCCGCCGTGCTGACCGAGCTCACGCTGCTCGGTCGGAAGGGTCACCCACCAGACAGCCATCGACCGCATGCTTCAGGCCGGGGCGCAGCCGATCACCTCGCTGGTGTTCGGCTGTGAGCTCATGCGCAACTGGGCACGCTCGGATGCTGACCGGTACCGCACCGTCATCAACGACTACTTCCGCCGCAAGCGTGAAGCGGGACAGTCCTCAGGCGACCCGTTCTCCTGAGCCCGAAAGGACACCAGATGACTCAGGAGCTCAATGACAACACCGGTGAGGTTGTCGGTCATTCCGCCCGTACCGGGCCGACCGATCTACCGACCGATCCGGTGAGGCCGGGACGCGGCAAGACTTCGGCATGGGCCGCCCGGACGTCGTCGCGGCTGCTGAGCTCCGATCGTCAGAAACCCGAGGAGTCACCCGTGACCCGTGTGAGCCACTCGGCCCGCGCCGCAGTCCTCGAGGAGAAGGACGGCCCGTTCGTCTGGCAGGACATCGAGATCGACGACCCGCGGCCCGACGAGGTGCTGGTCCGCATGGTCGCGACCGGCATCTGCGCCACCGACGCCCACGTCCGTCGGCAGCAGATGCCGGTCCCGTTGCCGGTCGTCCTCGGTCACGAGGGCGCGGGGGTCGTGGAACGCGTCGGCTCGGCGGTCACCGGCCTCGAACCGGGCGACCACGTGGTCCTGAGCTACCACTCCTGCGGCCGGTGCCCGTCGTGCGTCTCCGCCCACCCCGCCTACTGCGACCTGGCCTGGGAGGCGAACTTCGCCGCCGCCCGACTGGACGGCACCCAGGGGCTGCACCGCACGGGAGCCGAGCTGCACGGCCACTTCTTCGGCCAGTCGTCGTTCGCCACCCACGCACTGACCCACCAGCGGAACACCGTGAAGATCCCGCCCGACATCCCGCTCGAGCTCGCCGCCCCGCTCGGGTGCGGGCTGCAGACCGGCGCGGGCACCGTGCTCCAGGCATTCTCGGCCTCGCCCGGTGTGTCGATCGGTGTCATCGGGGTCGGCGCGGTGGGGCTCGCCGCGGTCATGGCGGGGAACGTGGTCGGGGCCCGAGCCGTGGTGGCCGTCGACGTCGACGCGGCCCGCCTCGACCTCGCCCGTGACCTCGGAGCGACGCACGTGATCGACGTCCGGGACACCACCGACCTGTCCATGGCGCTGCGGGGCGTCACGCCCCGTGGCCTGGACATCGTGCTGGAGACCAGCGGCCGGGCGGAGAACCTGACCGCGGCCGTCGACTCGCTCGCCCCCCCCCGGGGGCGGGTGGGGATCGTGACGTTCGAGCAGGGCGCCGGCGGCGGGGTCACCTCGCCGCAGCTCGCTCGGGCGTTCGGTGCACGGGATCGCCCAGGGCGACGCCGTCTCGCCGCTGTTGCTCACCACACTGGCCGACCTCTGGCGGGCCGGACGCTTCCCCGTCGACCGGCTCGTCACCTCCTACGACTCCGACGACATCAACCAGGCGTTCGACGACGCCGCAGCCGGGCGCGTGGTCAAGGCCGTGCTCCGGTTCCCCTGCTGACCCCCTCGGAAAGGACCTCGCAACCCATGTGCGACAAGACCCAACGGCCGATCGTGGCCACCGACGAACCCGGCTTCTTCGGGATCGACAACTACGGCTTCCCGGTCAACCGCGACGACCCGCTCGACCCACCGGAGTACTACCCGCCCTACCTCGACACCGAGCGCTTCCGGACCTACCGCTACCACGTCGAGGAGCTCCGGGACGGCTTCTACTGGGTCACCAGCGCGGGCTACGACGCGGCCTTCGTGGTCACCGCGGACGGCGTGATCGCGATCGACGCGCCGCCGACGATCGGCGAGAACATGGTCGCGGCGATCGAGAGCGTCACCGACAAGCCGGTGACCCACCTGATCTACAGCCACTGGCACACCGACCACATCGGAGCGACCCCGGTCTACGGGCCGGACGTGGAGATCATCGCGCACGAGATCACCAAGGAGCTCCTCGAACGGTTCCCCGACCCGAACCGCCCGCTGCCCACGGTGACCTTCCGCGACACCTACACGCTCACGGTCGGCGGCGTGACCCTGGAGCTGGCGTACAGGGGCGAGAATCACTGTCCGGGCAACATCTTCATCCACGCCCCCGCTCAGCGTGTGCTCACCGTCATCGACATCGTCAGCCCGGGCAGCGCCACGTTCATGCACTGCGACGCCTCGCAGAACATCTGGGCCTGGTACGAGGCCCACGCTCAGATCCTCGAGTACGACTTCGACTACTTCGTCGGCGGCCACCACATGCACTACGGCACCTACGAGCAGGTGAAGACCTGTGTCGAGTACTTCGCCGACATCCACGAGGGCGCCATGGCCGCGGTGGAGCGGTTCAGCCGTTCGGACCGGCTCGACGAGATCCTGACCGCGACCGGCCCCGGCCGGGTCTGGGTCGGCACCGAGAACGCGATCAACTCGATGGTCAACTACACGGTCAAGCACGTCCTGGAGAAGCGAACGAGCGACGGCCGGCTCTGGTCCGACCGGCTCGCCGGGGTGATCAGCCAGACCAAGTACCACGCCTACACCGTCGTCGAGGCCATCCGCCTGGAGCGGCCGCGACCGCAGTCGGGCTACCGGCTGCGCGGAGAGAACCCGCCGCCGTTCATCGCCTGAGACCGACTTACAGGAAGATCACCGTGCACCACAACCACGTGCGCTGGGAACTACCAGAGGCCTACGAGACCGGTGACGGCGTCGTGCGGTGGGCACGACTGGGCACGGGCGGAAGCCCGGTCGTCCTGGTCCACGGGACGCCCTATTCGTCGTTCCTCTGGCGCGACGTCGCCCCGGCACTCGCCCGGACGCGCACGGTGTACGTGTTCGACCACCTCGGCTACGGGCAGTCGGACAAGCACGAGGGCCAGGACCTGACGCTCACGACACAGGCCCACCGGTTCGCCCGGCTCCTCGACCACTGGGGTCTCGACGAGCCGAGCGTGGTCGCGGGCGACATCGGTGGTGCGGTCGTGCTGCGCGCCTACCTGCTCGAGTCGGCCCGCTACCGGGATCTTACGATCTTCGACGCTGTCAGCGGCGGGAGCTGGGAACGCGGCCTGTTCCGGCTGATGCGCGAGAACCCCGAGGTCTTCGCCGCGCTGCCCGGCTACGCGCACGAGGCGCTCGTCGCGTCCCACCTGCGCAACGCCAGCCACCGTGGCCTCCGCCCGGACGTGCTCGAGGCCTACTGCTGAGTCTCATCTTGATGTCCGGCGAGGTTCTCATCCTGAGGTCATGTTTCCTTTGTTGCTGCCATCCCTTGTGACGTGCTCATTTGTTGATCCTCGGCGACTCTGCTGCGCAATTCCCTGCGGGGTGACGGCGGGCACGGGATGATCGCTCGTGCGGTC
>NZ_JBHSOA010000110.1:0-13080 GCF_042655885.1 Streptomyces chlorus
CAGCCGCCTCGAACGCCTCGCCTACCGACTCACGGCCTGACTCGCGAATTGCGCAGCAGAGTCGTCCGGGCCCTGGCGAGGCGTCGTACGGAGGTGTACCTACCGCGATCCGCAGCAGCGCCCGCAGACGATCGCCGATTTCCTCGACATGGTCGAGAAGGAGACCGCACCGCAGATCGACCTGCCCGCCGCGCGGGGCCAACAACTCCTGCCGGCCGCCCAGGAGGGAGACCCCGACGCCATCCGCCGCCTGCTGACCCTGGCCGCTAACCACGGCGACGACTACGAGCTCTATCTGGACGTCCTGCCCAGCCTGGACGCGGGAACGGCCGCGCCGCTCCTGCTGGAGCACCCCGAGCAGGCCCGCACCCTGGTGGAGGCGATGACCGGCCACGTCCGGGGCGACGGCACCGGCTGGCCGCACTACAACGAGTCCAAGCGGGCCATCGCGTGGCTGCGTGGCGTCGCCCGACAAGCGGCTGAGGACGAACAGTGGGACCTCCTGGAGGAGGCCGCCCGCGGAATGTGCACCTGGGACGAGGCCTCCAACGAGTTCGACCAGCAGAGCGCGACGCAAAACTGGCTGCGCCACCTGCACGGCCAGGCAGCCCGGATTCTCGCCGGCGTACTGCGAGACCACCCCGGCAGCGCCCGCTTCTACTACGAACTCGCGGGCGAGCGCGCCGTGGACATGGCCATCCGCAACGCCGTCAACCAATCCCTGTAGACCGGGTGGCATGAAGCTCACCGACCTCGGCCCGCTGATGGCCCGCCGCCGGGACGGCGCTCTCAGCTATGACCGCTTCCGCGCCGACCCGGAGCTGGCCGACCTGCGGTGGCCTGACGACGTCCTGGAGCAGTTCCTCTTCGACCACGGCGACAACACCGCCTTCATCAACGACTACGACACCATCGACCTGCGCGACATCACCTGGCGACTGGAGACCACCCCGGCCGCCGACTTCCCCAGCATGCCGACCGGAGCCTCCGATGCCGGCTGCATCGAGAGCTACGCCGCCAACCCGGTGCACTGGGTCACCGTCCGACCCCCGCAGGTCGCCCGGCACTGGGACGAGCACGGAACGTGGCTGCGCCCGCCGCTCCTGATCGAGCGGTGCCTCCTGGACCCGGGCGCCGGCGGGCTGCAGGTTTTGGAGGGCCGGACACGCGTCGGGGTCCTGCGCGGCCGCCTGCGCGAGCACCTGCACGTCGCTCCCAACCATCAGGCCTGGGTCGGCCGTCGGTGACCAAACCTGCCGCGCTGCGGTGCGTACGCTGCGGGCGTCCGGCCGTTCCCACAGAGAGATGCGGATAATGGAAAACCCCTCTGTCCCCGGCCAGCGCCGGGACCTGGCCATGCACAACGACTGGTTCGTCTCGGGCTGGGAACACGTCCTGCCCCGCCAGGCCCTCGCCCTGACCATGCTGATGGGGACCGCGGCCCAGCCCGGGTTCACCGGCTCCCTGGACGACCTGCTGCAGGATCTCTGCGGCGGCCCCTGGGACATGATCGGCGGCGATCTCGACGGCGCCCTCACGTTCACCTGGCACGGTGAGGAGTGGGACTACGAGGAGGCCCCGGAGGGCCGGGAGGCGTGCGAGGCGGACCGCTGGGAGAAGTTCGGCGCCATGCTCACGGCCGCCGGCTACCCGGTGCCCACAACGGTGCGGGAACTCGCAGAGCTCTACCTGACGTGGGGCCTGGCAGCCCGCAAGGAAACACCCCAGGGAACCCGGTGGTCGATGCCCGCCGCACTGCCGCTCCCCGGCGACCTGCTGCCCCTGGACACCGAACTCACCCGGCGGCTCGACAAGATCCGCTGGATCATGCGCACCGGACCCCTCGTCGACGTCCTCGTCAACCACCTGCTCGAAGATCTGAGTGAACCGCCAGAGATTCTCACCTCCCTGGACCGCCTGGCCGGCGCCACCGGCCAGGACGTCAACGACCTGCGCCTCGCCCTCGCCGAACTCGTCCAGTCCGACGACGCCAAGATCCTGCGCGGGCAGGAGCCGGCCGACGCCGAACGCCTGGAGACACACCACCGCTTCCGCCTGATCATGGACTGGGACCACTTCCACGAAACCCGGATCGAGCTGAGCCTCGCCAGCGACGACGCGTGACACCGAGCACGCCCATCTCGTGGTGGGCGCTCGGTTCCGTCGGCGGCGCCGGCGCCAGCTCCGGCTCAGAGGTTGTCGTTGCCGTGGAGCAGGCGGGCATCCTCCTGGGCCCGGTGCCGCCACGTGCGCTGACGGTCGAGGACCGCGACGGTGCGTCGGCGTACGGTCAGCAGCGCCTGGTGCGGATCTGTGCCGTGGTAGGTGCCCAGGGTCTCCACAAGGTCCTCGAACGCTCCCAGCACAGCCAGCACCGACGCCGTGACGATCTCCGGATCGGCGCGCATCACCGGCTCGTCGTCCTCATCGGAAGCGAAGGCCTGAGCAACCATCCAGACACTGCTGTGGGAGGCGGCGGAGGATATGCGGTACCAGGCGGGAAGGTGCGTCGGCCTCTTAGCGGCGAGGTTGGTCAGGCTCACCGCGAACTGCTCCTGCACCGAGCCCAGCACTGCTGAACTCGGACGACCCCTGTTGTTCAGCCCGATGCTCATCCCGGCACGCTGGACCGTCCGCTCGGCGTACTCCCAGATCTTGTCCGCCCCCGGAACCGCCTGTGCACCGACGTCCTTGGCCGCGACCTGATGCTGCTGCGCCCCGTTGAGCCACGCGGCGGCGATCCGTACCGCACGCCGCTCTGGAGCTATCCCACCCTCGTAGAGGTGGCACACACGAATCGCACCCTCCTGGACTACGCGGGAGAGGGAGACGAGCGACCAGATGGCGACGGGCTCGCCCACCAGAGTTCGCTGGATCGCCTGGACGTGGTCAAGGATGTTGCCGAGGGTGAGCTGCGTGTTCCAGCCGGCCCAGGCCCACAGCCGGGAACGTGCCGCACGGTGCCGGTGATGTGAGCTCCTGACCCACGCGGCGTCGGCAGGCGACATCCCGTCGACGGATTTTCCCTCGGCGAGACCCTCGACGAATTCGTTCAGGGACCTGCAGGCGTGGCGCAGCGTGCGAGCGCCCTCGTCCACGATCTCTTTCGGAACTCCGAGCCGACGGGGGTCCGGAGCAGCATCTGCGTTCACCCCGGCGACCGTACCTGCCCGCTCCGACGACGCTGCCCAGGCCCCGTCAGAGCGCCCCCGGCCACTGAGGGCCACTCACGCAGCGTGTGCGCCTCTTTCCCGCACTGTGGTGTCAGCCGGATGACTGCCATGTGGTGGTGAACAGCGCGCATTCGAGCAGGTCGGGCGATGCGCCGGGCGGCCAGCCGCCGTTGGCGTCCAGCTGACGGGCGGCGGCGTGTGATCGCGCCCACCCCGCACACCCGGAGCCCGGATCCCGGTCTGTGTCGGCAGCAAGGACGTCTACCGCTGGCCGGGAAGGAACGAGGAGGGCCCCGATCACTTCGAGGGCCCTCCTCGTTCAGGCCGGTCAGACCTTCAGGATCAGCGCTTCCACCTGCTCGAGCGTCGTCACGCTGGCCTGTGCGGCGGCCCGTACCTTCGCGAGCTTCTCCATCCACTCGATCCGCTGCTCGGCCGGGAGCGGATCCTCCCCGAGCTGAACGCGCAAGCGGTGTGCGTCCTCGAAGTCCGTCATCAGGATGTGGGCGGCGTCCACTGCCTTCAGGTAACTCCCCTCGACCAGCTCCACCCGTGCCGGCAGCTCCCGGCGCAGCGTGGCCAACTGGTCGCGGGGGTCGGCAGCCGCCTCGCCGTGCGTGGTGGTCACGGCACCGGCGTCCGTGGTGTCCCCAGTGCCCGCAGGCGCGTTGGCGGGGCTTTTGGACGCTGCCGACGCCGGGGTACCGAGGGCGACAGGGAACAGCTCGTCGAACCACTCCTTGTCGGCGACGTAGCAGGTGGGCCGGCCCTCGGCATCCGGAGCGATCACCATCCCCGCGGTGATCGCTGTCCGGTTCTTCTCGGCCCAGTCCTGCTCGCCGTAGCAGACCAGGGGCGTACCGTCGTCCGACTCGGGCGGCCGCACCGAGTCCGGGTGCTCCAGAACGGCCTTCGCGAATGCGAGGAGAAGGGCCCGGCTGACGCCGGGCGCGCCCGCCGTGTACGCCAGCGTCAGGGAGGCGAGGGCGGTCTTGGGAGCGCGTCGCACGCCCTTGCGCCCCTCGCCCGCCTCGCTGCCCTGCCCAGGGGTGATGAACGGCTGGGGAGCGTGGATCAGCGCCGGTGCCATCCGCTGGACCAGGGCGGCCCAGGCGGCCGCGTCACCGGCCTCCGCCCCCAGGAGCAGCTCCGCGAGCGGCCTCGGATCCTGCCCGGCGCCTTCCTTGGCCTCCGTAGGGCCGAAGAGACCGAGCGCGGAGAGGATGTTGCCCCTGCGCACGAACAACTGCGCGACGGCGGCGGACCACAGACGCGTGCGCCCCTCGGCCGCCTTCGCCCGGATCAGGCTCCACGCCGGCTCCTGCAGCGTCCCCCTGACGACCGGCCAGAACCGCCCGGTGTCGCGGACGGTGCGCGCGTTCGTCGTCTGTCCGGTCTCGGGCGGGATCCCGGGGAACACCAGCGCGGTGATGGCGCGCACCGCGATGTCGCGCAGCACGACCGGGGAGACGTCGGCGCCTGCGGGCACGAGCGGCTCCAGCGGATCGAGCGGCCCGTTGACCGTAAGAGCGTCGCGCACTCCCGTCAGATCGAGGAGATCTACGGCGCGCGCCTGGGGGAACGCCTCGGCGAGCGCGTCCGCGAGGAGGGACTCCCTGGCGTAGGCGTCGACGAGCGTCGCGAACAGGGCGATCAGGCGCGCGTCCTCGTCGTAGGGCTGGATGCCGCGCAGGTGGTCGTTGACGTTCAGGGCCCGCAGGACGTGTTCCAGGGCCTCGGGCTTGGTGCAGCCGATCACGATCTCCGCGGACACCGTGGCGATCTTCGCAGCCCGGAGCGACGGGTCGGTCGCCGCCGTTTCCGGCTTCGCGCCGTCCCTGTTGAGCCGGGCGGAGAGCCGGTTCAGGATTTCCCGCAGACTCAGCAGCAGCGGCTCGGGGCCGTCCTTCTTGTCCTTCGGCATGGGCACGAGGGACTGCGGCATCCCCGTGACCAGGTGCTCCGGACGTACTCCGAAGACATCGAGGCGGGCCAGTGCACGGTTGTTCCCGGTCACGGCGGCCAGCCGCCACAGCTTGGACACCGTGCCGTCGGCGTGGGTGATCTGCCACTGCTGCAGGACGTTCATGCCCTTGGAGAGCTGGCCCGTGTCCGCGAGGGACTCGGCCAGGTCGTACCCGCGGGTCTTTCCGGCGCGCTTCAGGTTGTCGGCGGCGTACCGCTGCATGTGGACGGCCACCGCGTAGGGCTGCTCGGCCAGGCAGAGAGCCGCCTTCGGCTGCCCGTCCTCCTGCACGGCGCGGACGACCGGGCGCGGCCGCCGGTTGCCGAGCGCGGAGAGCAGAGCGTGCTGCTCGCTCATGAGCTGGTGCACGCGGCGGACGGCGTCCTGGTGCTTCTGCGTGGCTGCGGCCAGTGCCTGCGGCGCGTACGTGTCGTCCCCCGGCGCCCGGCGCAGGGCATCGCGCTCCTTCTCGGCGGACTTCGCGCTCTTCGTGGCGTCCTGGAGCGCCAGCTCGGTGGCGACGAGGTCTTTGACGCGCTGAGTGGCCTCCGGAGCGGGCGACGACCAGTGGACGGCGGTGCGGTCGTTGAGGTCCCAGGGGACCACTGCGGCGCCGTGGACGTCGCAGGTCAGCAGGAGCACCTGCTCGTCGCCGGCCTGCACGAGCCGGTAGGCGTTGGGCTTGAGGACCCTCCTGCCGCGCTGGGTGGCGATCAGGGCCTTGATCTCGGTGTCCGGGAGCGCAGAGGCCAGACCCTCCAAGATCGCCTGCTGCGGAGCCGGCACGACCTCGTGGTCCGCGCAGGTGTTATCGATTGCGTCCGCGAGTCGGCCGCCCCAGAGGGCGTTGCCGATCTGCGGGTAGATGTCGTCGGACCGTTTCGCGGCCATGGTGGCGTCCTTCCACCCGGGCGTCCCGGGCGAGCACAGAAGCTCCCGACCATCGGGAGCGTGTCACGCGCCCGAGTGCCGAAGCCTCGTGCTGGCAAGGAATCAGGCCGACACCCGTGGGGTGTGCGGCAGTTCCTCGCCCCGTACGGTCCACCTGCCAGCGTCCGAAGAACGATCAGCCCCAACAACACCTGGACGGTGCCTGGACCTCTCGCAGCTTGCTCCTGCTCCGCCGACGGCGGTATGAGGCGGACGTTGGTGATGAGCCACCGACGTGCACCGCGAATCTCTCACCGCTGTCGACGTAACAGTGAGCCGAATAGTTGGAATTCACCGGATCAGGTGAACAACCACTCCATCCAGGCCGCTTGAAGCCAAGGTTGAGGTAGTTGCGCACCGGAGGGCGGAGGCTTGACGGCTGCCCGTGCTGGTGAACGTGGGCGGTGCCGCTGCGGTCTGAGGCCAGCCGCGCCGCTCTCTGGTGGCTGGCCGACGGCGCTCTGCTGCCGGTCGGTGGATATGTGCGACCCGGCCCGATCTCCTCATCGCCCCGGACTCCGACCGCCACGCAGCCGGTTCTTCCCCGCGGTCGGCTGATACCGGCGCCCTCACGTCCATGAGGTGCTGAACAGCGCGTATTCGAGTAGGTCGGGCGTGGCGTCGGACGGCCAGAGGGGCGTTGCCGATGCCTGGCGGGAGGCCGCCTGTATGAAGGAGAGGTAGACCGCGTAGCGGTGCGGTGACCAGTTCGCGTCCCGCCAGACCCAGCTCGCGATCGAGCCGTCGGGGTCGTGGCCGGTCTCCCGGCCGACTGCCTGGGCCAGGCACCGCATTTGCTGGGCCAGAACCTGGTCAAGGATGAGCGGCTGGGGGCCGGAGGCCGACCGAACCGACTTGCCGGCGAAGTACAGGAACTTGGTGTAGAACGACGGGCCGAACTCGGGAACGAGGCCCTGGAGCCCAGCGTAAGCGGCTTCTGCGCCCTGCTCGCTCAGCGTGGTGACCGCTCGCTCCAGTGCGGCATCCAGGTACCCGGCGCTCAGGATCTTGTCCAGGATGGCAGGGCCGCTGCCTCTACGGGAGCCGCGTTTCCCCTTCCCCCACACATAGGTGGCGACCAGAGCCTCCCGGTAGGCCTCGCGCCGCAGCGCCTCCGTGACGATCGACGCCACCTGCGCCCTGCTGACTTCGGCATCACCACGGTGGGATGCCGAAGCCAGCGCCGAAGGCCAAGGGGTGATGTGCCCCCACCGGCTGGGGGCGTAGCGGACCGCGTGTGTGCCCGGAGACCCGTCCGCGAACTCTGCCCGGTTCCGGTCCCACCATCGCCCCAACGCCTGCAAGGCTGTATCAGGCAGAAGACGCGCGGCCATCTCCCGGTTGACCGCATCCGCCTGATCCTGTCTGTTCATACCGCCCCCTGCAGTCCTGACCGTTGCCTGGCCTCCTGCGTCCCGCACTCGTATGCAGCCGGCAGCTCCGCCCGAATATGCCGTACCACCGCGGTCAGTATGGCGTCCTGCTACCCCTTCCCGGGGGGCGGAGGCTGATCAGCGGATGCGTGGGTGAGCTGTTCCAGGAGGGCGCGCAGCTCGCTGCGGCGGATCTCGGGATGGGTCGGTGCGGGGACGGGCTGCTGCTGGGTGGGTACCGCTGTCAGCCGCGGCGGCCGGACCTCCAGTGGGATGCCGTTGAGCCGCAGCCGGGCGGGCCAGGGCATGGATGTGAGCCGGTAGACGGCGTCCTGGCACCAGGCTGTTGCCCCGGCGTTGGCCTTGGCGGCGATCTTGCGCGTGAGCCCTTGATAAGGCCGGTAGTGCGCGCGGGGTGTGGAGATGAGCAGACACGTCGGTGACAGCGGAGCGAAGACCTCGACCGTCTCGGGCAGCAGCGGGGGAGTGAGGCAGAAGGCGCCGTCCTTGCGGCGCAAAGCCACTCCACTGTCGGCCAGGACCAGCAACGGCTCCGCCGAGCGCAGCACAACCAGCCGACGACCCGGGACGGTGAGGAGGCCGCGGGTGCGCTCGAAAGCGCGGATCATGGCGCGCAGCGCCGAGCGCGGGTCAGCGACCACGGAAGGGCCAGGAGCTGTGTGTACGGCCGTCCAGAACACCTCCATCCGCTCCGCGTCCGAGAGCGGCCGCCCCAGCCGTTCCTCGCAGAAACGAGTAATTGTCAAGACCTGTGGTTCGGGGTTGAGGTGGTTCACGCTGCGGCGGGCTCCTCGGGTCGTTCGACCTGGATGCCGTTCTCGAAGCGGGTGCCGGCGCGGACGAGGGCGACGAGGTGGGGTGCGGTGATGGCGCGCCAGCGTTCCTGGGCGGACTCGACGAGCTTGAAGACCATCGCGAGCGCGGCTGCCGGGCTGCCCGCGCCGCGCGTGACCTTGGTCCGGAGCTTCACGGAGCTGAAGGTCGACTCGATCGGGTTGGTCGTGCGCAGGTGGACCCAGTGCTGGGCGGGGAAGTCGTAGAAGGCGAGGAGCTCGTCGACCTCGTCGGTGACCTTCTTCGTCGCCTTCGGCCACTTGATCCCGTAGGCACGCTCGAACTCCTTGACCGCCTTCTCGGCGTGGTCGCGGTCCTCGGCGTTGTAGATCTCCTGGAGGGCCTTCTTCGCGCCCGGGTGCACCGACTTCGGCAGGGCGTTGACGACGTTACGGATCTTGTGAACCCAGCATCTCTGGTGTCTGGCCTGCGGAAACACCTCCGCGAGGGCCCGCCACAGGCCCATCGCGCCGTCGCCGACGACCAGCTCGGGATCCGTCATGCCGCGCCGCCGGCAGTCCCGTAGCAGGTCGGCCCACGACTCGGTGGACTCCCGCAGCCCCTCGGCCAGCGCGATGAGCTCCTTGCGGCCGTCCCGGCGGACGCCCATGAGGACCAGGACGCAGGAGTGGGCCTGGCCGAGGCGGACCTTGGGGTGGACGCCGTCGGCCCACACGTACACGTAGTCGCTGGTGGGCAGGTCACGCTTCTGGAAGGCGGTGTGATCGTCCTGCCACTGCTTCGTCAGCCGGGTCACCGTCGCCGCCGACAGGCCGGCCGAGGAACTGTTCCATCGCGGGCACGAAGTCGCCGCTGGACAGTCCGTGCAGGTAGAGCAGTGGGAGAACCTCGCTGATCTTCGGGGACTTCCGGCACCACGGCGGCAGGATCTTCGACGAGAACCGCTTGCGCTCCCCGGTCTCCTCGTCGACGCGCTTGTCGTTCACGCGTGGGACGGTGACCTCGACGGAGCCGGCCGCTGTGGTGACGGCGCGGGGCCGGTGGTGGCCGTTGCGCACGACCAGGCGGCGGCCGCGCTCGTCCTTCTCGGCGGCCAGCTCGGCTATGTACTGGTCGACCTCGGCCTCCAGCGCGGCGGCGAGCATCCGCCTCGCGCCCTCCCGGACGATCTCGTCAATCAGGGAGCCGGACTGCGGGGTGCCGTCTTCGTTGACTACGCTGAGCACGGGCGTGCCTTCCCGACCCGCGTTCACAGCGCGGGCCTACTCGATGACCTTTACGGGATCACTCGGGAAGGTACGCCCTTTGCGTTCAACCCCGAGCCCGATCCACAGGTCTTGAGCATTGCTCCCGCCTCATCGACACGCAGCCGATCTGGCGACAACCAGCGATCCGTAGTCTGCCCCGGCCCGTCAGGACCCGGGCGCCGGGGCCTTGAGAGCGTGCAGAGGGTTACTGGTGAGGCGGAGGGGCATCTAGCCTCGCGCTTTCATGAAGCGGGCTGTCCGACGGGTGGTCAGGTAAGCGAAAAGTGCCTCTGACCAGCAAGAATGAGGATTGTCGAGGTCCTTGTTCCTGCCACCGTCGGAGGCACTTCCCAGGTGAAGAAGCGTATCGGGTCGTACCCGCGTGTCCGCATCGAGGGCAGCGGCCGGGTGGTGGTCTCGCAGGCCGGGGGCGTGCTGCTGGTCGAGACGGTCCGCAAGGCCGGCTTGGACACCGCGATATCGACGGCGCTGACGCCGTGGCGGAAGGCTCGGGCGGTGCACGACCCGGGCAAGATCCTGCTGGACGTGGCTCTGGCGGTCGCGCTGGGCGGGGACTGCCTCGCGGATGTCGCCATGCTGCGGGCCGAGCCGGCCGTGTTCGGGCCGGCGGCCTCCGACCCAACGGTCTCCCGCCTCATCGACACCCTCGCCGCGGCTGGGCCGAAGGCCCTGACCGCGATCCGGGCCGCGCGGGCTGAAGCCCGCCAGCAGGTCTGGCGGTTGGCCGACCGGGAAGCGCCCGATGCGGGCGGAACGGTAACCGTGGACCTCGACGGGGTGCTGGTGATCGCGCACTCGGACAAGGAGGACGCCGCACCCACGTGGAAGAGAACCTACGGCCACCACCCGCTGATGGGGTTCGTCGACCACGGACAGGGCGGCACCGGTGAACCGGTCACGGCCCTGCTCAGACCAGGCAACGCGGGATCGAACACGGCGGCCGACCACATCACCGCCACCCAACTGGCACTGGCCCAACTGCCGAAGAAGTACCGGCGCGGGCGCCGGACCCTGATCCGCACCGACTCCGCGGGCGGCACCCACGACTTCGTCGCCTGGCTCGCTCAGCGAGGACGGTGGCTGTCCTACTCGGTCGGCCTGGTGATCACCGAGCAGGTCCACCAGCACGTGCTGAAGGTTCCGGCATCGGCCTGGACTCCGGCCGTCGAGACGGACGGCGAGATCCGCGACGGCGCCTGGGTCGCCGAACTCACCGGCGACGTCCTGACCGGCTGGCCCAAGGGCATGCGGCTGATCGTCAGGAAAGAACGACCGCACCCCGGAGCCCAGTTGCGGCTCACCGATGCAGACGGCATGCGGCTGACCTGCTTCGCCACCAACACCTCGGGCCGGCCGATCGCAGAGCTCGAGCTCCGTCACCGGCTGCGAGCCCGGGCCGAGGACCGCATCCGAAACGCCCGCGCCACCGGCCTGCGCAACATGCCCCTGCACCGCACCGCCCAGAACCGGATCTGGCTGGAGATCGTGCAGATCGCCCTCGACCTGCTGGCCTGGATGCCAATGCTCGCCCTGACCGGCAAGGCCCGCCTCTGGGAACCCCGCCGACTACGGCTCCGCCTGTTCACCACAGCCGGACAACTCGTCACCACCGGCCGCCGCCAGATCCTCCGCCTGGCCCGGCACTGGCCCTGGACCGGCCACATCACCGCCGCACTCGAACGGCTCATCCAACTACCCGACCCTGGCTGACCAGCGGATTCCCCGTCCCTACGACAGCACCTCAACACCCGGAGCAGTGGAATCCGGCGCCACCCCGAGGCGACACTCGGGCCCTCGGCCTGCCCACCCTCAGCCCACGGCACGAAAACGGGCCACCGACTCCGTCGGCGGCCCGTCACGAAACTTCGAGGCTAACAACTCGCCGGATCTTCAATTCGGACGCCAGTGACGGTGATGTCTCTGCTGAACTGCAGCCCACTGTTAGGTGCGATGCAGGTGTAAGTAGTGCTTCCCGCGAATGTGTTGCGGATAGACACGCGGTCATCGTTGCGAGTATTCCAGACGATGTCAGCGTTGTAGCTGCCTGATCCGAGGCTCTGATAGCCGGACGTAGGTACCTGGTACGAGGCGGTGGGCCTTCCCGCGTTCCAGTCGTTGATCGTGAGATAGAAGCAGACGCGAGGGTATGTGCATCCGTTATACGACGCGGCCTCCGCCTGTGGCGCCGCGAAGACGATCGCGGAGGCACTGGTGGCGCCAATCAAAGCAAGTGCCCGGACAAATTTCACAGTTGCTCCTTGAAGTCTCTGACAGCCGGCCGCCCCTGATTGTGGCCGTCGGGTAGGGGGCGTACCAGGTGGGAACCGGCCAGACAGAGGCCGGTTCTATCTACGCGACAGGGGGCCGCGCGACACGGCACGTGACACCGGCCGCCCGGACGGCCGGAAGTGGCGCGCCTCCCGGTAGAGGCCGGGGCGAGCTCGGCCGGACGCGCCGGGGCCGGTGCGGCGAGGGCTTCGCGGCGCCCCGGCCGGGGTGAGCTCGTCGGCCTGGTCCTCGACGAGCTGCGGGTCGTGTCGATGACCTCAGGGGTGAGGCGCTGCCTGATGAGCTGATTCATCCGTTGCCCGTAGGCAGCCCCGTCAATGACCTCGCTCTGCGCGTGCGCCCGGCAGTCGAAGACGGTGTCCACGACCTCCAAGCGCAGGTTCTCCAGATCCATGGCGTCCCCTGCCAGCCCGGAACGGCGCTGTGACCAAGTTACGTACCAGGCCGAGCGGAGCTCCTCGGCGTAGGCGGCCTCGTCAGAAGGCACCTGGCCCTGCGCCAGCTTCTTACGGAGTGCTGCCCCGCCAGGGGCGATTGTGGGTGTCTGGCCGCGGGTGTACGTCGGCACAGTCGCTCGGCGATAGACGAACTCGTCCAGGATCGTTTGGCGGTAGAGCGCACGGCTCGCGACCCGTCGCAGAATCTGGGTGTCATAACGCACTCGACTTGAGTCGGCTACGTAGGCAGCGAGCTGCCCCTGCTCGCCCTCGCTTCGGTTGGCCTGCTCCACCCGTTCGATGATCCGTCTGTAGCTGGCGTTCACGTCGACCTGCTCGAGCTGAAGATCTTCGATGGCCGGTTCAAGCAGTCGGCGGATGTTGATATCCGTGATGTGCCGATGGGACGGCACATCTTTGTAGTCGATCTCCAGTACTGCCATGAAGGCGGCCACCTGGTCGATGAAATCCTGCGGGGCAGCGATGTCACCGACCTTGCGCAGCTCCGGCAGCACTTTAGGGATGCTGTCGTAGGGCTGCTTCCAGCGAACCTTTAGCAGGTGCTGCGACAGGCTCTTGGCCATGGCGTCCCTGCCGTCCGCGAGTTCCGGGTCTGGGCCGCACATACGGGCAAGCGTGGATGCGTTGTCCTTCGTGGGGCTGAGGGGCGCATTCGTAGTGAGGCGAAGCCGCACGTTGCTCGCGCGCCCGCAGGCAGACCATCGGTCAAACAGGTGGGCTATCCCGCCGTCCTTGCAGAGGTCCGGAGCAATGCTCAGTACCTGTGGATCAGTTCCGGAGGGCACGCGAAGGGCGTACCTTCCCGAA
>NZ_JBHSOA010000111.1:0-7093 GCF_042655885.1 Streptomyces chlorus
CACCCGACCGGGAACCCGCGTTCGACCACCACCGCTCAAGATCGAAAAGACAACAGCTTCTTAGGACTCCTTACACAATGAGCTGCCGGGAATGACTGTCTGTCAGAGAGACGTGGGGGTGGGGTGCGTGACGGCTCGCGGCCGACTCGACCTGCGACGGTTACTGCGCAGGAGAACGACACGCATTGCTGTTCGGTGCCGTTCTCTGATCCCGTTGAGCAGTTCGGGACGGGGACCGGGGAGGTGGGCGGTGCCAGGTGAGAATCCAGCCGGCGGTAAGCGCCGCCGCACCGCCTGCCAGGGCGATTGCGCCGCCTGTTCCGATGCCTGCGGCCACCGCGCCGAAGCAGGCCGGCCCGACGCCCTGCAGCGTCATGCTGCCGGAGCCGAGCAGACCGAAGGCCTGGCCCTGGCCATTTGGCGGCAGGGCGTCCAGGAACGGCCGTTGCAGGCCGAGACCGTAGGCGAATCCGAGGCCGCTGAGCAGCAGCAGACAGGACGAGACGCCCACTCCGGGCTCGGCAGCGAAGCCGACCAGCGGCAGTCCCATCAGCGCAATCAACGGGACTACCAGTCGCTCCCGGGTGGGTGGTAGTAGGAGTCGGCCCACCAGCAGGTCACCGACAAGCATGCCGACCGGCAGACAGCCCATCAGCACCGCGTACCAGCCGGGCGCGAAGTGGCGTCCTCCCGCGTAGGCGACGAGCAGGCCTTCCGCGCCCGCTACGAAAGCGGTCGGTAGCCACTGCGCCAGCATCAGTCGTCGCACCGTGCGTCCGCGCAGCAGCAGGCCGGCACCGTGCAGGCTTGCCCGGACGGCCCCGCCATCGCCCCCAGCGCTGCCAGGTGTGCCGCCGAACTCTCCCGGCTGCAGCCGGGGTAGCCGGATGCGGATAGCGAGCGCGCAGCCGAGGTAGAGGACGGCGCTGACCGCGAGCGCCCGGTGCGGGCCGAGTACCGCGACGACCGCACCTCCCAGTGCCAGACCGAACAATTGCGCGCCGGAGGCAGCGATGTTGTTCAGTGAACGGCCCAGTACATAGGCGTCGCCCTCCAGCCACTGCGCGACCAGCCGACTCGACGCGCCGTGAAACACCGGTGTGGCGAGGGCGACCAGCGCCACGACACCGAGGCTTGCCGCGATCGGCATCCGCACCAGGGCGAGCAGCAGGGCGGCGGCGCACGTCAAGGCGTAGCCGCCGGTAATGAGCGCGCGGGGCGGCAGTCGGTCGGCCAGTGAGCCCAGCAACAGCGAGCCGAACAGCTGCGGGATGAAGCCGATACCGAAGGCCACTGCGCTCAGCAGCGCGGAGCCGGTGGCCGAGAAGACCAGCACCGAGAACGTGGTGATCCGCAGCGCGTCCGCAGTGATCGCGACGGCGCGGGTTGAGAAGAGCAGCCGGAATCGTGGCTCGGACAGCACCTCCCGGTAGGTGACACGATGATTGACCTGCGCGGGTCCGGCGGTTGGGGTCATGACGCCCAGCCTCGCCGTGCGCCCACCCCACCCGACAATGATTCGTCGCTCGACGAATCGGAGCAGACGTCCTGCGGTAACGTCGCAGGGTGCTCCGCTTCGAAGTCTCCGTCGAGGCCCTGCTGCGCAGCCGCTTCGCACTCTCCCCCGCGATGGACCTCTGCTTCCTGCTGCGCTCGCTCGCCGGCCAGGACCGGCCGCTGCCGCGAGCCTGGGCCACCCGGCTCCTGCCGGCCTTCGAACGGCTTCGCCGCGAGACCGAACTGAACGCCGCCCTCGCTCTGCAGACCCCGCAAGGCGGACCGAACTTCGTCGCCCCACCCCCGCGCGGCCTCAGCCAGACCTGGGCAGACGACCTGGCCATGATCCGGGCCACACCGCTGGAAGCGGCCCGCCACGAATTCGCCACCACCGCGACCGGCCCGTCCGCCCGCGATCCCCGCGTACGCGCGGTGCTGGACTCGACGGACGCCGCCTCCAGGATCGCCGAGGCGATGGACCAGGCGTGGCACGAGCTGCTCGCCGCGGACTGGCCGCAACTGCGCGCGATCTGTGAGCGCGACGCCGTGCACCGGGTGGGGGTGATCGGCGAACACGGATGGGCCACGACCATCGAGAGCCTGCACCCGAGCATCGCCTGGCAAGCCGGCGGCATCGAGATCGGCCACTTCCCCCACGTCGGAACAGTCCGCCTCGCCGGCGACGGGCTCCTGCTGATCCCTTCGGTCTTCGTCGGGAACATCGCCGCCCACCTGGAAGACCCCTGGCCCAGAACCTTGATCTACCGTGCCCGCGGCACCGCCGCCCTGTGGGGCGAACAGGGGACCGTCCCCCAACCGGACGCCCTGACCGCTCTGGTCGGCCGGTCCCGAGCCCGGCTGCTGTTGGCGCTGGACGCCCCGGCCAGTACCAGCCACCTCGCCCGAAGCCTCGCCATGACACCCGGCGCGGTGGGAGACCACCTCGCCATCCTGCGAGGCGCGGGGCTGCTCGTCCGCGCCCGGTCCGGACGGTCGGTGCTCTACCGGCGCACCCCGCTCGGCGAGGCACTGGTCGGCGGTACGGGCTGAGGGATCAGATCAGCACTGCTTTTGAGGCGCCGCCAGCAGACGATTGCGCGGCCGAGGGTGAGGAAGGCCTGGTGGATGTCGGCGCGGATTTCCCAGCGGATACGCGGCCGGCGCAACCAGCGCAGAAGCGCGAAGGCCGCCCGGACCATGATCAATCTCACCGATAGCCGCTGTACCGATGTTCTAACCGAGGCCGGAAGAGGGCGTGAGCCCCGCGCTCGTCCTGGCAGCCGTGTGATCGATGGGCAACCATTCCTGCGACCTGATGGTCATGTCCGTGCCACCCGCGTACCGGGTGGGCATTGTCAGCTCCGCCTCGGGACGTTCCTGAGGCGCTGGAACATGGGAGAAACGCCTTCATGCGTCACCGCACCACCGTGGCAGGCTTCGCCGGGGCCCTCGCCCTGTCCGCGCTCACGATTCCGGCGGCCGCCCAGGCGGATGACTTCTCGGGCGACATCAGGATCACGAAGGTGGTCGTCAACGGAGGGAAGGACATCGTCCTGGGGACCACGGACGTGAAGACGTTCACCATCGCGGTGACCGCCACGGACGACTCGGGCATCGAGACCGGAAACACCTTCCCGGTCATGTGGCACACGCCCCTCCCGAACGGCGACTACTACGGTCTCGTGGGCCCCGACAACATCGCGGGCAAGTGCGTACGCCAGAGCTTCACCACGACCACCTGCACCCACACGCTGAAAATCAACCCGCGCATCCACCCCCAGGACAACACCACGGCCGGGACCTGGACCGTGAGAGCCCACGCCCTGGCCAACGACGGTGACTACATCACCAAGGATTCCGCCGCGAAGGCGAAGGTCCTGCGCAACTCCAGGCTGACGGTCAACGCCTCGCCGGAACCGGTGAAGAAGAACAAGACGATCACCGTCACGGGCGCCCTGACCCGCGCCAACTGGGAGACCTACAAGTACGCCGGCTACACCAAGCAGCCGGTGAAGCTCCAGTTCAAGAAGAAGGGCACCAGCACCTACAAGACCCTCAAGACCGTCAGGACGGACAGCAAGGGCAACCTGAGGACGACGACGAAGGCCACGGCGGACGGCTACTTCCGCTACTCCTTCGCAGGCACGTCCACCACCCCGGCGGTCGCCTCCGCGGCGGACTACGTCGACGTGAAGTAACCCTCCGGGAGGGTCATCTGTCCTCCAACAAGCGCAGAAGGCCCAGGCCGGAGACCCTTCGGTCTGGGCCTTCTCGAGCCCTGGCTGTTTCCCGGCCGGCGGGCCGGTCAGCCGCTGCATCCCTTCGCGCTCTCCAAGCTGATCGACGATCTCGGCGTCCCCCCAAGACTGCCAGCCGCACCGCAGCAATCCGAAAGCAGGCCCTGGGACGTCCGCCTCCGTCGCCACCCCTGTCTGCCACCGCACCGCGTCCTCACATCCCGCTTCGCATCCGAGTCCGGTGGAGCCCGGAACCAGCATGCCTCCGGCGACCACACACGGTCATTAACAGGGTGGATTCCATGGTGAATTGGCGACAGTTGAATACGCGAGCCCACCAGTACCAAGCCCGGGCTACGCCATGACGGTGGCCGCCAGCCAGGGCCTCACCAGCGAGGTGAGCCTGCTGTACGGGCACGGGAGCAACGCGTTTGCGACCTACCCGGCATCACGCGTGGCCGCCAGGAAAACCACCTGTGGCTGCCCCTGGCCGTCATCGAGGACGACGAGACGCAGGCCCGGCTCGGCGACGCCCGCAGCGAGAGGGAACGGCTGCGGCGCGCCATCACTGCGTTCGCGAGGTTCCTCGGGCAGGACCGGGGCGACTCCATGGTCTCGGACCTGCTGCGCGAACCGCCGGCCCCGGCACGCGTGCCCGCGCAGGCCGTCCGCGCGCACGAGCCCGCCCGCGAGGAGAGTGAGGCCGCCCTACGACGGGCCCGGGAGGCCACAGCCATCTCCCCGGGGCGCGCGCAGGGGGCGTACGAGCAGGCGCAGCAGCTCGCCGCCGAGGTCCGCGACCGCACCGAGGCGGCCGTCGAGCGCGCGGTCCTGCCCCAGCTCGGCGAGGGTGACGACGACTTCGCCCGCGAGCGGGCCGCCGGCGAGAAGCGCCTGGCGGAGGGCCAGCGGCAGCGCGAGATGGCGGCCGTGCCGTCCTGGAAGTCACGGCCGTACGGCAAGCGGTCGGATGCCGACCTGTCCCGGGCAGTCGGCCTGGCCCACGAGGCGGCCGGTATCGCCGAGCGCGGCGCGCGGGAAGCGGCGGAGAAGGCATGCGTCCTCGAGGAGCGCCTTGCCCGGGAGAGGGCGGCCGGGCAGACCCGCGGACAGGCGGTCGCCGCCGAGGCGGCAACGCTGCTTGACCAGGCGGAGGCGAAGCAGGCCGCACAGCAGCTCGCCCGCGAGCTCAACGCGAAGGCCAGGGCGGAGGAGCTGAGCCGATACCTCACCGACCACCTGGACCCGAAGAAGAACATGAGCCGCCTCGAGCTGCGCATCGACCGGCGTGACGCCCAGAGGCTGACCAGCCTGCAGGGCGAGGCCACCAAGTACACCGAGGCCGCCCTCAAGAGCCGGCAGACCGTGGCCGCGGTACGGACCGAGCAGGCCCGCCGGGCCGACATTGCCGAGAAGTTTCCCGAGCTGCACGAGAAGGAGACCAGGGCCCGCCGCTCGTACGCGATCGAGCAGAAGCCGCGGCCGTCGAGCGGTCCAAGGCGCCCGCGAAGTCGTCGGCCGCCTACCGGCACACGCCGCCCTCAGCGGGCCGCAGAGGACCGTCCACGGGCAGGTAAGACCTGTTGGACCCAATAGGGTCAATGGCCGCTGAGCAGCAACAGAACGGCCCCCGGCGCGCCGGGGGCCTCGCCGCACGGAGGTGGTCAGGAAGCCGCCGGGACGCGCAGCTCGCGGAGCATGACCGTGAAGTTCGGGGAGTCCGGGAACGGCTGCCGGTTGCCGATCCGGCGGTACCCCCGCGTCCCGTAGAGGGCCTCCACCTTCGGGTGGCCGGGGTCGACCAGGAGCACGGCCAGGGCCTCCGGCCGGTCCCTGATCAGCGCCTCGTGCAGCCGCTGGGCGGTTTCGGGTCACGACCGGTTGGGCCCGTTGGGCCCAATAAGGGAAACCGGGAGTGACCTGCCGCCCGCAGACGCGGCGCAGGAGACCTCGGTCAACACAGAGGGGGCTGATCAACAGGTAGGGCGACGCCGGGCACCCGGACGGCGCATCGTGTTGCTCCGTCCAGGGGATGCCGTGTCAGAGCAGGCCCCTACCGTCCGCCGCGGGCTGACCAAGGCCCGCCACGGAACGAGGCAAGAGGAGGAAGCGATGGTGTTCGTTGGGGTCCACGGAGAGTGGGGGTGTATCGACGCCACCCAGGCCGACCTCGGCTGCGGGCAGGACCGGGAAAGCATCTACAAAGCCAAGCCGCCCGCGCCGCTGACCTGCTACGAGTGCGACTGGCGGCTGCACCTGGTCCACAAGACCCACGGCGCGTACGACCTGTGGTTCCTGCGGCACGCCAACAACGCACCGCACTGCGAGGCGAGGCTCGCAGGTGAGGGCATGGCCCACCATCTCCTCAAACTCGACCTCGCCCACCATGCCCGGGCGGCGGGCTGGAGGGCCGAGTACGAGGTCGCCGCCCCGGACGGCTCCTGGCGCGCGGACGTGATGGCCACCTCGCCCGACGGCGATCGCCGCGTCGCCCTGGAGGCACAGATGGCGGCCATCTCGATCACCGACATCGAGGCCCGCACCGCCCGGTACCGCGCGGCCGACGTCGAGGTGTGCTGGTTCACCGACCGCAAGACCGCCCCCTGGCTCGACAACGTCCCCTCCGTCCAGATCGCCCGGCCCGACGACGGCGGCCCGGTGCAAGTCATCGCCGGAGCGGCTCGCTTTGTACCCGAGTGGTGCGAGGACCGAGCCGACTGCGGGCTGTGCGAGTGCGAGGACTGCGGCCCGGGCATCGACGGGCCGCTGCCCTGCGGGGGCCACGGAAAGTGGCCGTCGGCTGCCCCCTTCCCCTTGGGCCGCTTCGTCGCGGCCATCTGCGCGAACACCACCCGGCCGCACCGCCTGCGAGCCAAGGGGTGGGGCGACGACGGCAAATGGCGATGGGTGACCCGCGCCTACTTCGACCTTGAGGAGGAACAGGTTCAGGCGACGGCCCGGCGGGAGCAGATCATGGGGCGCCTGGCCGCCATCCAACGGCGGCAGAGAGAAGCGCGGGAGGCCGCCGAGCGGGAGCACCTGGCGGCGATCGAGGCCCTGCTCCAGCGCCAGAAAGCACTGGTCAAGCCGGTGGTGGAGTTCGTCTACCGAGAAGCCGGCACCTACCCCAAGGTCGCCCAGAACGGCACTCCCGAGTTCGCCATGGGCGTGCCCGTATACGTGAAGGGCAAGCCGTACGCAGTCATCTGCCCGGTCGCCAGCCGGATCCCCGCGCTGCGCAGCAGCCTGGCACCGCTCGTCCTATTCGCCGCCACGGAGCGCGAGCGCAACCGCATTGAGGGAGTTTCATCGTGATTCGTGCAGGTCACCGGGCCTGGTGTGACGAGTCGTTGGGGTGC
>NZ_JBHSOA010000112.1:0-19576 GCF_042655885.1 Streptomyces chlorus
CGGCCCGGGGACACCCCCGGACCGGTCACACCATACGAATCAACGACCCGCGAAGTACGGGTCTAGGGCAGGCCCCAAGGCCCCGGGGTCTGTGGTCCGCTCCACGTCCGTTCGGCGGGATCCCGGGGCCGGTGATCATGGGCCCCTGCCCCGAACGTCCGGGCGAGGGACGGTGTGGGGGCGGGGTGTGAGGGTCGGGGTCGGGTCAGCGGGACCGCTTCGCGAGGCGTTCGACGTCCAGGAGGATCACCGCGCGGGCCTCCAGACGGAGCCAGCCGCGCTGGGCGAAGTCCGCCAGGGCCTTGTTGACCGTCTCGCGGGACGCGCCGACCAACTGGGCCAGTTCCTCCTGCGTGAGGTCGTGGACGACGTGGATGCCCTCCTCGGACTGCACGCCGAAGCGGCGGGAGAGGTCCAGCAGGGCACGGGCGACCCGGCCCGGAACGTCGGAGAAGACCAGGTCCGACATGGCGTCGTTGGTCTTGCGCAACCGGCGCGCGACGGCCCGCAGCAGCGCGGTGGCCACCTCGGGGCGGGCGTTCAGCCAGGGCTGGAGGTCGCCGTGGCCGAGGGCGAGCAGCTTGACCTCGGTCAGCGCCGTGGCGGTCGCGGTGCGCGGGCCCGGGTCGAAGAGCGACAGCTCACCGATGAGCTCGCTGGGCCCGACGACGGCCAGCATGTTCTCGCGGCCGTCGGGGGAGGTGCGGTGGAGCTTGACCTTGCCCTCGGTGACCACGTAGAGCCGGTCTCCGGGATCGCCCTCGTGGAACAGGGAGTCGCCCCGTGCGAGGGTCACCTCGGTCAGCGAGGCGCGAAGCTCCGCGGCCTGCTCGTCATCGAGCGCCGCGAAGAGCGGGTTCCGCCGCAGAACGTCGTCCACGTGTTCTCTCCTTGTCGACCTGCTCAGGGGATCTTGGTCCCCACGTACCAGGGGACCGGGGTGCCCATTTTGCCGGACAGTCCAAACAGTGTGATCTGTCACAAGGATGCCGCACGGGCCTGCCCGGGTGAGCGGCAGGGGTCCGATTGGGGGCCGGTCTTCAGGGGTCGGGGCGGATGTCAGTGTCGAGTCGTAGGCTGGCCGGGTGTCCAAAACACCGGTGGGAATGCAGGCCCAAGGGGCTGTTCGGGTGGCGGCGCACCGGGATTCCGCTGTGGGCGAACAGGGCTCCGATGGCGGTAGGGGAAGGGCGAAACCGACAAAGAAGGCGCCGGTGAAGAAGAAATCGACCGCGAGTGCGACCGCGGATTCGGCCTCGGCCGCAGCCTCGAGTGCGACCACGACTGAGACCACGACTGAGAGTGCGAGTGAGAGGGCGAGTGAGAGGGCGAGGGCGAGGGCGCGCAGCGCGGCAGGGGCGAAGTCCGCGGCCGCCGTCGAGCCGCCCAAGGCGGAGTCGCGCATCGCCCTCGTCCGCCGCGCCCGGCGGATCAACCGGGAGCTCGCCGAGGTGTTCCCCTACGCCCATCCCGAGTTGGACTTCGAGAACCCCTTCCAACTCGTGGTCGCCACGGTCCTGTCGGCTCAGACCACCGACCTGCGCGTCAACCAGACGACCCCTGCCCTCTTCGCGAAGTACCCCACCCCCGAGGACCTGGCCGCCGCCAACCCGGAGGAGGTGGAGGAGATCCTGCGCCCCACCGGGTTCTTCCGGGCCAAGACCAAGTCGGTGATAGGCCTTTCGAAAGCGCTGGTGGAGGATTTCGGCGGCGAGGTGCCGGGCCGCCTCGAGGATCTCGTCAAACTGCCCGGGGTGGGCCGCAAGACGGCCTTCGTCGTGCTCGGTAATGCCTTCGGCCGCCCCGGCATCACCGTGGACACGCACTTCCAGCGCCTGGTGCGCCGCTGGAAGTGGACGGAGGAGACCGACCCCGACAAGATCGAGGCAGCCGTCGGCGCGCTCTTCCCGAAGAGCGAGTGGACCGACCTCTCGCACCATGTGATCTGGCACGGCCGCCGCATCTGCCACGCCCGCAAGCCCGCCTGCGGCGCCTGCCCCATCGCCCCGCTCTGCCCGGCGTACGGCGAGGGCGAGACCGACCCGGACAAGGCGCGGAAGCTGCTGAAGTACGAGAAGGGCGGCTTGCCGGGCCAGCGGCTGAACCCGCCGCAGGTCTACCTCGACGCGGGCGGCCGGCCGGCCCCGCCGCTGGGCGCCGCATGACGGGGGCATACCCGGAGGCATGCACGGGGGCATACATGGCGGCCGCCGGTGGAACGATCCAGGCACTACCGGGCGTTGGACGGGGCATGGGAGTGGCGGGGGCCAGGACGACAGGGGTGGCGATGACGCGGGTGACCGACCCCCGGGGCGGCCGGGTGACGCTCAGTACGCAGGGCCTGCCCGCCTGGCTGGACCCGGTGGTCCGGGTCGCGCGGACGATCGCACCGGGCGACCTGAGCCGCTTCCTCCCCCCGGCGAACGGCGCGGGGCGCCAGGCCGCCGTCCTCGTCCTGTTCGGCGACGGGAAGCGCGGCCCGGAGCTGTTGCTCATGGAGCGGTCGGCGGCGCTGCGCTCGCATGCCGGACAGCCGGCCTTCCCCGGCGGCACCCTCGACCCCGAGGACGGCGACCCGCTGGCCGACGGGCCACTGTCGGCCGCGCTGCGCGAGGCCGAGGAGGAGACGGGGCTCGATCCCGACGGAGTCCAGCTCTTCGGCGTCCTGCCGAAGCTCTACATCCCCGTCAGCAGCTTCGTCGTCACGCCGGTCCTGGGCTGGTGGCGGACCCCCAGCCCGGTCGGCGCCGTCGATCCGAACGAGACCGCCCGGGTCTTCACCGTCCCCGTGGCGGATCTCACCGACCCGGACAACCGGAGGACCACCACCCACCCCAGCGGCCACCGGGGCCCGGCATTCCTGGTCGAATCGGCCCTGGTGTGGGGTTTCACGGCCGGGGTCATCGACCGGCTGCTCCATTACGCGGGGTGGGAGCGCCCCTGGGACCGGGAGAGGCAGGTCCCGCTGGACTGGCGGTCATGACAGGGTGGGCGCGGTGCCGTGCGGTACGGGGGCTTGTGAGGACGGCGGTTCGTGCCGTACGCCCCCGCACTCCGGCCGAGTGAGAACGACCGGAATGACGAGGCGAGGCAAAAAGCGGTGAACGTGCTGGACATCCTGTTGCTGGTCGCCGCCGTGTGGTTCGCGGTCATCGGCTACCGCCAGGGCTTCGTCGTCGGCATCCTGTCGGTGATCGGGTTCCTGGGCGGCGGTCTCGTCGCCGTCTACCTTCTCCCCGTCATCTGGGACGTCCTGACGGACAATGCGGAGGTCGGTACGGCCGCCGCCGTCGTCGCGGTCGTCGTCGTCATAGTCTGCGCCTCCGTCGGCCAGGCCCTGACCACCCACCTCGGCAACAAGCTGCGCCGTTACATCACATGGTCCCCGGCCCGAGCGCTCGACGCCACCGGCGGTGCCCTGGTCAACGTCGTCGCGATGCTCCTGGTCGCCTGGCTGATCGGCTCGGCCCTCGCGGGAACGACCCTGCCGACGCTCGGCAAGGAGGTCCGCCAGTCCAAGGTGCTGACCGGCGTCTCCCGGGCGCTGCCCGCCCAGGCCGACACCTGGTTCGCCGACTTCTCCTCCGTCCTCGCGCAGAACGGTTTCCCCCAGGTCTTCAGCCCGTTCGCGAACGAGCCGATCACCGACGTCCGGCCCCCCGACCCCGCCCTGGCCGGCAGCCCGGTGGCCGGCCGCGCGCAGCGGTCCATCGTCAAGGTCATGGGCACCGCCCCGCGGTGCGACAAGGTCCTCGAGGGCACCGGCTTCGTGTTCTCCGAGCGCCGCGTGATGACCAACGCGCATGTCGTGGGCGGCGTCGACGAGCCGACCGTGCAGATAGGCGGCGAGGGCAGGAAGTACGACGCGACGGTCGTCCTCTACGACTGGAAGCGCGACATCGCGGTCCTCGACGTCCCGGACCTGAAGGCGCCCGCGCTGCGGTTCGCCACCGAGGACGCGGGCAGGGACGACGGCGCGATCGTCGCCGGCTTCCCGGAGAACGGCGCGTACGACGTCCGGTCGGCGCGGGTCCGCGGGCGCATCACGGCCAACGGCCCGGACATCTACCACCGGGGCACAGTCCGCCGTGACGTCTACTCCGTGTACGCGACGGTCCGGCAGGGCAACTCCGGCGGCCCGCTGCTGACCCCCGAGGGCCAGGTCTACGGTGTGGTGTTCGCCAAGTCCCTCGACGACGCCGAGACGGGGTACGCCCTCACCGTGGACGAGATCCAGGAGGACATCGCCAAGGGCCGCTCCGCGACCCAGCAGGTGGACAGCGACAGCTGCGCACTCTGAGCGGCGCGAGGCCGCTACGGCCGTACGGCCGTACGGACAGGGCCTACGACCGGGCCGCCCGGCGGGGGCGTATGAAGAGGTCGTATGGAGGGGGCGGGGACGGGTGTACGCCCAGGAGGCCCACCGGGAGCACGGCCGGGCGTACGCCCCTCGTCAGCCCCGTGGGTGATGGTGGCGGAGCCGCACCGAGACCCAGCGGGCCCGGCGGCGGAGGATATGCGGAATCCCGACCCTGAGATCCGTACCTGCCATCTGCGGTGCACCGCCTTGCTGGTGGGATCCCCTACCGCCCGCCGAGCGGCGGTCGCGGCCTGCGTCACTGTAGTCGTGCGTCCAGCCCATACTCCGACCACTGCCCCCGACCCATGGTCGATAATCGCCTCGCGCAGGGCCAATTGGCCTATGCGCCAGGCAAGTGGCCGTTCGTAGGACAGGTGTTCAGATCCGATGGTCGGTCCTGCGTACCGGAAGGGGAAGCGGAAGGAATGCGGAAGGAGTGTGGAAGGGGCGCGGAAGCCGCTCGGCGGGCTGTCAGCGGTCGGGTTCCGGGTCCTTCAGCCAGTTGATCAGCTCGGAGGAGAACGCGGCCGGGTCCTCCTCGTGCGGAAAGTGGCCGAGCCCGTCGAACAGCCGCCAGCGGTACGGCGCTTCGACGTACTCCCCGGACCCGGCGGCGCTGCGGATGCCCACCACGGGGTCGAGCGAGCCGTGCAGATGCAGCGTCGGAACCCGCACCGGCCGCTTCATCCGGCGGTTGAACTGGATGCCGTCCGGCCGGGCCAGGGACCGCACCATCCACCGGTACGGCTCGATCGAGCAGTGCGCCGTGGACGGGATGCACATGGCCCGCCGGTAGTTCTCCAGCGCCTTCTCCCCGGGCCGGCGGGGCCCGGACCAGTCCTGGATCAGCTTGGCCACCAGCGCCCCGTCGTCCGCGGTGAGCTGCCGCTCCGGGACCCAGGGCCGCTGGAACCCCCAGATGTGGGACATGGCGGACGACTGCCTGACGTCGGCGATCATGGCCGCCCGCCAGCGCCGCGGATGCGGCATGGACGACACCGCGAGCCGTCGTACGAGCTTGGGGCGCATCGCCGCCGCCGTCCAGGCCAGGTATCCGCCCAGGTCGTGCCCGACCAGCGCGGCGTCCGGCTCGCCGAGGGAACGGATCACACCGGTGACGTCCAGCGCGAGGTTGGCCGGGTCGTAGCCGCGCGGTGTGCGGTCGCTGCCGCCGACGCCCCGCAGGTCCATGGCGACCGCGCGGAACCCGGCGTCGGCGAGCGCCGACAGCTGGTGCCGCCAGGTCCACCAGAACTGCGGGAAGCCGTGCAGCAGCAGCACCAGCGGCCCGTCGCCGGCCTCGGCGATGTGGAAACGCGCGCCGTTGGCGGCGACGTCCCGGTGGGTCACCTCGGCATCGCCCGGGATGTCGAGGCGCACGGCCGAGAGGGGGTGCGCCGAAGGAGTGGCGGGGTCCGTCATGAGGACGAGCGTGTCACAGCTTCGATCGCCTCGGGGACCCGGTCCTTGGGGAGTTCCGGACGCGGGTGCGGCTTGGCCTTCTGCAGCACGACCGCCGTGTCCTTCATCGAGGCGGCGACCTTCTGCGGGCCGCGGCCCTTCTTGGCCTTCTTCGCGAAGACGGTGCCGATCAGCGCGAGGACGAGCGCGACCAGCACATTCGCCGCGAACGACAGCAGGAAGCAGACGGCGAGGTTCCAGTCGCTCCAGGTGCGGATGCCGTAGGCCAGGGCGAAGCTCAGCATCGGCAGGGAGAACAGCAGCACGAGACCGGCCAGGGTGAACAGTCCACCGCTCGTCGCGCCCCGCTGCACATCCCGCTTGAGCTGTGCTTTCGCCAGTGCGATCTCGTCGTGCACCAGCGCGGACATGTTCTCCGTCGCCGAGGCGAACAACTGACCGATACTGCGTTCGGTGCCGACCGGGCTGCCGTCGGGTGCGCTCATCGCGGTCTCCCTCTTCTGCTTTCGTCCTGCGTGCCTCTGTGTACCTCTGAGCAAGGATCAGTCTGCCGCCTGACGGCCCCTGTCCGCCCCATCACCTGCGTCGACCGTGTGTGTCCGATCGTGCGCGTCCGATTGGTTCGGACCGGCTTCGACTGTCCTGACTTTTGTACCGTTCCGTCAGATCATGCCGGACCGCCGTGATCCTCGCCTGCCCCGCCCGGTGCTTCGGCAAGCCCGCCGCGTCCCTCGGCCTTCTCCCGGGCGAGCTGCCGGTGCTCGGCGGCCTTGCGCTCGTGGATCTCCGCCATGCGCAGGTGGTACGCCGGGTCGTCCTCCTCGTAGATGTCCGGGACGCCGCTGAGGTCGTCGTCGCGTTCCTCGTCCTCGGTCAGCTTGCGGTACTTGGCGTTCCGGATCCTCAGCAGCACGGTCGCGATGGCGGTGGCGATCAGCGATCCGGTCAGAACGGCGGCCTTGACACTGTCCGCCATCGACGCGTCGTCCCCGAAGGCGAGTTCGCCGATGAGCAGGGAGACGGTGAACCCGATCCCGGCGAGCGTCGCCACCGCCAGGACGTCCGCCCAGGCGAGGTCGTCGCTGAGCGACGCCCTGGTGAAGCGTGTGGTCAGCCACGTACCGCCGAAGATACCGACCGTCTTGCCGACGACGAGACCGAGGACCACACCGAGCGTCTCGGGCGTGGTGAACACGTTTGCGAGCGCGCTGCCGGAAACCGCCACACCCGCGCTGAACAGGGCGAACAGCGGGACCGCGAGACCCGAGGAGAAGGGCCGCACGAGGTGCTCGACGTGCTCGCCGGGGGACCGCTCCTCACCCTCGCGGCGGTGGCAGCGCAGCATCAGGCCCATGGCGACACCGGCGACGGTGGCGTGGATCCCGCTGTTGTACATCAGGCCCCAGACGACCAGGGCGAGCGGCACGTACACGTACCAGCCGCGTACGCCCTTGCGCAGCAGCAGCCAGAAAGCGGCCAGGCCCACCACGGCACCGGTGAGCGCGAGGAAATCGAGGTCGGCGGTGAAGAAGACGGCGATGATCAGGATGGCGAAGAGGTCGTCGACGACGGCGAGGGTCAGCAGGAAGGCGCGCAGCGCGCTCGGCAGTGAGGTGCCGATGACGGCGAGCACGGCGAGCGCGAAGGCGATGTCGGTGGCGGTGGGCACGGCCCAGCCGGCCAGTGAACCGCCACCGATGCCGCTGGTGAGCGTGTAGACGAGGGCCGGTACGGCCATGCCGCACAGGGCGGCGACGACAGGGAGCGCGGCGGCCCGGGGATCGCGCAGATCACCGGCGACGAGTTCGCGTTTGAGCTCGATGCCGGCGACGAAGAAGAAGACCGCGAGCAGTCCGTCGGCGGCCCAGTGCGCGACGGACAGGTTCAGGCCGAGCGCCTCGGGCCCGAAGTGGAAGTTGCTGACGTTCTCGTAGCTGTCGTGCACGGCGGGCACGTTCGCCCAGATCAGCGCGGTGATCGCGGCGACGAGCAGCAGCATGCCGCCGACGGTCTCGGCGCGCAGCGCGTCCGCGACGTAGGTCCGCTCGGGCAGGGAGAGGCGGCCGAAGGCCTTGCGCGGGCTGGGGGTGCGGGGGGCGGTCACGGGTGGTCCTCTGGTCGTCGGGCAGCACGAATCGCGTGCCGACCAGACTTCCCGGCGCTCCATGAGACAACTGTGTGGGGGACGGCCTGCTGTGGCCACCCTTCGTGGCCACTGTAGCCAACGTGCTCCGGCACCGCACGAAGAGCTCTCGATGACGGACGTCACGGAGGCACCCGGCGCGCGTGCGACGCCGGGTGCCTCCGCGGCCCGTGGGCGGACCGTGACCGGTGGGTCCGAGGGGAGAAACCAGGGACCCTCTTCGGGTCAGTCCCTCGGGTCAGTCCTCGCTGGACGACTGGGGCAGCTTCGCCTGGATCAGATCCATTACTGTCGAGTCGGTCAGCGTCGTGACGTCCCCCAGTTCACGGTTCTCCGCGACGTCCCGCAGCAGGCGGCGCATGATCTTGCCGGAGCGGGTCTTCGGCAGCTCGTTCACCGGCAGGATCCGCTGGGGCTTGGCGATCGGACCCAGCGTGGAACCCACGTGGTTGCGCAGCTCGGCGACAAGGTCCTCGGTCTCCGCTGCCGTACCGCGCAGGATCACGAAGGCGACGATGGCCTGCCCGGTCGTCTCGTCCGCCGCGCCGACCACGGCCGCCTCGGCGACCGACGGGTGGGAGACGAGCGCCGACTCCACCTCGGTGGTGGAGATGTTGTGCCCGGAGATCAGCATCACGTCGTCGACCCGGCCGAGCAGCCAGATGTCGCCGTCGTCGTCCTTCTTGGCACCGTCACCGGCGAAGTACTTGCCCTCGAAGCGGGACCAGTACGTGTCGAGGAACCGCTGGTCGTCGCCCCAGATGGTGCGCAGCATCGACGGCCACGGCTCGGTGAGAACCAGGTAGCCACCGCCGCCGTTCGGTACCTCTCTCGCCTCGTCGTCGACGACGGTCGCGGCGATGCCGGGCAGCGGGGTCTGGGCGGAGCCCGGCTTGGCGGCGGCCACGCCGGGCAGCGGCGAGATCATGATCCCGCCGGTCTCGGTCTGCCACCAGGTGTCCACCACGGGGGTGCGGTCCGCGCCGATGTTCTTGCGGTACCAGATCCAGGCCTCGGGGTTGATCGGCTCGCCGACGGAGCCGAGGACCCGCAGCGAGGACAGGTCGAACTTCGCGGGGATGTCGTCGCCCCACTTCATGAACGTCCGGATCGCGGTGGGCGCCGTGTAGAGGATCGTCACGCCGTACTTCTGCACGATCTCCCAGAAGCGGCCCTGGTGCGGGGTGTCGGGCGTGCCCTCGTACATGACCTGGGTCGCGCCGTTGGCGAGTGGCCCGTAGACGATGTACGAGTGCCCGGTGACCCAGCCGACGTCGGCCGTGCACCAGAAAACGTCCGTCTCCGGCTTGAGGTCGAAGACCGACCAGTGGGTGTACGCCGTCTGGGTGAGGTAGCCGCCGGAGGTGTGCAGGATGCCCTTCGGCTTACCCGTGGTGCCGGAGGTGTAGAGGATGAACAGCGGCTGCTCGGCCTCGAACGCCTCGGGGGTGTGCTCGGTGCTCTGGCCCCCCACCAGGTCGTGCCACCACACGTCGCGGCCCTCGGTCCAGGCGACGTCCTGGCCGGTGCGGCGGACGACGAGGACATGCTGCACGGTGTCGACGCGGCCGGCCGCCTCGTCCACGGCGGGCTTGAGCGCGGACGGCTTGCCGCGCCGGTAGCCGCCGTCGGCGGTGATGACGACCTTGGCGTCGGCGTCCTGGATGCGGGTCGCGAGTGCGTCCGCCGAGAAGCCGCCGAAGACGACGGAGTGCGCGGCGCCGATACGGGCGCAGGCCAGCATCGCGATCGCGGCCTCGGGGATCATCGGGAGGTAGACGGCGACCCGGTCGCCCTTTTGGACCCCCAGCTCCAGCAGGGCGTTGGCGGCCTGGGAGACCTCGTCCTTGAGCTGGGCGTAGGTGATCGCGCGGCTGTCACCGGGCTCGCCCTCGAAGTGGATGGCGACCCGGTCGCCGTGTCCGGCCTCGACATGCCGGTCCACGCAGTTGTAGGCGACGTTGAGCTCGCCGTCCTTGAACCACTTGGCGAACGGCGGGTTCGACCAGTCGAGGGTCTCGGTGGGCTCCTTGGCCCAGGTCAGTCGGCGGGCCTGCTCGGCCCAGAAACCGAGCCTGTCAGCCTTGGCCTGTTCGTACGCCTCCGCGGTGACGTTGGCGTGTGCGGCCAGGTCGGCGGGGGGTGTGAACCTGCGTTCTTCCTTGAGCAGATTGGAGAGGGAAGAAGTCTCGCTCATCGTTCGTCCCTCTCTTCCCTGAGCAGGTTGGCCAGGCTTTCGTTGCTCACGGCATCTGCCTTTCCCGGAGTGTCCGTTGTGTCCCAGGCCATAGCTCATCAGACCCAGGGGTGCGCTGACAAGGGTCGTCGGCAAAGTGGTTTAGACCTTTTGAGATGGGCTCTGCTTCCGTGGCCAGGGGTCATCCCTACCCACGGACGCCGGTGGCGCGCGGTTCACCCTCGGCAATGCCTCGTATGCCCGGAGGGCGGATTTTCACCACGCCAGGTCCTCGGCCCGTACCCGGTCGAACACCCGCTCTCCGGCCGCCTCGGTGAGGAGATATGCCTGCGCCTCCCCCACGTGGAAGTAGAGGCCATGGAGCGTCAGGAGCCCGTCCTTCAGGGCACGGGCCACCGATTCGTGGGCGCGCAGGTGCTCCAGCTGCTGGACGACGTTGGCCAGGCAGAGCTGCTCGGCCGTGTCGGCCGGCGCCCGCCCGGCCAGCCGCACCCAGGGGCCGCTCCCGTCCCGCACGCGCTTCAGACTCGGCAGCCCGTGCCGCAGCCACCGTCTCAGCGGTGTGTGGGCACTCGGGCTGCCGTCCGGCCGGGGGTCGAGCAGCGCCTGCATCGCACCGCAGCCCGAGTGTCCGCACACCGTGATGGACCGCACCGCCAGCACCTCCACGGCGTACTCGAGGGCGGCGGCCACCGAGTCGTCACCGCTCTCCTCACCGGGCGGCGGCACGAGGTTGCCGACGTTGCGGACCACGAACAGGTCGCCCGGGCCACTGGAGGTGATCATCGAGGTGACCAGTCGCGAGTCGGCGCAGGTGAGGAACAGCTGCGCCGGCCGCTGTCCCTCGCGCGCCAGCCGGGCCAGCTCACCGCGGACCAGAGGAGCGGTGCTCCGCTGGAACGTACTGAGCCCACGCACCAGGTCGGTCCCGGTCCGGGACGCCTCCGGTCCACCGGCACCCGACACGCTCCCGGTGCGGGAGACGGGCCCCGAGTCCGAGCCCGTGCCCGACGGGTCGTCCCTTGTGCCGGCCCGGGTCGGCCGCCCTTCGTGACCGCCCTGTCTGTCGCCGGCGTCACGGGTACCACCGGTGTCACGGCTGCCGTGGTCGCTTCGTCCGTCGTCCGGTGCGGGGAGCGGGGGCTCGCACTGGTGGTTGTGCCAGGCGGTCCAGGGCCGGCAGCGGCACCCGGCGCCGGACGGCACGCCGGTCTCGTCGGTCCGGTGCCTCGTGGGAGAAGAGGTGAGGACCGCGGGTTCGGCGATCCGGACGCCGACTCCGGGCCGGCGGCCGGTGATCTCCACCGCTCCGCCCCGGGCGGTGTGCGTGTTCTGCCAGTCCTGCAGCGCCTCGTACGCCGCGTGGTCCATGAACGAGCCGTCCAACGCCACGACGCCGGTGGTCCCCTGGGGCACGAGATGCAGGGCCCGGCTGAGTCGCGGCACCGCGAGGAACGTCAACTGCCCTTGTACATGTACGTGATGGACTCCTTCCTTCTCCTCATGCGTGATCCGGGTACGGGTGAGGCGGTGCAGGGCCACGCCCACGGCGACGGCGATCCCCAGGGCGACGCCCTCCAGGACCCCCGCGAACACCACGCCGACGGCGGTCACGGCGTAGACCAGGGCTTCTCGGTGGCGGGTCACCGTACGGATGTGGTGCAGGGACACCATCTGGATGCCGACGGCCATCACCAGGGCGGCGAGTGAGGCCAGCGGGATGAGCTCCAGGACCGGAACCATCAGCAGTGCGGCGACCACTACGAGAACGCCGTGCAGCATCGTGGAGTTCCGGCTCACGGCGCCGGCGTGCACGTTCGCGGAACTGCGCACGGCCACCCCGGCCACGGGCAGGCCGCCGAGGCAGCCGGAGGCGATGTTCGCGGTGCCCTGGCCGAGCAGTTCGCGGTTCAGGTCGGAGCGTGGGACATGGCCCGGACCGGGGCGGCGGGACACCAGCTTGTCCACGGCGACCGCGCCCAGCAGCGACTGCACGCTGCACACCAGGGTGGTGGTGAGCACGGCGGCGACGAGCCCGAGCACGGGCCCCTCGGGGAGCCCGGCGAGTGCGTGGCCGCGCCAGGACGGCAGGTCGACCTCGGCCAGGACGAGACCGGCCGCCGCGGCCGTCGCGGTGGCCCCGGAGACGGCGACGAGTGCGGCGGGGACCGTGCGCAGCAGGCGTCCGGCCCGTCCGGGCAGCTTCGGCCACAGCAGGAGCAGGGTGAGGGTGAGCACGCTCACCGCGACGGCCGCGGGGTCCACGTTCGCCAACTGGGCGGGCAGTGCACGGAGGTTGTCGGGGACGGAGCTCTGCGGGGTGCCGCCGAGGACGATGTGCACCTGGGCGACGGCGATGGTGACGCCGATGCCGGCGAGCATCCCGTGCACGATCGCGGGGCTGACGGCGAGCGCGCCGCGGGCCACCCGCAGGCAGCCCAGGCCGATCTGGGCGAGCCCGGCGAGGACGGTGATGGCGCAGGTCGTCCGCCACCCGTACTGCTGGATGAGGTCGGCGGTGACGACGGTGAGTCCGGCGGCCGGGCCGCTGACCTGGAGCGGGGAGCCGCCGATCCGTCCGGCGACGATCCCGCCCACGGCGGCGGCGACCAGGCCGGCCTGGAGCGGCGCGCCGGTGGCGAGGGCGATGCCGAGAGACAGGGGCAGGGCGATCAGGAAGACCGCGACGGCGGCCGACAGATCCGCGCCCGCGATGTGCGGGCGGCGGGGCCGGGCCGGCGGCGGACTGTGCGGCGGATGGGCGCGCTCGGGCCGGTTCGAGTCGGCGGTATGGGTGGGAACACAGGCTGGCATGCTTCCCGTCTCCTCCGGGGCTGCGCGGTCGCGGAAAGGGGGTGAGCCGCTCGACGGCGGGGGTGGACGCGGCCGTGGGGCACGGCGTCGGAACGGCGGGATCCGGCAACGGCGGGTGTGGCTACTGCGAGGTCTGGTAACGGCGGGATCAAGCGCGGGACCAAGGGCGGGCGGGACCGGTCAAGGCGACAAGGTGTCTCGATGACATGGGGCCCCAACTATCAGTAAACGGATCGTAATTCAGAGTAAAAGGCAGGCATGGACTTTACCGGCAAATGGGGTAATGAATCACCCTTGCAGGTGGAGCAGGCATTTCATCGGCTTGTCGTACTAATTCCTTCTCGGCCCCGTGCGACTTTGGCGGCGCTGTCGGCGCGGGCCGGCACAGCACCAGACATTCCCGCCAGGGTTGGCCCGAGAGAAGGAAGAAGGTGGGCGGACATGGCCGCCACCCGAAGGATCGCCGTGGGCACCGTGATCACCGCGTTCTGCGCCGCCTCGCTCGCCGGCTGCGGAATCAACACCGACGGCTCCGGGAAGCAATCGCACGGCCCCGAGAAGGTGAAGCCGGCGCCGGCGCCGGCACCGGAAAAGGTGGTCCGGCTGATCGGCGACGGCTCCACCGCGTACACCGGGGCGCAGCCGCACCTGACCAGGCCCGAGCGGCTGAAGCCGGGCGAGAAGCCCCCGCAGTTCGTCGTCTTCTCTTGGGACGGCGCGGGTGAGGACAGCCAGAAGCTCTTCTCCCACTTCCGCAAGGTCGCCCAGGAGAACAACGCGACCATGACGTACTTCCTGAGCGGCGTGTACATGCTTCCGGAGGAGAAGCGCGACCTGTACCGACCGCCGCAGCACTCGCCGGGCCGGTCCGACATCGGCTTCAACGACGCGGAGGGCATCGCCGCCACGGTGGAGCAACTGCGCTCGGCGTGGCTGGAGGGCAACGAGATCGGCACCCACTTCAACGGCCACTTCTGTGGCGCCGACGGCGGGGTCGGCGAGTGGTCGGTGGCGGAGTGGAAGGACGAGATCGCCCAGGCCAAGTGGTTCGTGAAGGCATGGAAGACGCACACTGGCCTGAAGAACGAGGCCCCGCTGCCCTTCGACTACGACAAGGAGCTCATCGGCGCCCGCACCCCCTGCCTGGAGGGCCAGGAGAACTTCATGAAGGCGGCGAGCGAGCTGGGCTTCCGCTACGACACCAGCGGCGTCAACAACCAGGTGTGGCCGAAGAAGAAGCAGGGCCTGTGGGATCTGTCGCTGCAGCTCGTCCCCTTCCCCAGGCACTCCTTCGAGCAGCTCACCATGGACTACAACTTCATGGTCAACCAGTCCGGCACCACCACCCAGGGCGACCCCGCGAAGCACGAACTGTGGGGCGACCAGATGCGGGACGGCCTGGTCGCGGGCTTCCAGCGGGCCTACGACGGCAACCGGGCACCCCTGATCATCGGCAACCACTTCGAGTCCTGGAACGGCGGCACCTACATGCGCGCCGTCGAGGAGACCGTCGAGGCGGTGTGCACCAAGCCCGAGGTGCGCTGTGTCTCCTTCCGGCAGCTCGCGGACTGGCTGGACGCCCAGGACCCGCAGACCCTGGAGAAGCTGCGCACCCTGAACGTGGGCGAGAGCCCGAAGCGGGGCTGGGAGTCCTTCTTGTCCGCCAAGCCCGCTCCGGCCCCCAAGGGCGTGCCCGGGGCGCCCGTGGCCAAGGGGTGAGCGGGCGGCCTGCACCGTGGCCGCGAGCGGCGATCCGGCGTGAAGAAGGCCACTCCTTCGAGGGGTGGGCGCCGGAAGTGCGTAATGTCGTACTCATGAGTACGACAGGGGCGACCGCCGATCCGCTCGTGGCCCTGGGCTCGCTGCCCGGTGTGGCCGACTCCGTGGAATCCGTGCGCAGGGCCGTGGACCGGGTCTACGGACACCGGGTCATGCGGCGGCGCAGCAACGAGATCACCTCCGAGGCGGCGCTGCGCGGCGCCCGCGGCTCGGCAGCACTGTCCGGCGCGGACTGGGCGCTGGAGGAGGTGCGCAGGCGCAGCGACTTCGGCACCGACGACGAGGCACGCACGATGGGCGCCGCGCTGCGGCTGTCCGCCGAGGCGGGCCAGCTGCTGACCATCTGGCGGCAGTCGCCGCTGAGGGTGCTCGCCCGGCTGCACCTGGTGGCGGCGGCCGGCCGCGCCGACCAGGTCGGGCGGCCCCGCAAGGAGGGTGAGCCGGTCGACGAGCCCTTGATCGGCCTCCCGCTGCCCGGCGCGACGGAGGTGCACGGCAGGCTGGAGGGCCTGGCCGAGCTGATCGTCGCGGGTGGTTCCGCCCCGGCGCTGGTCACGGCCGCCGTCGTGCACGGCGAGCTGCTCGCGCTGCGCCCCTTCACCTCCTGCAACGGCCTTCTCGCGCGTACGGCCGAGCGCATCGTGCTGGTCGGCAGCGGGCTGGACCCGAAGTCGGTCTGCCCAGCCGAGACCGGCCACGCCGAACTGGGCCGTGAGGCCTATCTGACGGCTCTGGAGGGATACGTCTCCGGCACCCCCGAGGGTGTGGCCGCCTGGATCGCCCATTGCGGACGGGCGGTCGAGCTGGGGGCGCGTGAGTCCATGGCGGTGTGCGAGGCACTGCAGCGCGGGGCGGCGTAACGCGCGCGTGGGGCCGACCTGCGCGTGGAGTGGAAACGCGAAGGCGGTACAGCAGTGAGAGACGTTTGCGCGGCAGTCGCGCAGAAATGCGGCGGTACGAATTCTCGTACCGCCGCTGGCATGTCCACCTGGTTACCAAGCGTCCTCGATATATGCCCATCAGGTCGGGAACTTCGCCCGTCCCTGGTGCGGCTGGCCCGTAATCGACGGGTCGACGTCGCGTGGGTGCCCTGTGGCCATGCTCGGTCCGTGGGGCCAAATGCGTTGTGAAGGTGATCCTCTCGGATGTCCTTGGTCTCGCGGGCCGTTGAATCCTTTGTACTCCAGGTTCCAAGTAAGCGGAAGTGGGGGACCCGCTTCTTTACCTTTAGGCTCAAAGGAGCGCGAATCGGATGCCGGTGTGCCGGACGGAAACGGGCCCGGTCGGTGTGCCTTCGCGGTGGCCGGTCAGGCCACCGTCGCGCGGCGTCGGCTGGTGTACCAGACCAGGCCCGCGGTGGCCGCGGCGGCTCCTATGGCGGCAGCCGCCACCAGGGCCGGGCGAGGCGGGACGGAGAGCGCGGGGAGGCGCTGCTTGAGCCGGACGGGCCGGTGGAAGTCCAGGATCGGCCACTCGCGCGCGACGGCTTCGCGGCGCAGTGCCCGGTCCGGGTTCACGGCGTGCGGGTGGCCCACGGAATCCAGCATCGGCAGATCGGTCACCGAGTCGCTGTAGGCGTAGCAGCGGGCGAGGTCGTAGCCCTCCGACTCGGCCAGCTCCCTGATCGCCTCGGCCTTCGTCGGGCCGTACGCGTAGTACTCCACATCTCCGGTGAAGCACCCGTCGTCACCCACGACCATGCGGGTGGCGACGACCCGGTCCGCACCCAGCAGCTCGCCGATCGGCTCGACCACCTCGGCGCCCGAGGTGGACACGATCACCACGTCCCGGCCGGCGGTGTGATGCTGCTCGATGAGGGTGGCGGCCTCGTCGTAGATGATCGGGTCGATCAGGTCGTGCAGGGTCTCGGCGACGATCTCCTTGACCTGCTGGACGTTCCAGCCGCGGCACAGTGCGGACAGGTACTTGCGCATCCGCTCCATCTGGTCGTGGTCGGCACCGCCGGCCAGGAAGACGAACTGGGCGTATGCGGTACGCAGGACTGCCCTGCGGTTGATCAGGCCGCCTTGGTAGAACGACTTGCTGAACGTGAGCGTGCTCGACTTCGCAATGACCGTCTTGTCCAGATCGAAGAAGGCGGCCGTGCGGGGCAGTGAGTGGTTTTCCACGCCCCTGAGCATAGGTGCAGCCCATTCGGCGTAAGGTGTGGCGTGTGGGTTTGCCTGAGAGGGCTCTCGGGTACACCATGGAAGTCACGGATCGTTCGCGACCGTGCGAACCCGGTCCGGCTCCTCCCCCCCCGAGTCGGCCGTGGGGACGACCCCCGCTCTCCCCCCCGGCGGGGGTCGTCGCATATCCGGGTGGGTTTTCCTTCTTCTCGGCACGACCGAGATGCCGCTTGCCGACTGGGCCTCGGCTGGTTTGTCATGCTCATGATTCGTTACTCTGTGTAGTCATAAGGGCGCTCTGTGGGATTCACGCATGGGCTGGCTCGGGGCTCACCGGGATGGGTGACGGCGATATTCACAAGCGTCGGCCTGTCCACAGTTTTTGACCAAGATCCACACGATTTTCCGGATCGCTGCACCGTGATCCCAGCGCGTCCCGCTCGCGGCGAGTTCACCGCCCGTTCCGTTTGTCGAGTCGCGTATGGCCGGTTTCTGTCGGCCGTTCATATCGAGGCCGCTTGCCGGTTCTCGCACGTTTGGGAATCGCGGAGCCGCAGAGCCACCGCGAGCTGCAGCGAAGGGGGAAGAAAATGACAGGAACCGTCACACACGATCCGCCGCCCGCCGCCGGAGGAGGCAGGCAGGGCGGACCGCTGATCATCACCGAGGACGCCGGGCTTCTCGACGACCTGCTGCGCCTGTGCGCGGCGGCCGGTGCCACCCCGGAGGTCCATCACGGAGTGCCGGAACGGCGGGGCAGTTGGGAGGCCGCACCGCTCGTCCTCGTCGGTGACGACGCCGCGCGGCGCGTGCGCGGTGCCGCGCGGCGGCGCGGAGTGGTGCTGGTCGGCCGCGACCAGGACGACTCCGGCGTCTGGCGCCGGGCCGTCGAGATCGGCGCCGACCATGTGCTGATGCTGCCCGACGGCGAGCAGTGGCTGGTCGACCGCATCGCCGATGTGGCCGAGGGCGTCGGCCGGCCGGCCCTGACCGTCGGTGTCCTCGGCGGCCGGGGCGGGGCCGGCGCCTCCACGCTCGCGTGCGCGCTCGCCGTCACTTCGGCGCGTGAGGGGCTGCGCACTCTCCTGGTGGACGCGGATCCGCTGGGCGGCGGACTCGACGTGGTCCTCGGCGGCGAAACGGCGGAAGGGCTGCGCTGGCCCGCTTTCGCCGCCTCACGGGGGCGGGTCGGCGGCGGCGCCCTGGAGGAGTCGCTGCCCGAACTGCACTCCCTGCGAGTGCTCAGCTGGGACCGCGGCGACTGCGTCACCGTACCGCCGCAGGCCGTACGCGCGGTGCTCGCCGCGGCCCGGCGCGGGGGCGGCACGGTCGTGGTCGACCTGCCGCGGCGCGTCGACAGCGGGGTGGCCGAGATCCTCGCGCAACTCGACCTCGGGCTCCTGGTGGTCCCCGCCGAGCTGCGCGCCGTCGCGGCGGCCGGACGCGTCGCCTCCGCCGTCGGCATGGTCCTGCGCGATCTGCGGGTGGCGGTGCGCGGACCGTACGCACCCGGTCTCGACGACCGCGAGGTGGCCCGGCTGCTCGGACTGCCCCTCGTCGGCGACGTACCCGTCGAGCCCGGCCTGCAGCACCCGCCCGGCTCGGGACGGCCGCCCGGGGCGTCCGGCCGGAGCCCGTTGGCCCGGTTCTGCAAGGAGTTCTGGGAGCGGGCGCTGGTGGAGGCGAGGGCCGCATGAACATCAGAGGGCGTCAGAGGTCAAAGGGGCCGCACGGGATGCCGGTGGGCGGCCGGGAGAGCACGGTGCCCATGGAGACGTGGGGGGCGCCGTCGGCGGGGTTCGGGGGCGTGGCTCCGGTGGGTGCCGGGGGTGGCGGTGTGGCTGCCGCGGGCTCCCGTAGCGCGGGGGCGGCGGGGAACGGGACCGGGTCGCCGCTGGCGGGAGGGATGTCCGGTACGCCGGAGAGTGCGTCGGGAGATGGGCCCGGAATGCCTGCCGGACTGCTCGACGGGGTACGGCGGTGGCTCGCGGAGAGCGGGTCCGAACCGACGCCCGCGCGGGTGGCGCAGGCCCTGCGGGAACAGGGTCGGGTGCTCGGCGCCGCCGAAGTGCTGGGTGCCGCGGAACAGTTGCGGTCCGAACTGATCGGCAGCGGCCCGCTGGACCCGCTCCTCGCCGACCGCTCGGTCACCGACGTGCTCGTGTCGGCACCCGACAGGGTCTGGGTGGACCGGGGCGGTGGACTGGAGCTGACGGGCGTCTCCTTCCCGGACGCGGTGGCCGTACGCAGGCTCGCCCAGCGGCTCGCCGCCGTGGCCGGCCGGCGCCTGGACGACGCCCGGCCCTGGGTCGACGCGCGGCTGGCCGACGGGACGCGGCTGCACGCCGTGCTGCCTCCGGTGGCCGTCGGCTGCACCTGCCTGTCGTTGCGCGTCGTACGGCCCCACGCCTTCACCCTGGACGAACTGACGGCGGCGGGAACGGTGCCGCCGGGCGGCGACCGGATCCTGCGCGCACTGCTCGGCGCGCGGCTGTCCTTCCTGGTCAGCGGCGGCACCGGGACCGGCAAGACGACCTTGCTCAGCGCATTGCTGGGGCTGGTCGGTCCGGACGAGCGGATCGTCCTCGCCGAGGACTCGGCCGAACTGCGGCCCGACCATCCGCACGTCGTACGCCTGGAGACCCGGCCCGCGAACCAGGAGGGTGCCGGTTAGGGCAAGTAACTCCAGATGTCTCACTGTTGCTTCTGAGGTGTAAGAGATCGACGGGATA
>NZ_JBHSOA010000113.1:0-9925 GCF_042655885.1 Streptomyces chlorus
CACGATCTGACAGCCCGACGCCGTCAGCTCCGCGATCTGCTGCAACGTCGCCCCGATGTCCGACGTACGCGTCGTCGTCATCGACTGCACCGACACCGGCGCATCCCCGCCCACCGCCACCGACCCGACCTGGATCCGCCGACTCCTGCGGCGCGGGGCGAGCGGCCGGACCGGCACCTCGGGGACCCCGAGGGAGACAGCCGTCATCGCGTCACTCCTTGTTTCCCGAGACCGTCTCGCGCAGGGCGCGCAGGGACTCCTTCAGTGACCCCATGGTGGCGAGGACGGCGGTGGGCTCGTAGCCGCAGTGCGCCATGCAGTTGGCGCAGCGCGGGTCCTTGCCGCGGCCGTACTTGTCCCAGTCGGTCTCCTCGATCAGCTCCCGGTACGTCGGCACATAGCCGTCGCTCATCAGGTAGCAGGGGCGCTGCCAGCCGAAGAGCGAGTAGTTCGGGATCGCCCACGCGGTGCACGGGAAGTCGACCCTGCCCTCGAGGAAGTCCAGGAACAGCGGCGAGTGGTTGAGCCGCCAGCGGCGGCGGTTGCCTCCGGCGAACGCCTTCCTGAACAGCTCGCGGGTCTGTTCCACACCGAGGAAGTGCTCCTGGTCGGGGGCCTTCTCGTAGGCGTAGGCGGGCGAGATCATCATCTCGTCGACCTTGAGGTCGTCGTTGAGGTAGTTGAGCACCTCGATGATGGTCTGCGGGGTGTCGGTGTTGAAGAAGGTCGAGTTGGTGGTGACCCGGAAGCCGCGCCGCTTGGCCTCCTTGATGGCGGCCACCGCCTCGTCGAACACGCCCTCCTTCGCGACGGACTCGTCGTGCCGCTCGCGCAGCCCGTCGATGTGCACGGCGAACGCGAAGTACGGCGACGGGGTGAACTTGTCCATCTTCTTGCGCAGCAGCATGGCGTTGGTGCACAGGAACACGTACTTGCGCCGGCCCACCAACTGGCGCACGATCTCGTCGATCTGGGGATGCATCAGCGGCTCGCCGCCGGCGATCGACACCATCGGCGCCCCGGACTCCAGCACCGCACCCACGGCCTGCGCGACCGGCATGCGCTGCTTGAGCACCCCGGCCGGGTGCTGGATCTTCCCGCACCCCTCACAGGCGAGGTTGCAGGCGAAGAGCGGTTCCAGTTCGACGATCAGCGGAAACTTGTCCCGCCGACGGAGCTTCTGTTCGGCCAAGTATGTAGCGACCTTGATGGACTGACGCAGCGGCATTGCCATCTGGCTCACCTCCTGGGGAGCAACAAGGAACGGTGCCATTCGAGATACACGGGAAGAACGGAACGAAGAACGCGGAAAGCCGATATTCCACCGCGCACCGTGCCGATCCGGACCAGTTCATGTTCAGGAGCGTCCACGACCACCCGTACGGCCGCAACGGGGCGCGCACCCGCGCGGACGGCGCTCAGGAGCGTGGCCGCGGACTCCATGTCGACCGCGATTGCGCCGGTGGCGAGCAGCTCGGACCGTTCGTGCCCCCGGACCACGTGCTCGGAGCCGGTGAGCAGCCCGGTGTGGACAGTGCGCCCCGGCGCGACCCGCGCCAGCTCCTTCACCAGCAGGCCGGTCCCGACGCACGGCACGCTGCCGCGCGGGTCGCGGGTCTCCCCGGCGACCACCAGGTCGCCGGGGTGCATCCCGGGGGCCAGTCCGGCGCAGAAGCCGGTGGCCAGCACGGCGGCGTCGCCCAGCGCCGGGCCGGCGAGCGCCCGGGTGACGGAGCGCTCGGCCGCCGCAGGCCCCATGCCCGTGCGCAGGACGGTGACCGGCCCGCCGGTGCCGCCGCGGCCCCTCCCGCACAGGGCGAGCCGCTCGATGCCGAGCGCGCAGGCGATCAGCAACGGCGCCGGGGCCGCTCGGGGGCTCATCAACTGCCCTTCGCCTCGGCCGGCCGCTGCTGCTGCTGTGTACCGGCGCCCAACGCACCGGCACCCGCCGTACCCGCCGTACCCGCCCCCGGCACCTCCGCCGGCGGCTTGGTGAACGGCTCACCGTTCACGTACCGACCGAGCGCGGTGAGCGGGAAGACCTGTCGGTAGAGGTGATAGTTGATGGAGAAGTCCCAGGGAAACCCGGTGCCCGTGAAGTAGGGCTCGTCCCAGGAGCCGTCCTCGTGCTGGGTGGCCGCCAGCCAGGCGATGCCGCGTTCGACGGCCGCGGACTCCTTCTCGCCTGCCGCCAGCAGGGCCATCAGCGCCCACCCGGTCTGCGAGGGAGTCGAGGCGCCTTTGCCGCTCCACTCGCGGGAGTTGCGGTAGGAACGCAGGTCCTCGCCCCATCCTCCGTCGTCGTTCTGGACCGACTCCAGCCAGGACACGGCCCGTCGGACGGCCGGGTGCGAGCCGGGGAGGCCCGCGGCGACCAGCGCGGGCACCACGGACCCGGTGCCGTAGAGGTAGTTGATACCCCAGCGTCCGAACCACGAGCCGTCCGGCTCCTGTTCGGCGAGCAGCCACCGAATGCCGCGTCTTGTGCGCGGGTCGTGGGCGAGCCCTTCGACGGCGAGCATCTCCACGACGTGCGCGGTGACATCGGCCGACGGCGGGTCGATGACCTCGCCGAAGTCGCAGAACGGCAGCCGGTTGGGGAACGGGCTGGTGTTGTCGACGTCGAAGGCGCCCCAGGCGCCGTTGCGGGACTGCATGCCGAGGTTCCAGCGGACCCCGCGGCCGATGGCGTTGTCCACCCGCTCCGGGTCGTGGTGCCTGACCCGGCGGAGCGCGAGGACCACCTCGGCGGTGTCGTCGATGTCGGGGTAGTTGTCGTTGTGGAACTCGAACGCCCAGCCGCCGGGCGGGAGTCCGGGCCTGCGCACCGACCAGTCCCCGGGCCGTACGACCTGTTCGCCGAGCATCCAGTCGGCGGCTCTGACCAGTTGGGGATGGTCGGCGGGCAGACCGGCGTCGGCGAGGGCGATGGTCGCGAGGCAGGTGTCCCACACCGGGGACTGGCAGGCCTCGATCATCCGGGCGCCGTCCTCGCGCCACACGGCGAACCGGTCGAGGGACTGGAGTCCGGCGCGCATCACCGGGTGGTTCAGGTCGTAGCCGAGCAGGTGCAGCGCGATGACGGAGTAGACGGCGGGCGGCTGGATGCCGCCCCAGCAGCCGTCGTTCTCCTGCCGCTCGATGATCCAGCGGGCCGCGGTGTTCATCGCCGCCCTGCGCAGCCGGCGCGGGACGGCCCGGCGCAGCGCGTGCAGCCCCTTGTCGAGCCGCTGGAAGGCGCCCTCCCAGCTGGCCGCCGGCGCCATCCGTCCGGGAGGGTTGGGCCTGGCCGGGTCGGTGTGCAGTTCGTCGAGCGGGAACGGGGCGGGCCGTACCGGCCGCTCGGCGGAGACGATCGTCAACGGGACGATGGTCTGGCGGGCCCAGCAGCCGAAGTCGTAGATGTTGAGCGGCACCCAGGACGGGAACCAGATCAGCTCGGGCGGGAGTTCGGGCAGGTCCTCCCACTTCCACCAGCCGAACAGCGCCAGCCAGATCCGGGTGAAGACCCGGGAGGCGGCGACCCCTCCCCGGTCGCGGACCCAGGCGGCGGCGCGCGCCATGTGCGGGGCGTCCGGCGGGTCGCCGGCCAGCCGCAGCGCGACGTACGCCTCGATGGTGGCGGAGAGGTCGCCGGGCCCGCCGTAAAAGGTGGCCCAGGTGCCGTCCTCGCGCTGCTCGCCCCGGATGAACAGGGCGGCGGCCCGGGTGGTCTCCTCCTCGAGGATGCCCAGGAACTGACGCAGCAGCAGGTCCTCGGCGTCCATCGTGACGTTGGTCTCGAGGTCTCCCTTCCACCAGCCCTGGTCGTCCTGGCGGGACAGCAGGAACTCGGTGGCGCGCCGCATGGCGCCGGCGGCGATGTCGGGTGCCCCGGCCGCCACGGGGATGTCGGTGTCGGTGTCGCTGGCCGCGGCCACCGAGGACGGCAGGGCCGCCCCGGTGCTTCCGTCGGTCGTCGCTGTCATGGCTTCCCCTTCGTGCAGTCCTGCAATGTGTGCGTCTGCTGTGGGTCCGCCGTCGGCCGGTGCCGTACTCCCCGCAACACCGGCCGGCGACTACGCGAGGGCTATTCGACCGATAGTGATCATCTCTTTCGTACGACGACGAAGTCCGCGAGCGCCGTGAACTGCTCCCGCACCCTGTCGGGCATGTCGACGGCGTCGAGGGCCTCGATGGCGATGGTGTGCTGTCGACGTGCTTCCCCGGCGGTCCACTCCCGTCCGCCGGCCTGCTCGATGAGGGCCGCGCGGGCCGCGAACTCCTCCTCGGAGAAGTTCGCGATGTCGCTGCTGCCCGCGTCGGCGGCGAGAATCCCCGCGAGCTGCTCGGAGGCCGGACCGCCCGCGGCGAGCGCCGCCACGACCGGGAGGGACTTCTTGCGCTGGCGCAGATCGCTCCAGGTCTGCTTGCCGGTGGCCGCCGGGTCGCCCCAGATGCCGAGGAGGTCGTCGACGGCCTGGAAGGCCAGGCCGAGGTGGTAGCCGTACTTCTCCAGGGTGTCGGCGGTGTGCGGGTCGGCGCCGCCGAGCACCGCGCCGACGGAGCTGGCGCAGGCGAGCAGGGCGCCGGTCTTGTTGCCCTCCATCTCCAGGCACTCCTCGACGCCGACCCGGTCGCGGTGCTCGTAGGAGATGTCCTGCGCCTGGCCGTCGATGAGGGCGCGGGTGGCGGTGGTCAGCCGGCGGGTGGCCCGGCCGGCCTCGACGGTGCCGAGTTCCAGCAGCACCTCGTTGGCGAGGGCGAACAGGGCGTCGCCGACCAGGATGGCCTGGGCGGGACCGTGCACCTTCCAGACGGTGTCGCGGTGCCTGCGCTGCTCGTCGCCGTCCATGAGGTCGTCGTGCAGCAGGGAGAAGTTGTGGACGAGTTCGACGGCGACCGCGCCGGGGACGCCGACTTCGGGGGCGGCGCCGGTGACCTCGGCGGACAGCACGGCGAGCGCGGGGCGCACGGCCTTGCCGCCGTCGCCGTCGGCGGGCCTGCCCTGGGCGTCGATCCAGCCGAAGTGGTAGGCGGCGACGGTGTCCATGGGGGGCGCCAGGCGGTCGATGGCCGCCCGCAGTACCGGCATGGCCAGTGTCCTGCCGCGCTCCAGGAGCGCGGGCACGTCCGCCGCGGTCCTTCCAGCGGCCTTCGAGGCCGGGGGCACAGTGGGCACAGTCTCTCCTCTTGTTGCGGTACCGGGGGTGCGGGGGCCCGCCGCGGCGGGTGCGTCGGCGCTCACCGGAGCCCCTCTCGCACGGCGGGGCCCGGGGCGCCGCGGCCGGCCGCCCCGTCCCACGCGAAGAGGTGGCGGGGGCGGGGCCGGCCCAGGGCGCTCAGCGCGGCGTCCGCCGCGCCGACGCCGCTGCGGACCGCACCCTCCATGGTCGCGGGCCACCCGGTGGCGGTCCACGCTCCGGCCAGGTACAGGCCGGGAGCCTTGGTGCGGGCGCCGGGCCTGAGCCGTCCGACGCCGGGAGCGGGGGCGAACGTGGCGGTGCGCTCCCGGGTGACGAAGAAGTCCCGCACGGTGGCGCCGCGGGCGCCCGGCAGCAGGCGCTCCAGTTCGGGCAGGTAGCGCTCGCGCAGCACGGCCACGGGCTCGTCGATGTCGTTCTGGGCGACCGACTGCGAGACGGCCAGGTACTGCCCCTCCCGCAGGCCGGAGGCCCGGGTGCGGTCGAAGACCCACTGCACGGGGCTGCCGAGGGCCGCGAAGAAGGGGCTGGTGAGCACCGTGCGGTCGTAGACGACGTGGAGGTCGAGGATCGGCGCGGTGCCGATGCCGAGCAGCCGCTCGGGGTCGTCGAGCGCTCCCGCGGGCAGCAGGTCGTACGCCTCGCGCTGCGGTACGGCGAGGACGACGGCGTCCGCGTCGAGCGTCTCACCGGGCACCTGGACGCTCCACCCTCCGTTGCCGTCCGTGGAGACGGAGGTGACGCGGGTCCGGACCTCGGTGCGGACGCCCGCGGATTCGAGCGCCTTGCGGGCCAGCCGGTCGTGCAGTTCGCCCAGGGGGACATGGGCCCAGCCGATGTCGGCCGCGCCCGGGTCGGACAGCAGACCGGTCTTGAAGACCATCGCGGCGAGCGCCAGGGACGCGTCACCCGCGACCGCGTTGAGGGTGGCGACCCCCACCAGGTCCCACAGTGCCTCGACGGCGCGCGGCGACTGGCCGTGCGCGGCCAGCCAGCTGCCGAAGTCCTGGTCGTCGAGGGCGGGATCGGCGAGGTCGAGTCTTTTGAGCGCGAGCGCGGCCCGGCCCACGTTCGCCCGTTCGGCGAGCGAGAGGTGCGGGTAGGTGGCGAGGCTGCGCCCCAGGTGCAGGGGTACGGGCAGCGGGTCGCGGCGCAGCCGGCCGAGCCGGCGCCCCTCGGGCCGGTCGGCGTCGATCACGGGCACGTCGAGACGGTTCTGCAGTGGTGCCAGCGCCGCCCCCTCGATCCGGTCGAGGAACCAGCGGTAGGCGGTGCAGCAGCGCAGGTAGACGTGCTGGCCGTTGTCGACGGTCAGGTCGCCGCGCTGGAAGGAGAAGGCGAGCCCGCCGAGCCGGGGGCGGCCTTCGAGCAGGGTGACGCGCACGCCGGCGTCGGCGAGCGCGAGCGCGGCGGTGACGCCGGCGAGCCCGCCGCCGACCACGACGGCATGCCGCCTCGCCGGTGCGTCGTCGCCGGCGAGGCGGCCCTCGAAGCTGGTGACCCGGGTCATGGCGCGCCCTCCCCTGCCCGGCCGCCGCGCCGCCGGATCGGTGCGTGGCCGGCCGTCCTGGTCAAGGACGCGGGGCCGCGGCGGAGGGTTGCGCACCGCTTACCGGCGGCGCCACCGGGTGGGAGTGGTGTGGCCATCAGGCGCGCCTCCTGACGGTCCGCCGGGTGACGTGCCGGGTGTCCAGGCCGGACAGGCCGCGCACCGCGACGTAGGCCTTCTCCCGTCCGGGCAGGGAGACCCGGCCGCGCAGCACGGCCTCGGGCTCGCGCTCGATGCGGTCGAGGAGACGGCGGTAGATGCCGGCCATGGCGGCGACGCAGGCGCCGCTGCGCCGGTCGAGCATGGGCAGCAGCCGGTAGCCCTCGGCGAACAGGGCGCGGGCCCGGCGCACCTCGAAGTGGACGAGGCCGGCGAAGTCGGAGCCCTCCGGCGGGGTCGGCCCGCTGAAGCCGGCCGAGCAGCCGAACTTGGCCAGGTCGTCGGCGGGCAGATAGGTGCGCCCGCCCTCGGCGTCCTCCCGGACGTCCCGGAGGATGTTGGTGAGCTGGAGCGCGAGCCCCAGTGTGTCGGCGTACTCGGGGGCGCGTTCGACGCCCCGTGCCCCGGGTTCGGTGCCGAAGACGCCGAGGGAGACCCGTCCGATGGCGCCGGCGACGCAGCGGCAGTAGACCTTCAGGTCGTCCCAGGTCTCGTAGGTCTCGCCGCGCAGGTCCATCTGAACGCCGTCGATCAACTCGTCCAGGCCGCCGAGCGGGACCGGGAAGTGCTGCGCGGTGTGCGCGAGGGCGACGGCGACCGGGTCGGTGTCGTCCTCGTCGACCGCCCTGTCCCGGACCCGGGTGAGCAGCGCCCGGGTGTCCTCGAGCCGGGCGGCCTTGACGTCGTCCGGCAGCGCGCCGTCGCCGATGTCGTCGACGCGCCGGGAAAACGCGTACAACGCCGACATCGCGCGCCGCTTGGGCGTCGGCAGCAGCCGGATGCCGTAGGCGAAGTTCCGGGCCTGTTGTCCGGTGACGGCCTCGCAGTACCGGTATGCGGCGAGCACCGGCGCCGACGTGTGTGTGTCCGGCTCCACGGCCCGGATCACCCCTCTCCTCGCAGCGTCGTGCCGGCCTCGCGCAGCAGCCGGACCTTGCCGGGCTTGGGCGGGCCGGGAAGTACGTCGTATTCGGCGGCGGCGATCGCGCCCAGTGCCGCCCGTCCCCCTGCCACGAACCCCGCGAGCAGCAGCTTCAGCCTGCCGTGGACGCTGCCCACCAGGGGAGCGCCCTCGTCCAGGAGCTCCCGGGCGCGCTGCGCCTGGAACGCGATCAGTGCGCGCACCGACGCGCCGGCGTGCGGCGCGGCGAGATCCGCCTCGTCGACGTGGAAGCGCACCATGTCCTCGGCGGGCAGGTAGACGCGGTCACGGCCGAGGTCCTCGGTGACGTCCTGGAGGTGCTCGACGATCTGGAGGGCGGTGCAGACCGCGTCGGAGCGGCGGATCCGCTCGGGGGTCGAGGTCCCGGTGACGCCGAGGACCAGGCGGCCGACCGGGTTGGCCGACAGTTCGCAGTAGGCGAGCAGGTCGTCGTAGGTCTCGTAGCGGCTGACGACCTGGTCCTGGCGGTTGGCGGCGATCAGGCCGAGGAAGGGTTCGGGGGGCAGGCCGCGGCGGCGGACCGTCGGCTGGAGCCGGCGCAGCAGCGGATGGCGCGGAACCGAGTCGAACACGCGGTGCAGATCCGTCTCGAAGGCGTCCAGCAGCACCGTCCGGTCGCCTGCCCGGTCGGGAGCGACGCCGAGCAGTTCGGCGTCGGCGCCACCGGGGGCCAGGTCGCCGTCGCCGATGTCGTCGACGAGCCGGGCGTAGCCGTAGACCGCCATCAGGTCGGCGCGCCAGGCTCTGGGCAGGAAGAACGGCGCCACCGGGAAGTTCTCGGCGGCGGCCTTCTCGAGGGTGGCGCGTTCGGTGTCCAGGAGGGCGCGCCCGGGGTCGGCCGCGCGCGTCGTGCCGGTTCGCGTCATCACGGGCTGCCCTGGGCGGGGACGGCACATACTGCGTTGAGCAGGGAAGTCTCCGTAGCCATTGCCGTCACATCTCCCGTTCTACACTGCCGACCCAATACACACTATTTCGGACACGCCGCCCGCACTGCCGCCCGGCCGGGTCGCCGGTCGGTGTCACGCGTTATGACCCTGATTGCCATCTTTAGGGACCGGTCCAGCTTACGTTGTACAGCGCGATACGGACCGCCGGGGTGTCCCCGCGCCTCGGGACAACGCACCACTCGCTGTCAAGATTCCTGCGCACGGCAGGAGTTGACGTTTCCTTTGCAGACGCAGGACCCCGTCGGCCAGTTCCGGCGGGGTCCGGGCGGGCCGGGCTACTTGCCGGTGAACTTCTCGTACTCCTTGAGCACCTCACCGGTCGGGCCGTCCATGCGCAGTTCGCCGTGCTCCAGCCACAGGACGCGGTCGCAGGTGTCGCGGATCGACTTGTTGTTGTGGCTGACCAGGAAGACGGTGCCCGCCTCCTGGCGCAGTTCCCGGATCCGCGCCTCGGAGCGCTTCTGGAACTTGCGGTCGCCGGTGGCCAGGGCCTCGTCGATCATCAGGACGTCGTGGTCCTTGGCCGCCGCGATGGAGAAACGGAGCCGGGCGGCCATGCCGGAGGAGTACGTCCGCATCGGCAGGGTGATGAAGTCGCCCTTCTCGTTGATGCCGGAGAAGTCGACGATCTTCTGGTAGCGCTCCCGGACCTGCTCGCGGGACATTCCCATGGCCAGCCCGCCGAGTATGACGTTCCGTTCGCCCGTCAGGTCGTTCATCAGGGCCGCGTTGACGCCGAGCAGGGAAGGCTGGCCGTCGGTGTAGACCTTGCCCTCCTCGGCGGGCAGCAGGCCGGCGATGGCCCGCAGCAGGGTCGACTTGCCGGAGCCGTTGGAGCCGATCAGGCCGATGGCCTCGCCCCGGTGGGCGACGAAGGAGACCCCGCGTACGGCGTGCACCTTGCGCACGCCCCGTGCCTCGTCGTCCTTGCCCCGCCGAATCATCCGGCTGAGCGCCGCCGTGGCGCTGCCGCGGCCGCCGCGGGCACCGTTGACGCGGTAGACGATGTGCAGGTCGTCCGCGATGACGGTGGGGATGTGGGTGTCCGTCCTCTCGTCAGCCACGGCCGTACCTCTCTTCAGCCTTCCAGAAGTAGATGAAGCCGATCACGCCGGCCAGCAGCGCCCAGCCCACCGCGAAC